>NZ_JBMPOT010000002.1:0-478705 GCF_049340425.1 Undibacterium sp. JH2W | reverse complement strand
CCCTGAGTTACAGGGAGTTGCTGGAGCAATTTGGCATGAGGGCATCCATGTCACGCAAGGGAAACTGCTATGACAATGCGCCCATGGAGAGTTTCTGGGGAAGCCTGAAAAATGAACTGATACATCATCAGCGCTATGCAACACGTGCTGATGCACAGGCGGCTATCCAGGAATACATTGAAAGCTTTTATAACCGCCAGCGACGTCACTCGCGTCTTGGCAATATATCGCCAGCCTTATTTGCTGAAAATTTTAATCGGCACTCACAGGCAGCTTAGAACATGAGTGTCCGCTATTGACAGTACACCTCACTTTCTCCCTAGATTTGAGTACCTCTATTACATTGAAACTTAATTGTTTGACTCAAAAATGTCTGATCAGGCGACTAGGTGTCCACTTTGAAATGCGACAGGGTGTCCAGTTTGGGATGCGAATGGGTGACTGATTCACTTGGCAATTTGCCGTCTGATTGAATAAGAATATTCAACAATTAGGGATTTGCAGGATGCTCAAGAGATAGCAATGCTATCCAGGCGTTCGCGAACTGGTCAGCGTTTAACAGAATAGCTGGTCAGACTTCAATGGATTTATTGGTCACACTAGTCCGGTACATGCATGCTATGCCCGCGACTCTGATACGACACAGTATTTCATCAAAGCATGCTGACTGACATGAAAAACAGAAATGATAAATGGATAAATCTTCATCCGTATCGATGGAATCCAGGGTCAATCCCACATTGACAAATACCGGCGCAAGCGGTCTAGGAGCAGTTGGTGACCCGCACTCTATAGATATAACACTTCCTCTTGCCCGACTAGCTCAACTCAACATTCAGATTTTCAAATCACAACCATCTGATCCAGACTGCCAATATAGCAACCCGTCAGTCAGCGATACACATTCACAAAAAATTATCTTTTTTGCATAAAACATACAGTTAATTATTTCGCATGGACTTTATTTGTCAGCGATGTGTAAAATGCAATTTAAATTGTAAAAAGATAATTTCCTTATTTCTCCACCGCAACACCACAAAAGCATAAACGCAGCACCCAAACCCGCCCTGCATCAGGCACCGCTGCCAATCCGGACTAGGCAAGCAGCTCTTCAGAGGATATCTAAAATGAATATCGTCAATCTAAAAATTGGGCAGCGTCTGTATTTAGGTTTTTCTGTGATCATCTGCCTGCTTTTAGTCGTCGCCGCCGTAGGCATATCTCGCCTCAGCTTACTCAATAGTGAGATTGACCTCACAGTAAACGACCGCTACAAAAAGATTTACCTTCTGAATAAAACCATCAACAATGTGAACTTACAGGCTCGCAATTTGCGGAATATTTTGTTAATGGGTGATTTTGCCGACATTAAAAAAGAGATCGACAGCATACAAAAATCATCAGCGGAAATCAGCATTGAAATTGACAGGCTATCCACTTCCATTCACCACCCAAAAGCCAAAGAGCTTTTTAAATTAATGCTGGAACAACGTGCACTATACACACCATCCAGAGATGAAATGGTGCGGTTAGTGACATCAGGCAGCAAGGAAGCTGCTCACAACTTGCTTTTCAAAGAAGTCAGACCCCGGCAACTCACCTATCAGGAAGCAATGGAGGTACTCATCAAGTTTCAGGAAGAGTTGATGACGGAGTCAGCCAAGGAAACAAAAACAACGGCAGAATCAGCAAATCAATTAATGATAGTCGTAGGTATATTTGCGACCATAACCAGCGCATTTATTGCCTGGTCCATCACCAGGCGCATCATTAAACCCATTAACACAGCAGTAAAAATCGCAAAAAACGTGGCAAGTGGCGACCTGAGCAGCACCATTGATATTACCGGCAGGGATGAAATGGGGTCACTCTTCCGTGCATTGTCCCATATGAATAAGAATTTGATAGACATCGTTACCCAGGTACGCAATGGCACAGATGCAATTGCCACCGCCTCAGTACAAATCGCCTCGGGCAACCAGGACTTATCCGCCCGAACCGAACAACAGGCTAGCGCACTGGAAGAAACGGCATCTTCCATGGAAGAACTTACCAGTACGGTCAAACAAAACTCCGACAATGCCCGTGAAGCAAATCAGTTGGCACAAAACGCTTCAGATACTGCCCTTAAGGGCGGCAATGTAGTCTCCCGCGTGGTCAGCACCATGTCATCCATTGCCGAATCATCCAGGAAAATAGTCGACATTATCAGCGTCATCGACAGTATTGCTTTTCAAACCAATATCCTGGCATTAAATGCTGCCGTAGAAGCGGCGCGCGCAGGGGAACAAGGACGCGGCTTTGCTGTCGTTGCCACGGAGGTTCGTAATCTGGCTCAGCGCTCTGCAACTGCCGCAAAAGAAATCAAATTGCTAATTGACACTTCAGTCGCAAAAGTTGACATCGGCAACCAACTGGTAGACGAAGCTGGCGTGACCATGGATGAAGTCGTAGCCAGCGTTAAGCGTGTGACAGATATCATGTCACAAATAAGTTCTGCCAGCGTGGAACAAACAGCAGGCATAGAACAAATCAATCAGGCAATTATTGAAATGGATAATGCCACCCAACAAAATTCTGCCCTGGTGGAACAAGTTGCTGCTGCAGCAGAATCCATGCAAGATCAGGCAAAAAAACAAGCAGATGTCGTCAGTATCTTTAAAACTGGCACATCTGCCTTGCAAGCAACTGGCAAGCTAATCAACATCACAGCACATACAAGGACCGCAAAAAAAGCACTCAGCCCACAACCATTGACATTGCCAGTTGCTGCAGCCAGAGACAATTAAAGGATATGTGCGCTCCAGCCAAATCACCACTATGAACAATATATATACAAATCCAGGATACAGTACGTGCGCCATCATTGACTACGCGTTTGAAGCAAGCCTCTCACCGGCAATTTGGACACCCTGACTAATAGGTCCAGCCATAAGCGAGTTTCAAAAATTCTGGCAAATCCCCACGCAAAAGCCAGAGTAGCAAGCGTACCGCAAACACTGAGCAAGATGAAATGCAGATGCTGCAAATTCAACGACAAATGCATCTCCTCAATATAGTGATGGATGATCGCGAAAATAGGGATATGCACAAGATAGAGTGAATAGGAGAACTTGCCTATTTCTGTAAATACTCTCAACTCAAGAAATTTTCTTATCCAATTGCGCGATGTACCTCTCGCCAGCCATGCCAGGAAAACTGCAACAACTACGGCAAAGACGGTATCGATTATTCTCGCCCTATCAAAAAAAGCCCCTGCACTACGCGCGTCATAAATAGAAAATTTTTGTATCAAATACAAAAAGTAAACGATAAATACCGCGCCGACCAATGAAAAAATCAGACCTCTTTTTCTTACTCTTTCTTGAGTTGTTTGCCCAAATACCAGCCACGCGGAAAACATTCCTATTCCAAATAGAAAACAGAAATAAGGTGGATGTAAAATACTGATCTGATTTTCAAAAAGAAAAGCAGGAGGATGATCAGCCACCCAGACCAAACCCCATGCCGCTGCAGTTGCCACAAACAAAAGCGCAAGACCGCCAAAGCGACGCAAAATCAATATCAAGGCGGGGAAAAACATATACAGGTGCCATTCAGTCGCAATACTCCAGAATGGCCCGTTAATGGTATTGGATTGCGGAAAAAAATCCTGCATCAAACTAAAATTGACTGCCAAAACTTGCCATGGAATACTGGATGTCAGACCTGATGAATTACGCGCCCAGGTAGCGATAGGGAAAAAGTAATTAATAATCAAAATCAATATCAGGGTAGCAAAATAAGGTGGCAGAATCCTCATTGCCCTTGATTGCAAGAATTCTCTATAAGTTTGCCGCAAGACCAGCTTATTTCGCACCACAGGCAAGGCCAGGCAAAATCCTGACAGCACCAGAAATACCACGACAGCCAAGTGCAAATACAGAAAAACATTCCAGGGCTTCATGAGTAAATTAGTATGACTCAACCAGCCATAGGCAAACAAGTGCGCATGCCCCAGCATCACCCACAATGCCGCCAGCGCACGCATACCATCAAGAAATGGTAAATGAATTCTAAGATCTGAAGTTGTCTGACTTGCAGTATCCGTTTTTATTGTTGATGTCATAGTAGATAAGTATTGTTCACAGCCCGCAACTCTGTTTCGCCATGACAACCTGGAGAATATGGCGATCGACAAAAAAACGCGATGTCTCACCTTTTTAGGCATGGAGACTATTTTTCATTCGCTCCACCAGCCACTCAGAATAGGCAATGATTTCTTCGCGTCACGACTTCACGTCGAGCAAGCTTTTTTTAAAATAAACCACTTCTTCAGTCTCCACAAAGCCGAGTGCAGCATGCATGTCATGACTAACGGTGTTTTCCAGTAGCGCATCCGAAGCAAATTCACTAGCCCTCATACGCTTGGCCCATAGTTCAGCCTCAGCAAGCAATATTCTGGCGACTCCTCTTTTTCTTGCCTGGGGCAGGACAAACAAACCTTCAAGAAAAGCTACTGGGGATGACTCCGTCCCATTCACATAATCACTTCTGAGAGATACTTCAATCATGCCCAAAGCCAGACCGGATTCGTCGTATTCGATAAACTGTGCAAATCTATCTGGCAACTGCAAAAGCTCGGACATCTCCAACAAATGCCCTTCCATGGTATTTTCCGGCCATAATTGCTGGCGCAACTCCAACCAGGCAACTTGGTCCATATAACTACAAGGAACTGCCATGTTGACTCAAGCACTCATCAAACAATACTGACTAAAAAAAATCAGGGCTTGCAAAAGAAGTCCTGACAACCATTATTCACACTTATTGACGAACAAGAAATTGCTTTTATTACACCAAAAACGCTACACCTCAATGCAAGAACCCATCTCACTCAACACCATGGAACATGAGCCCCATGCTTGTTTGTGTCTAACAAGAGCATAGCAAAAAGCCCTTGATCATTTCTAATCAAGGGCTTGAATACTTGGTTGCGGGGGCAGGATTTGAACCTACGACCTTCGGGTTATGAGCCCGACGAGCTGCCAGACTGCTCCACCCCGCGTCTGAAGAATGAAACTATACATGGTTTTGCTGCTCTGCGCAATCCTTTTCTAGGAACAGGACTTTTGCCGTACTTGTGCGGACAGATGTTACACTCTGCAGATTCGCCAATTTTGACTCTTTTGCTCATGAAATTCTGTTCCGAATGCGCGTCCCCGGTGACCTTGCAAATCCCTGTCGATGATACCCGTGAACGCTTTGTTTGCACGGCTTGTGGCACGATCCACTACCAAAACCCCAAGATGGTGGTAGGTTCCATCCCGGTATGGGAAGAAGATGGCGCCACTAAGGTTTTGCTGTGTAAGCGCGCGATAGAGCCACGCCTGGGTTTCTGGACCTTGCCTGCTGGCTTCATGGAAAACAAAGAGACCACGGCACAAGCCGCGCAGCGCGAGACTGAAGAAGAGGCTGGCGCCAATATCCAATTGCATGAACTATTCTCTATATTGAATGTGCCACATGTGCATCAGGTACATCTATTTTATCGCGCCACCTTGCTGGATTTAAATTACGCCGCAGGTGTCGAAAGCCTGGAAGTAGGCATATTCTCAGAAGAGCAGATTCCCTGGGATGATATCGCCTTCCCCACCATAAGCCATACGTTGAAATTTTTCTTTGCAGACCTGGCGAAAGTCAAAGACGGCGGACGCTTCCAAATGCATGAGCATGATATTTTCAAACCCATGCGTGATGGTTGAAGCTGGGCCGACATCAAAAATGGGCAAATTTTTATTTGCCCATTTTTTCGATATCACCAACTGGTTTCACGTTCTGCAGTCGATGAGATTTTATGTATAGCCAAATCTGCACCTTCAAATTCCTCTTCAGGATCAAGGCGTATGCCTATGAATTTTTTCAGACTGGCGTAGATGACATAGCCGCCGCCGAAGGCAATAGCAACCCCTATAGCAGTACCCAGTAATTGCGACATAAAACTGACGCCGCCAAGGCCACCTAGAGACTTCAAACCAAAGATGCCAGCGGCAATACCACCCCAGGCACCACACAGGCCATGCAGGGGCCAGACACCCAGCACGTCATCAACCTTCCATTTATTCTGGGTCCAGGTAAACATCCGGACAAAGATGGCGCCAGCTATTCCACCTGTAAGCAAAGCGCTCAAGGGATGCATGAGATCAGAACCGGCACAAACTGCGACCAGACCCGCCAGTGGCCCGTTATAAACAAATCCGGGATCATTCTTGCCAAGTGTGAATGCGACCAAAGTACCACCTACCATGGCCATCAGTGAATTCATGGCTACCAGGCCATTCATTTTATCCATGGTTTGCGCGCTCATGACATTAAAGCCAAACCAACCCACTGTCAGTATCCATGCACCCAGCGCCAGGAAAGGAATACTGGACGGTGGGTGGGCCGCAATCGCGCCATTCTTCATATAGCGGCCACGGCGAGCTCCCAGCAGCAATACCGCGGGCAAGGCTACCCAGCCGCCAAAAGCATGCACGACGACGGAACCGGCAAAATCATGGAACTCTTCAGAAAACATTGCCTTCAGCCAGGCCTGTATGCCAAAACGCTGGTTCCAGGCTATACCTTCAAAAAAAGGATACAAAACACCGACCAGCAAGGCAGTAGCAATCAGTTGCGGATGAAATTTTGCCCTCTCGGCAATCCCGCCAGAGATAATGGCGGGAATGGCTGCAGCAAAGGTAAGCAAGAAAAAGAATTTAACCATTTCAAAGCCATTTTTAGCAACCAGCACTTCAGCACTGGAATAAAATTGCACGCCATAAGCAATGGTGTAACCAACAAAGAAGTAGGCGATGGTCGATACTGCAAAGTCGACAAGTATCTTAACCAAGGCATTGACCTGATTTTTCTTGCGCACAGTGCCTAATTCTAAAAATGCAAAGCCCGCATGCATTGCTAGTATCATGATTGCGCCAAGCAAGATAAACAAAGCGTCTGCGCTGCTATTTTGTACATTCATGCAAAATATCTCCCAATATAGGTGCGAATTTGAATTAAAGATGCACTGATAAAGCAAAATACATTCCAATTTGGTGCAATTGATAAGTGATTGATTTAATGCGATTTTTTGAAACTGGTTATTTGATAAATAAGTTTGACGCACTGAAATATGGCGTTTTTTTGGTGCAGCCTCGATTGGAGGCTGCGTGATACCCTGGCTGGAAACGAATAGCCCCTTTCCTCATCCCAGCACCGCTTTGACTGAAAAAGATGGTGCTGCAGGCTTGCTGGCAGCTGGTGCTGATTTGTCGGCAGAACGTCTGCTATATGCCTATAAAAATGGAATCTTCCCCTGGTTTTCTGATGGGCAACCCATTTTGTGGTGGTCTACCGATCCGCGCATGGTCTTGCAAGTGCAAGATTTCAAATTATCCCCTAGCCTGAAGAAGCGCCTGCGGCAAGTCAGTAAAGATCCGCGTTGGGAAGTACGTTTTGATAGCGCCTTTGAAGATGTCATGCTGGCCTGTGCAGCACCACGCAAAGAAGGAAGTGGTACCTGGATTTCTGAAGAGATCGTCACTGGTTATGGTGAATTGCACAAGCTGGGATATGCCCACTCCGTCGAGGTGTGGCTGGATGGCGAACTGGTAGGCGGTGCCTATGGCGTCTGCATAGGCCGCATGTTTTATGGCGAGTCGATGTTTGCCAGGGTCACGGATGCATCCAAAATAGCCTTGGCGCATCTGGTATTTTTCTTGCGTGAACATGGCGTGAAAATGTTAGACTGCCAGCAAGAGACGGCACATTTGGCATCTCTGGGCGCAAAAGCGATCAGCAGGACCGAGTTTTTGCGCTGGGTAGAACATGCCTGTGCCCTGCCAGCGATTAGCAATTGGACCATAGTCAACAAGATCAGCCCGTGACTCAGCTTAACGAACTCCCCTTCGCCAGCATACAGTTTTATGCGACCGCGCCCTACCCTTGCAGTTATCTGGAAGGTTTGCAGGCACGTTCGCAAGTGGCCACACCTGCGCATCTGATTAATGCTGATGCCTATTCAGAACTGGTGAAAAGTGGTTTTCGGCGTAGCGGCATTTTTATTTACCGACCGCATTGCGATAACTGCCAGGCTTGCACGCCGGTGCGCGTACGTGTCAATGAATTTGAAACCAACCGCAGCCAGCGCCGTGCCTGGAAAAAACATGGCAATCTGCAGGCTCGTGTCAGCAGTCTCAGTTATGTACACGAACACTATGAGTTGTATCAGCGCTACCAAGGTGAACGCCATTCTGGCGGCGGTATGGACAATGACAGTCGCGACCAATATGCGCAGTTCTTACTGCAAAGCCGGGTAAATACCCGCCTGGTGGAATTCAGGGACGAGAAAGATGTCTTGCGCATGGTCAGTATCATCGATGTACTGACTGATGGCCTGTCATCGGTGTATACCTTTTACGACCCGGATGATGCAACAGCGTCGTATGGCACTTACAATGTCTTGTGGCAGATAGAGCAAACGCGCCTTTTGAAACTGCCCTTTGTTTATCTGGGTTACTGGATCGCTGCCAGCCCCAAGATGGCTTACAAGACCAATTTCCGCCCTCTGGATGCCTTGATGCAGGGGCGCTGGCAGACTCTGCGGGAACTGTGAAGCTCTCCGTCCATCTGCCTCTCAAATTTTATTTCAACCTTCTTCCTCACCTATTTACATGTCTGCAAAACTTCTTTACTCCCTGATCCGCCCTGCCCTGTTTGCCATGGATCCGGAAAATGCCCATCATCTGACTTTACCAGCACTGCAGCGCGTCAATAAACTGGGGCTGTCTGGTTTGCTGACCAACAAACCTGCGGAAGATACGCGCACTGTCATGGGCGTACGCTTCCCCAATCCGGTAGGTCTGGCCGCGGGTTTGGACAAGGACGGTGCGTATATTGATGGCCTGGCTGGAATCGGCTTTGGCTCCATAGAAATTGGCACTGTCACGCCTCGCGCGCAAGCAGGCAACCCCAAGCCACGCATGTTTCGCCTGCCGCAGGCGGATGCCATCATCAACCGCATGGGTTTTAATAATGGCGGAGTCGATGCCTTTGTGAAAAACGTCCAGGCCTCGCGCTTTTATCAGGACAAGCAAGGTGTACTGGGCCTGAACATAGGCAAGAATGCCGATACGCCTATAGAACGTGCCGCCGAAGATTACCTGCATTGCCTGGCCAAGGTTTATCCTTATGCCAGTTATGTGACCGTGAATATCTCTTCCCCCAACACCAAGAACCTGCGCCAGTTGCAAGGTGCGACTGAGCTGGACGCCTTGCTGTCGCAACTCAAGCAAGCACAGCAAAAACTGGCCGATGAACATAAGCGCTATGTCCCCATCGCTTTGAAGATCGCTCCTGATATCGATGCAGAACAGATCAAGACCATAGGTGAGGCCTTGTTGCGCCATAAGATAGATGGTGTGATTGCCACCAATACCACCATCACCCGCGACGCTGTGCAAGGCTTGCCGCATGCAGAAGAAACCGGCGGACTGTCTGGCAAACCCGTGTTTGAACTATCCAACCGCGTCATCCGTGCCTTGAAGGCAGAACTGGGTAATGAGTTACCCATCATCGGTGTAGGCGGGATTTTCTCTGGCGCGGATGCGGCAGCTAAGATGAAGGCGGGTGCGGCACTGGTACAAGTGTATTCCGGCCTGATTTATCAAGGCCCCGCCCTGGTAAAAGAATGTGCTGATGCATTACGCCAACACAAATAAAATAAACCTCGCAGACCATGAAAAAAATCTTACTAGGTAATAGCCAGCTCAGCGTCTCTACAATTTGCCTGGGCACCATGACTTTTGGTGAACAAAACACCGAAACAGAAGCGCATGAGCAGCTGGATTATGCGCTGGAACGTGGCATCAATTTTATCGATACGGCAGAAATGTATCCTGTCATGCCGCGTGCAGCGACACAGGGCAAGACCGAGCAGTATATAGGTAGCTGGATAAAGAAATCTGGTAAACGTAGTGAGATCGTATTGGCGACCAAAGTTGCCGGCCCCTCGCGTGGCATGGGCTGGATACGCAATGGCGAAAATGATTTGGATGAGAAAAACATACGGGTCGCCATAGAAACAAGCTTGCAACGCCTGCAAACGGATTACATCGACCTGTACCAATTGCACTGGCCCAGCCGCAATGCCCCCATCTTTGGACAAAAGCAGTTTGACCCGGCACTGGAAAGACCGTGTACAGATATTGCAGAAACCGTGGCAGTATTAAATGCCCTGGTCAAGGAAGGCAAGATACGCGCCTTTGGCGTATCGAATGAAACATCCTGGGGTGTCAGCGAATTTATCAAACAGGCAGAGCTGCAAGGTGCGGCACACATCGCCAGCATACAAAATGCCTACAACCTGGTGAACCGCTCATTTGAACAGGGGCTGGATGAAACCTGTTTTCGCGAAAATGTAAGCCTGCTGTCCTATAGCCCCCTCGCATTCGGACAGCTCACGGCCAAGTACACTGACAATGCCAAAGCCCATGGCCGCCTGACCATATTCCCACCAACCTGGAGCCCACGTTATATGCGCGCCAGCGTATTTGAAGCCAGTAAACGTTATGCGACACTGGCACGGGAACATGGATTGACGCCAGCACAATTGGCGCTGGCTTGGTGCTACTCGCGCAGTTTTGTTGCCAGCACCATCATAGGTGCGACCAACCTGGCGCAACTTAAAGAAAACATTGATACGGTAGATACGCAACTGAGCGAGGAACTAATACAAGGCATTAACCGCATTCACGAAGATCTGAGCAATCCAGGGCAATAATATCAGTCATGGCATTGAACAAAGTAGTGACGCCTGAGGCAAAGGCGTCACGCACTCCTATACCTTCGTCATTATTTCTGCGGTCTGACTGGCAAGGGTACATTACATAAATCTATGTATCCCGCTGGCACTTTATACCAGTCGCCACCACGATTTCTTTGGGCTTCGACGATAGATTTGAAGGTATTAGTATCGGTGCGTATGATTTCCAGTTTGCTGCGTTCTGCCTCTGGCACATCAGCGGCGACCTTGATGGCTGTTATGGGAGTGCGCTCTTCGACTTTTTCGTAAAAGCCCAAAGGCCCGGTGCCACGCGGTAGGGTCGTCAGCAATTCCATACCTTGCATGACGCGACCAACGACCGTGATATTTTTATCCAGCTGTCTTGGCGCATGGCCAGTAACGACGTATAGGGATGTGCCGTCACCACTATTCGATTCAGTGCCGCGAGCGACACCAACGCTGGCATAGCAATGGGCCAACCAGGCTGTGCCTGCCTTGGGGTCACGTCCGGCAGCAAAACCATTTGCATGACCTACCTGTGGCGCATAACCATCTACATCTGGCAAGCGGGTAAATGGCAGATTGGCCGCATACTTGACAGTAAACTCACCGGCAAGCTGACGCTTGGCTGTCTTGACTTCACGTTTCTCATCCGGATCTGCCCACTGTGCAACATAATTCTCTTGTGAGCGTACGATGGCCAGGCCGTCAAAATAACCTTCTCTCACCAGGGCCTTGATATTTTGTGCATGATGAGGGGCAAAATCTGGCGCCAACTCAATCACGACTCTCCCTTTGGGCAATTCCAGGTACAAAGTATTTTCTGGATTAAGCGGTCGCCAGTCTGTCGCACTGGAATTCTTGATCAAGTCTGCCAGAGCCAACTTGGATGCCTGCACAGGCTTTGCAGCGGCGCTATCCACCTTGTTTTTTGCGACATGCGCAGTCGCAGAAAAAAACAGGCCTGCAATCAGGCAAGTCATCAAGGATTTTCCAGCAGGTAAGGCAGCAAAACGTAAAGACATTATTTGACTCCGGTAAGGTGCACACAAAGTAGAACTCATTTCGCCGCATAGGCAAGAAGGGGTGACCTTACGCGAATGACATCATTTTGTCCATATACCCATAATATATCAACCATTGAACCAACAACTTAGCCTTAAGAGCAACTTAATCCCTGATTCTTTTAATTGTATTATTGCAAAAACCTGGCGAATCCGGTAAAACCTGATCTAGTCTGTTAAATCAAGGAGTCCTTGTTTGAAACCTCAACTTCACGCACCTACCGGTGCATTTGTGGGCGCATCGTGGGCCGCATTGTTTATAGGTGCAGCCACCTATTTTGCTGGCGTCTGGAATGCAGAGATACAATTGAATGAGAAAGGCTATTACTTCACAGTATTAATGTATGGCTTGTTTTCTGCCGTTTCCCTGCAAAAATCTGTGCGTGACAAACTCGAAGGCATACCCGTTACAGGCATCTACTTTGGTCTGTGCTGGTTGTCACTGGGTTTATCCATCCTGTTACTGGCTGTAGGCTTGGTCAATGCTACCCTGGGCTGGAGCGAAAAAGGCTTCTTTGCCATGGCATTTTTGCTGAGCCTGTTTGCCGCCGTTGCAGTACAAAAAAATGTGCGCGACATCAATCTGCTAAAACCTGATCACGACACTTTGCCCATGCACGATGGACATGAGAATTGAATCTTTTGCCTAAATCATTAAGACTCAACACATGATCAACAATAATGCCCCTGAAAATGGTGACTTTGCTGCCTATCTGGAAAATTTGAACAAACCTGGCAAGACGGCTTTGCCAGTCTTGCAAGATCCTCCTATTGAAGAAGCAAATCTGGAGCAACTACAAGAACTGACTGAACTACCACCAATATCTGATGATGAATTACTAAAGCAAGCCCTGGCCACTGAAGGGAACAGTAATGAATATGATTTGGATGAATTGGAAAATGATGCGGCTAATGAAGAAGTTGTCACAAGCAGGCCAGACGCACAGAATGCGCCTGCGACGGGGCAGGCTGTATTAGCCTTCCTGGGTGAGCATGCCCTGGAATTAGCAGATCAAGCTCCCCCTGAAGACATCGATGAGCTGCCACTGCTTACGGACGAGGAATTGACACAACAGGCTCTGGCACATCCAGACGCAGATAAGAACTAAAATCTCTGGCCAATCAATAAAAGTCAAGCCTGCATTTGTTAAAACAAATGCAGGCTTTTTATCATGCAGATAATACTTCACTCAACCATATGCCAATGATAAATGACCTGCGCGTACTGCTGTCGTGGACTTGACTTCGGCGCGCATGGAGTTTTGTAGCGAGGCAATGGAACCGCCTGCCCTATACTGAAAACTGACTTGCAGAAGATCGCCTTCTTTCACTGTAACCGGCTGCTCCAAGGGCAGCGCCATATAGTGATTCAGCCAGTCTATGGTGGATGATGTCTCCATCAATACAGCCAGAATATTCTTGGTGACAAAGCGCAAGGCACTGACTGTGCCTGCTTTTTCTATCGTAAAACTACCTTCCCATTTGATTTGCATCTCATTGGGCTGGTTGAAATCGATAATACTGTACAAAGCTGGCTGTGCCATTTCCACCGTATCAGCAGAGAAAACACCAGCTTGCTGGAATTGGATAATCGGCGCTTGATAGCCAGAAAAATCATAAGCCTGTTGCAAGGGTTGCACTGCCATGACAACTGCTTCTGGTATGAACAAAGGCAAAGGGCCACCAAATTTGGCAATATACCGCTTCTTGAAGTTTTCTATGACTTCCACCTGTTTTTCACGCAACATGGCAACGTGGATCATCTCACAAATTACAATATCAACAGGCTCTGGCGGCAGATATTCAAAGGCATCGGCATGGATAACTTCAACTTTTTCACCATAGCGATTCATGGCCAGCAAGCGACGCGCCTCAGCCACCATGTCGGGATTGAACTCTACGCAATATACTTTGGACGCAGCCTGTGCGGCAAACCAGGACAAGACTCCCGTACCGCCGCCTAACTCCAGTACTTTTGCGCCCTCAAACACCTGACGCCGTATCGCCGCCTTGAAATTGTCCATGCGGTTCAAGTCCATCAACATATTGTGATGGTATTGCAGGGGGATAAACTGTCCGAGGTAGCAGCTCTCTGCCTCACGTTCTATCAACATGTTCACTCCTTCGTTTCCTGGTTTCATCATGTGGCTGCCATCCGAATAGTTCGACAGGACAGTCATTTTCTCGCCAACAACACCCAAAAACTGAAATGCGTTTTGAGCAAGGGCATAGATGATGATTATCCTTGGGTTAAAGGAAAGTGAATCAAGGGAGTTGAACTGCGAAACTGCATCAATTCTTGCTTATGTCCAAGATTTTTGCATGCAATATGCTTGTGATTTCAACTTATGCGAAGAAATGAGGATGCGCAATGTTTGTTTCGAAAAACGAACATCAATAAGCTGGACAGCATGGGAGATCAACAGCGAACTCAGTCTTTCCTGGGCCGCTCGCAGCGGGCATCAAGAAAAGCTTGCTGCAGTTGCTCCCACCCCTCGCCTGGCGAGGTTTGGGAGCAAATTACATGGGCACTAAGCTTGCTGCGCCACTTATACCAGGGCGCAGCTTCGGCATACGTCAGGGTGACGGCCAATAACATACTCAACACCATCACTCTTTTGAACATGCGCATAGCCGCCACTCGAGATATGAATTTAAAAACACTATACGGCAGTTAAGGCCCTGTAGCTGGCAAGCTCATCAATTGTCAATATCACGATGTCATGAGTCACCGCATACTCTATGATTTGCTCGCCTTTAGCCATACTGCCATCCGGATTCATCAATTCACATAATACTGCAGCGGGTGATAAACCTGCCATGATGGCCAGATCGACCGAACCCTCAGTATGCCCGCGCCGAGTAAGCACGCCACCTGGCGCAGCACGCAAGGGAAAGACATGACCAGGTCTAGCCAAATCCTCAGGTTTTGCATCTGCTGCAATGGCAGTGAGGATAGTGGTGACACGGTCAGCCGCAGAAACACCCGTGGTCACGCCCTGCCTGGCTTCTATCGATACAGTAAAAGCCGTACCATAACGGCTTTCATTATTGCTGACCATAGGTGGCAAATCGAGTTGCTGCAACTTGTCGTCGGTCAGGCACAAGCAGACGATGCCACTGCAATCGCGGATCAGCCTGGCCATGGATTCGACCGTGATTTTTTCTGCGGCAACGATGAGATCAGCCTCGTTTTCCCTGTCAAAGTCATCCATGAGCAACACGGGACGGCCATTACGCAGGTCTGCCAATGCCCTGGACAGGCGCTGATCAAGTGGTCTAAGAGAGAGAAGTTCCGGCTGAGCGGAATTGGCGGATGGGACGGTAATACTAATAGTGTTCAACATAATGAAACGCTCCGGCAAAAATGAATGTGCAAAAGACGTTTCAGGGAGTAAAAAAACGAATAGCCAGACGCAAGCGCCCATGGTGGCTACCATAGGTGCTTTACATGCGGCGCATCTTCTCTCATCCGGACTATGACCGTCGGCCCTGGAATCACACCAGATCTGCTGACCTTGCAAACTGCTGCAAACTTGCTACAGCCGTTTTTACTGCAAGCGCTCGCGGGCTTGTGCACAAGAATTACCAAGGCAATCCTGTGCATTTACCGCCGGTGGGGAATTACACCCCGCCCTGAAGACGTACAACCTACCGAGTTATTCGGCCGATGAATTATACGCAAAAATACAATTACTGTTTGGCAAGCTCACAATCTCAATATCCAGGTTCCAAGCATTTGGACTTCTTCGTGCCATAAGTATTAACAAACGCGGACCGTACAAAAAAATATATATCTGCCAATATTTCTTTATGCGAAAAACATCTATTCATAGAAGAATTGTTAAAAACATTGTCGAATTTAACTCGCATTTCCATATGGCAACATCTATTCTTAATTTCAAAGCTACTTCTACTTTTTCCACACCAACATGTTTGTGAATCAGTAACACAAATTTCTGCTGTGGCATCAGTTTGATAAAAAACACATCAAAAGCGCAAGCTTTCTTGCGTAAATTATCTTTTAAATAATTTATTCTGATTTTACGAATTAAACTAAAGACAATATCAGTCCAGCGATTTTGCATATATCAAATACGTATATAAGCAAATGAATACTAAGTAGTTTGGAATAAGGCCTGTATTCATTACGATGCACCTACTTTGCGCGAGGCGACATGACGTTAACCTATATATTTTCGGGATTTGCAGTAGGCACCCTGGTCGGATTGACCGGCGTAGGTGGCGGCTCACTGATGACTCCTCTGCTTACCCTGCTGTTTGGTGTATCACCAACAGTGGCGGTGGGCACTGACCTCGCCTTTGCATCGATTACCAAGGCCACCGGCACTTTTACCCATAGACTGCGCGGCACAGTTGAATGGGATGTAGTGCGCCTTCTGTGCTATGGCGCCTTACCTGCCGCTGTAGTGGCAACCTTGCTCCTCAAGCATTTTGGGGCACTGGACAAGGAAATTGGTCAGCTCATACGTTATTCCATCGCAGCCTCTGTATTGTTGACCGTGGTTGCCTTGCTGTTTAAAGGCAAGATGCTGAACTGGCTCAACAAGCACCCTGAAAAGCAATTGCAAGGTAAAAACCTGGCGATTGCGACTATTGTCTCAGGTGCCATCCTGGGTACACTGGTGACCATATCCTCTATCGGTGCTGGTGCAATTGGTGCAACTTTGCTGGTCATGCTGTATCCACGCATGTCTGCTGCCAATATTGCCGGTACGGATATTGCCTATGCTGTACCTTTGACGGCCATTGCCGCCTTCGGTCACTGGTGGCTGGGCTCAATAGACTGGGTCTTGCTGGGCAGTCTGCTCATAGGTTCTCTGCCTGGCATTACCCTGGGTTCCATGGCAGCCCGGGCAGTACCTGAAAAATTTTTACGTGGCCTACTGGCAACCACTCTGACTCTGGTTGCAGCCAAGTTAGTCCTTTGAATTTATTTGCAATCGCGTACTTACAAACGCATTTTATGGGTAATTAAAGATGTATCGTTACGACCAGCACGATCACCAAATCATCAAGGAACGTATTGCACAATTCCGTGACCAGGTTAGCCGCCGGCTCTCGAATGAATTGAGTGAAGATGAATTCCGTATTTTGCGTTTGCAAAACGGCCTGTATATGCAGCGTCACGCTTATATGCTGCGGGTAGCAGTGCCTTACGGCATGCTGTCGTCGAACCAGGTACGTAAATTTGCCCATATCGCCCGCAAATATGACCGTGGTTATGGTCACTTTACGACGCGCCAGAATATCCAGTACAACTGGATCAATCTGGAAGACACACCAGACATCCTGGAAGAACTGGCATCGGTGGAAATGCATGCCATCCAGACTTCTGGCAACTGCATGCGCAATATCACCTCGGATGAATTTGCCGGTGTTGCTGCCGATGAAGTGATAGATCCGCGTGCCTATGCTGAAATCCTGCGTCAATGGACTACCTTCCATCCAGAGTTTGCCTATCTGCCACGTAAATTCAAGATTGCCATCAATGGTGCCAAAGAAGATCGCGCCGCGATTGCCGTGCATGATATAGGCCTGACTGTCGTACACAATGAAGCTGGCGAAGTCGGCTTCAAGGTCATGGTTGGTGGTGGCATGGGCCGCACGCCTATTCTGGGTAGCGTGATACGTGATTTCCTGCCATGGAAACACGTCATGACTTATCTGGAAGCGATACTGCGCATCTACAATCAGTACGGTCGTCGCGACAATATCTATAAAGCCCGTATCAAGATTTTGGTGAAAGCCATAGGTGCTGAAGATTTTGCCCGTCAGGTAGAAGAAGAATGGCAAGACATCAAGGATGGTCCGGCCACCCTGACAGAAGAAGAATTGAAACGCGTGGCCAGCTATTTCACGACACCAGACTATGAAACCCTGTCTGCTCAAGATGCTGCCTACCAACAACATCTGCAAGACAATAAGTCCTTCGCCAACTGGGTCAAGCGCAATGTCAAACCACATAAAGTGGCTGGTTATGCTGCGGTGGTGCTGTCCCTGAAAAAACCTGGTGTACCACCGGGCGATGCCAGTTCCGAACAACTGGACTTTATTGCTGATCTGGCAGACCAATACAGCTTTGGTGAATTGCGTGTCACGCATGAGCAAAACCTGGTGCTGGCGGATGTTAAAGTCGCTGACTTGTTCACTGTATGGCAAGAAGCCAAGGCCCACGGCCTGGCGACGCCAAATATCGGTTTACTGACTGACATGATCTGCTGCCCTGGTGGTGATTTCTGCGCGCTGGCAAACGCCAAGTCCATCCCTATCGCGCTGGATATTACTGACCGCTTCAATGACCTTGATTACCTGCATGATATAGGCGACATAGAACTCAATATGTCTGGTTGTATCAATGCCTGCGGCCATCACCATGTCGGCAATATTGGCATTTTGGGTGTGGACAAAGATGGCAGCGAGTTTTATCAGGTATCCATCGGTGGTGCACAGGGCAATAGCGCCGCCATAGGCAAGATCATAGGCCCATCTTTTGCTGCAGGACAAATGCCTGAAGTGATAGACCGCATCATCCAGGTATATGTGCGTGACCGTCTCGAAAACGAGCGCTTCATCGATACAGCACAACGCCTGGGGATCACGCCATTCAAGGAATTTGTGTATGCAACACCGATACGTACCAATGAACATCATGGTGAAGACGCCGGTACTGCAGTCAGCTACTGAAATTAAGAAAGTGCATCATGCGAGAAATTATTAAAGACAAAGCCATCGTAGCCGACGACTGGACAGTACTGCGTCTGACCGAGAATGAGACACCAGATGCCATCAATGTACCGACAGGCAAGGTCATCATCCCTTTGAAAGTATGGTTGTTGCAACGCGAAAGCCTGTTAAACCGGACTGATATCGCCGTCTGGTTCAGCAGCGATGAACAGGCGAAAGAGTTGAAGGAAGATATCAGCCGCTTTAATCTGCTGGCGGTGGATTTTCCTAAATTTGCCGATGGCCGCGGTTATTCCATCGCCTATAACCTACGCTCACGCTTGAACTTCACTGGCGAACTGCGCGCCATCGGTGATGTCTTGCGCGACCAGTTGTTTTATATGCAGCGTGTGGGCTTCAATGCATTTGCCACACGAGAAGACAAAAATATCCATGATGCCATCAAGGGCCTGACTGATTTTTCTGAAAAATACCAGACTTCCTGGGATGAAAAAAATCCCCTGTTCCGTCGCGCCGAACGCACAGGAGCAGAGGCATGAGTGATTTTCAAGAGCGCCTTGCCGCAACACAGGCTATATTGGAAAGAATCGCTGATGAATTTGAGCCAGCTGTCTTTGCTTCCAGCCTGGCAGCAGAAGACATGGTATTGACTGACCTGATCTTGCGCAAGAAATTGAATATCACGATTTTCTCGCTGGAAACTGGTCGCCTGCATGCAGAAACCCTGGGCATGCTCGATAAAGTCAAGGAAACCTATGGCACAGAAATCAAGTTGTTCAAGCCTGATGCCGCCGCAGTAGAAAATTATGTCAGCCAGCATGGCCGCAATGCCTTTTACGACAGCGTGGAAATGCGCAAGGAATGCTGCCGCATACGCAAGGTAGAACCCCTGAAACGGGCCCTGGCAGGTAACAAAGCCTGGGTCACCGGCCAGCGCCGTGCGCAGTCTGCAACACGTACTGAGTTGGCGATACAGGAAGATGATGCAACACATGGCCTGCAAAAGTTTAATCCTTTGGCAGATTGGTCAGAAGATGATGTCTGGCACTATCTCAGGAGCAACAATGTGCCTTACAATCCTCTGCATGACAAAGGATATCCATCGATAGGCTGTGAACCCTGCACCCGTGCCATACAGCCGGGTGAAGATGTCAGGGCTGGTCGCTGGTGGTGGGAAAACCCGGATTCAAAAGAATGCGGCCTGCATGTAGTCGATGGCAAACTGATCCGAATTAAACAAGCTGTCTGAAGAAGAAAAATCATGAATACTGTCGTGGAAAACCATTTTATTGATGCTGCGAGCAATCGCCACCTGGATTGGCTGGAATCCGAAGCCATCCATATCATGCGTGAAGTCGCGGCCGAATGCAGCAACCCTGCCCTGCTGTTTTCCGGTGGCAAAGACTCCATCGTCTTGCTGCGCCTGGCAGAAAAGGCTTTCCGCCCGGGTAAATTCCCTTTCCCGCTGGTGCACATCGACACTGGCCATAATTTCCCTGAAGTCATCGCCTTTCGCGATAAGCGCGTGGCCCAGCTGGGTGAACGCCTGATCGTCGGTTCGGTAGAAGAATCGATACGCCGTGGTACGGTACGCCTGCGCAACCCGGCAACAGATTCACGCAATGCCGCACAAGCCGTCACCTTGCTTGAAACCATCGCCGAGCATAAGTTTGATGCCTGCATAGGTGGTGCCCGTCGCGATGAAGAAAAAGCCCGTGCCAAGGAGAGGATATTCTCTTTCCGTGATGAATTTGGTCAATGGAACCCGAAAGCACAACGCCCGGAATTATGGGATTTGTATAACACCCGCGTACACGCTGGTGAAAATATGCGCGTCTTCCCTATTTCCAACTGGACCGAGCTCGACGTATGGCAATACATTGCCCGCGAAAAGCTGGAATTGCCTCAGATTTATTTTGCGCATGAACGCCAGGTCATACCTCGCAATGGCTTGCTGGTACCACTGACAGACCTGACGCCACCACGTGATGGTGAAACGGTAGAAACCCAGGTCGTGCGCTTCCGTACTGTGGGTGATATCTCCTGCACCTGCCCGGTGTCTTCTGACGCCGCTACGGTCGAAGCCATCATCGCTGAGACAGCGATTACCCAGATTACAGAACGTGGCGCCACACGTATGGATGACCAGACATCAGAAGCATCGATGGAAAAACGTAAAAAAGAAGGATATTTCTAATGAACGCCGTAGAACAATTGACTGCCGCCGTTGGTAGAGAACGTGGCCTGTTGCGCTTCATCACGGCCGGTTCAGTGGATGATGGCAAAAGCACGCTGATCGGTCGCCTGCTGTTTGACAGCAAGGGTATTTTTGCTGACCAGCTTGATGCCATCTCACGCGCCAAGCACAAGCGCACTGTTGGTGACACGATAGACTTGTCCCTGCTGACAGATGGCCTGGAAGCAGAGCGCGAGCAAGGCATCACCATCGACGTCGCCTATCGCTATTTCGCCACACCAAAACGCAAGTTCATCATTGCCGACACTCCTGGCCATGAACAATACACACGCAATATGGTGACTGGTGCATCGACTGCCGATGCCGTCATCATTTTGATCGACGTCTCCAAGGTCAAGCTCAATGATGATGGCAGTGTCGATTTGCTGACGCAAACCAAGCGCCATTCCACAATTGCCCATCTGCTGCAGATTGAACATGTCATCGTCGCCGTCAACAAGATGGATCTGATCGACTATGACCAGACTGTGTATGAGCGCATCATCGGCGCCTATCAGGAATTTGCCGATCAACTGGGCTTGAAAGATATACGCCCTATCCCACTGTCTGCGCTGGCGGGTGACAATGTCGTCACTGCCAGCGAAAAACTGGCTTGGTACAAAGGCCCGACGCTGATAGAGTTGCTGGAGTCATTAAGCGTATATGACGCCTGCCATGACGAGCCTTTCCGCTTCCCGGTGCAACTGGTAGCGCGCCACAATGGCCATGAAGCAAATGACTTCCGTGGTTATATGGGGCGTATTGAAGCTGGCAAGGTCAGCAAGGGCGATAAACTGCTGGTGCAACCTGGTGGCCAGACAGCGACAGTCAAAGACATTTTGACGCTGGATACTTCACTGGATACTGCTGTCGTCGGTCAGTCAGTCACGATCTTGCTGGAAGAATATGTTGATATTTCACGCGGCGACATGCTGGTTGGTGCTGACCGCCCGGCGACACTCTTGAAAACCGTCAAGGCTGATTTGTGCTGGCTGTCAGAAGATGCGCTGGATATCCGTCGCAAGTACTGGCTCAAGCATACCACCAGGCAAGTCGCTGCCAGAGTCACTGGCATTGATACCCTGCTTGATATCAATACGCAAGAACGCCGCCCTGCTGACAGCCTGAAACTGAACGATATCGCCACCGTCACCTTGAACGTGGCCCAGGCGCTGGCAGTCGATGATTATCAGGACTTGCGCTCTACTGGTGCTTTCATCCTCATCGATGAAGTCACGCATCAGACAGTTGCTGCCGGCATGATACATCTGGCCTGAGTTATGTCACAGACTCAGGGCAAGGTTTATCTGATAGGTGCAGGCCCGGGTGCGGCGGACCTGATTACGGTACGTGGTGCCCGTCTGCTGGCACAGGCAGACGTGGTGTTATATGACGCCCTGGTCACGACAGAAATGCTGGGCCTTTGCCCACAGGCGGTCAAAATCTCGGTAGGCAAACGCAGCGGGCAACGTTCTGCTGCGCAAGAGCACATCAATCAGCAAATGCTGGAATGCGCGGCACAATATGCACTGGTGGTCCGTCTCAAGGGTGGAGACCCTATGCTGTTTGGCCGTGCTGATGAAGAACTGACTGCACTGGAATCGGCAGGCATAGACTATGAAATAGTACCTGGTATTACCACCGCGTTAGCCGCCGCCGCCAGTGTCAGGCAGCCACTGACCAAGCGTGGAGTAGCTCGCAGTGTTGCCTTGTTCACTTCAAGCACAGCTCCTGGCGAAAGCGCTGATACCCGCATACCTGAATGTGACACCCTGGTGCAGTATATGGGCGGCAGGGAAGCTACGCTGACGGCACAGCGCATGCTGGCCGCCAACTTCCCGGGCAATTTACCTGTAGTCATCATAGAAAATTGCAGTCGTCCCAATGAATGCAGTCAAACTTTGAGTCTGGATGAATTATCCAAAGGTCTGCCCCTCAGCACCGGACCAGTACTGGTTATGATGGGCGAAGCGATGCGTGCACGCACTGGCAAGCACACTGACAAATTATCATGAGCCTGCTGCACTGGTGGCGTTACGGGGGTAACCTTACCCCCAGCTTGCGGGCCATCAATTGCAAGACGCCACCATCCCGCAGTTGCTCGTACAACTCGTCATAGCGCAAGCGTAATTGCTCACAGCTTATACTCTTGCAATAAGCCAGATAACCATCTTGCATATCCATGAAGGGCTCTATCATCTGCATCTCATTGCTAATGCCCAGCGTCTTCATAGTCGCTTCTGTATTGCGCATATTGGTCGCCAGATAATCCACCCGCTTTGCCATCAACATATTCAAGCCATTGGTCAGGGTATTGGCGATCACTGGTTTGATGCCGGACCGCAGGCTTTCAAATTGTTGGCCGTATACCCAACCATTGATGACACCCAGGCGCGGGCCAGGCAAGCTGGAATAATTTCCATCCCAGCTTACATCTGAGCCCTTGCGTATATACAGCGCCATGACATCACGATAAAAAGCACGTTTGGCAAAACCGTATTTTGCTTCTCTCTCTGCAGTCTTGTAAGGGCCTATGAGTATGTGCGCCTGCTCATGCTCCACCATCCACTGCGCCCGTGCCCAAGGGTAGATTTCAAATTTGACTTCATCGCCATTTTGTTTGGCAAGCGCACGTATGATGTCCGCCCCCAGACCAGTGAATTCACCATTGGGGCTGCGCTCAAATACATTGGAGAATTCAGTACCAACTGCCAAGACCTGACCAGCATGAGCAAGCGTAGCCACGCATGTCGCCAGCATCAGCAAGACGAATGAAAATATCGTTTTCAATTGGGACATACTTTTTAGGTACTTTAAAACTGCAATATTGATGAGTGTAATCTCTAAATCACGCACCATCTGTACTCATATGAGTATTACAACAGTTTCAAACAATAATCACGTATCGCCTGCAAGACCGTCTCGTCTTCCCCCACGGCATTGGCTATCTTGAATTGCAAGCCAGGATGCCTTGTACGAATTTCTTCTGCCAGCACAGGCAAATCCCGTAAGACATGGCCGCCCTGCCCCAGGAACACTGGTGCCAGGCTGATACTGTCGCAACCATCGGCGACCAGTTGCGCTGCCAGTTCCGGCAAGGAAGGTGTCATGAATTCCAGAAAAGCCAGTGCGACGGTAACCTCGGGCAAGCTGGCTTGCGTCATTACCTGCAAGCGCTGAAAAGGCGCAGCCCAGCGTGGGTCACGGGCACCGTGGGCAAACAGGATCAAGGCAGATTTGTTTGCCATCAGTTTCTTTCTACATAGCGCAAGCCCAGCGAAGCAATAATCAGGAACAGGATACTAGGCACCAACGCCGTTACCAATGCCGGCCAGGTATTGAGCAAACCCAGGTGAGAAAACAAGGCATTGATCAGGTAAAAAGTCATCCCTAACATAATGCCGCTGAAAATCTTAAGGCTGACACCACCACTGCGTACATGCAGATAAGCGAAAGGCAAGGCCAATGCCATCATCACCAGCACGGCAAATGGGTAAGTGATTTTTTTCCAGAAGGCGATTTCATAGCGCTCGCCATCCTGTTTGTTGTCAGCTAAATGCTTGGTGAATGCTGCCAGGTCTGTTGCCGACATGCGGTCAGGATCGGCAAACAGGACCGACAAAATATCCGGTGTGACTTCTGATATTACTTCTCTGCTTGCCAGCTTTTGACTTTTGACAGCCGCAATATCTTCACTCGTCAAAGTCTTGGGGAAAGAAGTTTCTATGACATCCGACAGCCGCCAAGTGTTTTTAGCCACGTACTCGGCGTCTGTTGCAGTCATTTCTCTTGATAGATGAAAGTTCTTGTCAAATTCAAATATCTTGACGCCCTTCAAATGACGATTTGGCAAAATTTCTTTGACGTTCAAGAAACGCGAGCCTATGACATCGCCAGTCAAACCATTTTCACGTACCAGGTCCTTGGTCCACAAGCCAGTACGAAACTCTTGCGCCAGCGACTCGCCAATCGCGCTGAGCTTCATTTTCTCTGCCAGTTTGCTGGACACAGGGGAAATGATTTCGCCAAACAAAAAAGTAAAGACTACGAATACCATGCCTATCTTCAATAGTATTGTACCCGCCATCATGGTCGACATACTCGACGCCCGCATGATAGTGAATTCAGAATTGGAAGCAAATTGCGCCAATACGTAAATCGTCCCTATCAAGACCGCGATAGGCATGAATTCATAAATGTAACCAGGCCAGCCCAGCAACACATACAGCACGGCATGCTTGAGCTGATACCCCCCTTTGTTCACTGAGGACTGCAGTTCATTGACGAGGTCAAAGAAAGAGAACAGGGCCAGCAAAGCCAGCATGACGAACAAGACCGCGCGTAAGATTTCAACGCCAAAGTATTTTTGTAAAATTTTCATGCTGGACACTTTTCCTTGCCGCGGAAACCAGATTTGCAGCGCGACCACAAAATCAAGGGATGCCAGCGACTATTGACTTTCAAACGCCATAAAAACATGCTGAGGGTCATCAGGACGACAAACAGATGATGTGGCCACCATGCCATGCCAAAGCTGCTACGCCCCTGCACCACGAGCGCTTGCAAGATATTCGTAATCGATAAATAAACCACCACCAGGAGCAAGGCGACAATCAGATTGGCAGAGCGCCCTACACGCGGATTGACATAACCCAAAGGAATCGCCATCAGCAGCAGTACAGCACACATCACTGGCAGGGATATGCGCCATAACAACTCACCCAGTTTAGTATTGTCGAGACTTTCCAGCAAAGTCATCAAGGGCATGGATTTGGCGGATTTATCACCGGTTATGCTGGCATTCTGGCTGGAAACCAGCACACCATACTTCTCAAACTGCATCATCTGGAAATCGGGGGCTGTGGGCAAGCCGTCGTAACGCCGCCCCTTGCTCATGACCAGGAATTTATCGCCAGCCTTGTCAATTTCTATCATGCCTTCGCGGGCAACGACGATGCTGGAGCGCCCGTCTTTGTAGGTATTGATGAAAACATTTTGTACTTTACTGAGGTCGCCAGCCACCTCTTCCACAAAGAAAATGCGGTCAGATGAGGCAGATTCCTGGAACTTGCCCGGTGCGACCTTGGCAATATCCGAACGTTTTTCAAAACGCTCACGGAATTCCACATTCTGCTGATTGGCCCAGGGGGTGACGATAAAGCTCAACAAACCCGTCAAAATAATGAGAGGGCCACCGAAACGCAATACTGGCCCTATCCACTGTGTCAGACTCAGGCCAGAGGCAAACCAGACCACCATTTCAGAATCCTGGTAACTGCGGGTAACTACCAGCAAGACCGAAATAAAACCGGTCAGCAGCAGCAAGATATGCATATTCATCAAGGCAGTAAAGCCTATCAAGGCCACCACATCAGCAGACGCAACTTTGCCTCCTGCGGCATTTCCAAGGATCTTGATAAGCATCACCGAAATCGTGATGGTGAACAATGTAGTGAAGACTGCGCCTGCGGCACTGTTTAATTCACGTCGAAGCGCGCGCTGAAAAATCATGAGTAGGATTATAATGTCTGTTTTACGAGACTTACAAAGAGGAGTAATACGTGGACTTTAGCATAAAAACAATCGACGCAAAAAGTGCCTCGACTGCCCATAAAGCAATTAAGACAGGCTGTATCGTAGTTGGCGTCTATGAAAACAAGAAACTTTCCGCCGCTGCAGCAGGTCTGGACAAGTCCGGCGACATCGCTGCAGCCCTGAAATCTGGCGATATTACTGGTAAAACGGGCACATCCCTGCTGTTGCGCAAACTGGCTGATGTCGCTGCAGAGCGCGTATTGCTGGTAGGTTTGGGTGAAGAAGCCGCTGTAGTCAGCGAAAAAGCCTATAACCAGGCAGTACAGGCTGCTGCCCGTGTTTTGGCTGGCCTGGGTGCCAATGACGCCGTTGTCGCCTTGCCAGAAGTCAAAGACCGCGATCTGGGCTGGTCCATACGCAGCACCGTTGTAGCTTTCCGTGAAAGCATCTTCCGTGCTGATGGCTTGAAGAGCAAGAAAGACACATCAACCTCTGGCGTCAAAAAAGTCGCTATTGCTGTTGCCGCTGCAGATGCAACGGCTGCTAAAAATGCGTTGGCACAAAGCGTAGCTCTGGCCAATGGCATGGATTTGACCAAGGAACTGGGTAATCTGCCACCTAATTTCTGCACACCGACCCATTTGGCCAATACTGCCAAGAAAATCGCTACCGATTACAAAATGGTCGCAGAAGTACTGGACCGCAAACAGATACAAGCCCTCAAAATGGGTAGTTTCCTGTCTGTCACCAATGGCACAGTAGAACCACCAAAGTTCATCGTGCTCAAGCACAATGGCGGTAAAGTCAAAGACGCGCCTGTGGTTCTGGTCGGCAAAGGCATTACTTTTGACTCTGGTGGTATCTCGCTGAAGGCTGGCGCTGGTATGGATGAGATGAAATACGACATGGGTGGTGCAGCTTCTGTACTGGGTACCATGCGCGCCATCGGCGAAATGAAACTCAAGCTGAACGTCATCGCCGTTATCCCAACTTGCGAAAACATGCCTTCTGGCAGCGCCACTCGCCCTGGCGACATCGTCACTTCCATGTCTGGCCAAACCATCGAAATCCTGAATACGGATGCCGAAGGCCGCCTGATCCTGTGTGACGCCCTGACTTATGCAGAACGCTTCAAGCCTGCAGCCGTAGTAGACGTCGCAACACTGACCGGCGCTTGCGTGACTTCCCTGGGACATCATAACTCCGGCCTGTTCACCCGTCACGATGAAGCACATGACCAACTGGCAGCAGAATTGCTGGCAGCAGGCAAGCAAACAGGTGATACCGCATGGCGTATGCCTATAGAGGAAGCTTATAACGAGCAACTGAAATCCAATTTTGCTGATATGGCAAACATTGGCGGCCCAGCTGGTGGCAGTATCACGGCAGCTTGCTTCCTTGAGCGCTATACCAAGAAATATACCTGGGCCCATCTGGATATCGCTGGTACAGCCTGGAAATCTGGTGCAGCCAAAGGCTCCACTGGCCGTCCAGTACCTTTGCTGACGACTTTCCTGATCAATCGCGCAGGCTAAATCAAGCTTAAATAAGTAAACAGTAAGGCCGGAATCTGATTTCTTCAGATTCCGGCTTTATTTTTGTCTGGTCACTAAGGCTTGAACCAAAGTTCACTTCTGCCCAGTGGCATATTCGCCGGGTTCAGGAAGGGATTTTGCAACTCCAGCACGATTCTGTGTTTAAGCCCGGCTTTTTGTATTGAGCTTTGATGGTATTTCAGGAAGAGTTTTTCGAATTGACCATTGTGTATCAATATCTCCAGACCATTCGTCAGGTCTAATGCAAACTGAAGCTTGTTGGGGGCAACAAAGAAATAATAAGCCGCAGGATAATGCAGGGCAATATCCTGGCTGATGACGAGGTTTTTACCAGCATGTACCTCTTGTTCTTTCCAGATTTCCATGATGGACCTGGGAAAATAATCAAAACGCCCCGCTTCCAGCATGCTGAATAAGGCTTCATAGGAATTCGCCGTACTCACTTTGAGTCCATTGCTTTCCAGAATTTTGACATCTGGCCAATCCAGCTCTTGCCCGGCGGAGTAATTCTCCATATCGTGCAAGGTCCTGACGGTTTTGAACATTTGCCGGTTTTCACCAATCACGAATGGGATGCGCCAACCCAGTAAACCCTTGTCTATAGGGATTTTGATGGCAATCAGGCTTTTTTCTCTTTCATCAGTGGACATGCTCCACAAAAGATCGACTTCACCAGTGCCATTTTTCATTTCATGCACTGCCCTACCCTGCTGCATGGTAGCCTTGCTGGGTAACAGCTTATATTTATTAGGAGAAGCAGACAGGGCTTCAGTCAGCAATTCCTGGACATAATCAAAATGGCTGTCGGTCTTGGCTGCGGGTCGCGGATAACGTATGACCGTCGGCTCTGCATGCGCAAACTGGCTGCCAAAGGTGAACATGGCAATAATCAGAATAAAGAAATACTTGGGCATGGTGTGTCTGAAAAGAAAACCTGTCACTTTATTTTAATCTCTTTCCAGATAGGAATAAGTTGCAAACATACTTGAAAAGTCAATAATTGAAAAGCCTGTTCATCTCCATGAACCTGGATTGCTGCCTCGCCGAGACAGACTGATTTCCAAACTCGCAACATCGTATAATATGTGACGCATACACGCTCGCCCAGGTCAGCAGCACCATTTTTCAGATGCTTACAAAGCTTATCGTCATTTACCACCATCAAAAATATTCTCATGAAACTAGTTACCTGGAACGTCAACTCCCTGAAAGTCCGGCTCCCACAAGTCTTGCAGTGGCTGGAAACCAATCCTGTCGATGTCCTGTGCATACAGGAAACCAAGCTCACCGATGACAAGTTTCCACAAGCAGAGATAGAAGCGGCAGGCTACCATGTTGCCTTTACCGGACAAAAAACTTACAACGGTGTGGCGATTTTATCGAAACACGCGATGACGGATATTCAAAAGAATAATCCGCATTTTGAAGATGAACAGCAACGCCTGATTGCCGCGACCATCGCGGGCGTACGTATTATTTGCGCTTATGTGCCTAATGGCCAGGCACCAGACTCAGATAAATTCCAGTACAAATTGAAATGGTTTGCAGCACTGGAAAACTGGGTCAGGGAAGAAATGGCACGCCATGCCAAATTCGCCATCTTGGGTGACTACAATATCGCCCCGGAAGACAGGGATGTCCACGACCCTGCTGCCTGGGTGGGCATGAACCTGGTATCGCCAGAAGAAAGAGCCGCCCTGAAAAACCTGATCGCACTTGGGCTAAGCGACAGTTTCCGGCAGTTTGAACAGGCAGAAAAATCCTTTAGCTGGTGGGATTACCGTGCACTGGGCTTCCGTCTCAATAAGGGCGTGCGCATCGACCATATCCTGCTGTCAGCAGAATTGGCCAAACTATGCACTTCTTGCGTCATTGACCGCGTGCCTCGCAAGTGGGAGCAACCATCGGATCATGCTCCGGTGATTGCCACACTTGAGGGCATTTGATTATTCTTCGTCGTAACCCAGACTAGGAGCAGAAGCCTTATTCTTCGCCCAGCTTGATTTGGCCGGTGCTATGCGTGGGCCTGAGCCTGAGTCTTCCATGCGGAAGGCTGACATCGCAGTTTTCAGCAAATTCGCCTGTTCTTCCAACGAACCGGCAGCGGCAGCAGCTTCCTCTACCAAAGCTGCATTTTGCTGGGTTGCCTCATCCATGTGCGCCAATGCCACATTGACTTGCTGGATACCATCACTTTGCTCTACAGAGGCGGTGGTGATTTCATTGATAATCGCTGCCACTTGGTCTACCGCTGAGACGATGCGGGTCATAGCGGCCCCGGCCTTATCGACCAGTTCAGAACCTTCACTGACTTTGTTGACCGAGTCTTCAATCAGGTTCTTGATCTCTTGCGCAGCAGCAGCACTGCGCTGTGCCAGGGTACGTACTTCGCTGGCAACCACCGCAAAGCCGCGCCCCTGCTCACCTGCCCTGGCCGCTTCGACCGCTGCATTCAAGGCCAGGATATTGGTCTGGAAGGCAATACCTTCAATCACACTGATGATGTCGACAATCTTGCGTGAGCTGTCACTGATACCCTGCATGGTAGTAACCACCTTGCCTACCACTTCACCACCCTGAGTTGCCACATCAGATGCATTGACTGCCATCTTGTTGGCTTCGCGGGCATTGTCGGCATTATTGCGCACTGCCTCAGTCAATTCTTCCATGCTGGCCGCAGTCTCTTCCAATGAAGATGCCTGCTGCTCAGTACGGCCAGACAAATCCATATTGCCAGTAGCGATTTCCGTCGCCCCCACGGTAATCGAGTCAGTCGCCTTGCGCACATCCACCACCATGACGCGCAATTGTTCAAGAAAACGATTGAAAGCAGAAGCCGTCTGGGCGACTTCATCGTCACCCTCCACATCGATTTTACGGCTCAGGTCACCGCCACCGGCAGCAATATCGGACATGGCATCACGCACACGTTGCAAACCGGACAGCATGCGACCAACCAGCAAGGTCGTCAAAGGCATGATCACACCCAGTAAAATCAACAAGACAACCGCTGAAATGATGAGTAGTTGATCCAACGCCTCCAGGGCTTTTTTCTTGTCTATGACCAGAGCCAGGTAAATGTCTGAGCCAGTAATTTGCTGCAGGAGCATGAAGTGTGGTTTGCCACCAATTTCAGTCAAGATAGGATCTTTTTGCTTGGACAGGTTAGCCAGGTTATCCAGCGCCAGGTCAGGCGTGATTTCCTTGGCCATTTTCATGACCTTGGCCTGGTCTGCATGAGCCAGGACCTGGCCACTTTTATCCAGCAAGAAGGCATAGCCGCCGCCCGCCAGTTTGATAGTCAGAATTTGATCCACTATCTTGGTCAGGAACACGTCAGCACCAACCACACCACCCTCACCGCCTTTGACAGGCGCAGCAAAAGTAATCATCAATCCAGGGGGAGCAACACCCATATATGGCGAAGTGACGATGGATTTCTTGGCTTCCATGGCTGCTTTATACCAAGGGCGCACGGTGGGGTCGAAACCCGCTGGAGGAGGATCTGCCGGGATATTAGTGAATTGCTTGTCTGGTTGGCCCTGGTAGACACTAAGAAAGTTACCTCCAGCCCGCATCATAGTCAGGCTGGATTGCAAATCAGCGCCATTACCCAGGCCTTGTGCCAGACTCTCCATCATGGACAGATTGGTTTGTATCCAGTTACTCAATACGGCGTTATAACCGGCAGCAACACCCCGAATTTCATTATTCAGGTCATTTTCTATCTGGGATTTCATCCTCAGATAACTACCTACGGTCAATACGATGGTGCAAATAGCAACCAATAATCCAATAACAACGATGAGTCTGGCTTTGAGAGATTTCATAGCTTCCCCTGAGTACGAACATGGATAAGTAACAAGACTTGCCTAAGCCAATCAACAGTAAGCGCAAGACCGATGGTAATGTGGGCGGTACATATCAAAAGCTATCATCGTGAGCGAATACAAAGAAAAGCTTAATGCCATATAACAATATTACGCCGCAGACCATGGAATGTGAAAAAAAGTTTATTCAATTCACCACTTTGTATAACAAGTTAACAAGTCTGTCGGTTGGCAACATCAGTTTAGTTCAAAAACCTTGTCTTATTGTGCTGACAAGAATGCTTTGGACTAATAAAAACCGTTAGCATTTCTGGGGCAAGCAAATTAAACTGGATATTTCCCTGGAGACAAGAATGACTATCGTCATCACCACAGACAGACTGCAACTGCGCACCATCACTAGCGATGATGCTGCTTTTTACCTGGCACTAGTGAATGACCCTGCATTCATAGAAAACATCCGCGACAAGGGCATACGCACCCTGGAAGAGGCGCGCACTGACATTGTCAATGGCCCCGTGGCAAATCAGGAAAAGATAGGCTTCAGCCTGTATGTGGTAGAGCGCAAGGAAGACGGTCAGGCCATGGGTTTATGCGGACTGGTCAAGCGGGAAAGCTTGAAAAATATAGACCTGGGCTATGCGTTTTTACCGCAATTTCTGGGGCAAGGATATGCCAGGGAAGCAGCCAGGGCAACCCTGGCCTATGCCAACACGCATTTGTGCATCAGCAAACTGGCCGCTATTACATCCCCAAATAATCTCGCTTCCAATAAGTTATTGCAAGACTTGGGGTTTCAACTGGAAGCTGTCGTCGTGCTGGCAGGTGAAAGCAGAGATACTAATTTATATGGGTATGAATTTTAAATCGGTATCTACATCACTCATAAAAGATTTATAAGAAACGGTCGAGTATCCTGCGGCTATGCTTGTCTATCGCATACATATCACGTATCAGGAATTGTATGCCGTGATTATCGGTAATCAGTAACGATGCCTTACCTATGCGGCGTATATCTTCATCACCCTTGAGCACGAAATCAGTCTCGCCACGGTCTGTCGCCACCTTCCATGTACATGGCAAGGCAAAGCTGGTGACGCTGATGATGCTGCTGATTTCAGGCATGAATTCGCGCCCCTCCAGCTCCTCCATGACCAGTTCACGCACATCTGTCGCCAGATCATCGAGTTGATCTATCCATGCGACCTCGCGTCCGTCGGTCATGACCAGGGACATGCCCGCCAATGGTGACTGGATGGGGAATGCCCTCACCGGACTGACGCCTTCAAACACTTCTCCAGCCTCATTGCTGAGTATAAGTTTGCCGAAAGAATTGCGGCTCAGGGTAAATTTTGTTGTCGTCATCTTGTTTACTCCTCAACCAGTTCTGCATTACGGGCTTGAGCCTGGTACAGATTATAGTAAGCGCCTTCTTTGGCCATCAGTTCATCATGGCTGCCAACTTCAACAACCTGCCCTCTATCCAATACCACCAGACGATCAGCTTTGTGCAGGGTGGACAATCTATGCGCAATCGCAATCGTAGTACGGCCTTGCACCAGGTTATCCAGGGCTTTCTGGATTTCTTTCTCGGTTTGCGAGTCGACGGAAGACGTGGCTTCATCCATGATCAAAATACGTGGATCAATCAGCAAAGCACGGGCAATCGAAATACGCTGCCGTTCACCGCCAGACAAGCCTTGGCCACGCTCACCGACCATAGAGTCATAACCTTGCGGCAGGCGTAAAATAAACTCATGGGCATGGGCAGCACGCGCCGCCACGATGATTTCATCGCGCGTCGCGTCTGGCTTACCGTAAGCGATATTCTCTGCAATAGTGCCAAAAAACAGGAAAGGCTCTTGCAAGACCAGGCCGATATTGCGACGGTAATCAGATACGGCAAATGAGCGTATATCGACCCCGTCGAGCAAAATCGCGCCTTCTGAGACATCATAGAAGCGGCAGATCAGGTTTACCAGCGTACTCTTGCCTGAACCACTATGACCAACCAAACCTATCATTTCACCTTGTTTAATGCTGAGGTTGATGCCGCGGTTGACGGCGCGATTACCATATCGAAAACCCACTTCGCGCAACTCTATCTGCCCCTTGACGTCTTTAATCTTCACCGGATTTTGCGGATCAGGCACACTCGATACATGATCCAGAATGTCAAAAATACGCTTGGCAGCCGAGGCAGATTTCTGAGTCACGGACACGATGCGGCTCATGGAATCAATACGGCCATAGAAATTACTGATGAAAGCCACGGCAGCCACCAGAGAACCGACAGTAATATCACCCTTGGAAATCTGCCAGATACCAAAGCCCCAGACCACCAGAATACCGAGATCCGTCAGGAATGATACAGTAGGTGAAAACAGCGACCAGACCTTGTTGAGCTTGTCATTGACGGCAAGATTATGTTTATTGGCTTCACGGAAGCGCCCTGCCTCCCGCTTTTCCTGGGCAAAGGCCTTGACCACACGTATGCCGGGAATAGTATCAGCCAGGACATTGGTCACCTCACCCCATACCCTGTCTATCTTTTCAAAACCGGTACGCAATTTGTCACGCACCAGGTGGATCATCCAGGCAATGAATGGCAGTGGCAACAAGGTCACCAGGGCCAGCTTGGTATTGATTTGCAACAGAAAACCAGCTGTCATGATGAACATCAGCACGTCAGTCGCAAAATCCAGCAGATGCAGTGACAGGTAAACGCAAATGCGGTCACTTTCGCTACCTATGCGCGACATCAGGTCACCAGTGCGTTTGCCACCAAAATATTCGAGAGACAATTTCAACAGATGCTCATAGGTCGCAGTACGCAAATCCGCACCTATGCGTTCTGACACCAGGGCCAGGATATACGTCTTGCCCCAGCTCAACAGCCATGCAATCACCGCAGAACCAAGCAAACCACCGATGTAGAACACCACCAGTTTGGGATCGACATGGGCACCGTTTTGATAGGGAATCAGCACTTCATCCGTCAACGGCTTGGTCAGGTAGCGCGGGATCATGTGCGCAGCCGTACCCAGCAACATCAGCGTGAAACCGAGGAGCAATTGCAGGCGATAAGGGTGGGCAAATCGCCACAAGCGTAACAGTGTCCAGGTTGACGGCGGCGTATAGATGACCTTGGTGCAGACTGGGCATTCCTCCTGGTCCGGCTCAAGCACAGCTTTACAGCTGGGGCAGATATTTTGTTCTGCGCGGACCACTGGCTTACCAGTAATGTGGCTTTGTAATTGTTCCTTGAATTGGTCCAGCAAGCGTATCGCGTGCAAATTCTGACCCAGGGTAAAGCGCCAGCTCGCCTGCAAGCCCTGCTCATCCACAAGTTCCAGATGGCCAACACCGGCATGGTCATGATGACTTAATTGCAAACCCTGACGAAAACGCCACTCTTTCCAGTCAGCCTCACCTGGTGATTTGGCCAGCAAGCGCTGATCTGTCACCACCAGCAAGCCCTTGCGGAAGCGAAGTTTGTTGTCGAGGTCAACCTCCAGGGCAGTTAAAACGTTCTCGCCCTTGGCGATCTGACTGTTGAGGTCAGGTTGCCAGGATGCTGGAAGTGAGGTAACAGGCTGTTCGGGGCTGAATTGTGTTGTGGTCATCGTGAAACGAACTCCGGCTCAAGAGCTGGTCCTGAATCAAATCAGGACATTAATTTTAGTAAAACAGATCACTTGCTTTCCGTTTCCGGCATAAGCCATGTCACGGAAGCAGCAATTTACGGTATTCTATCGGAAGAAAAATAATCAGATAAATCTGATCAAGAGGATGAACTGCTTTTGCGCTGGCGCGCAAGTATATCAGCAAGCGTGCCTTTCACAGCCGCTTTCAAAATGATATGCAAAGTAATATTATGGCTATGGCAAGATTTTCAATGCACCAGAAAATCTCTCCTGGCCTGGCCAGCCCAAGATGTTGCGCATTCAGGGAAAACGAAGAAACGCTCTAAAAAAATGACAAGACCTGGTCTGCATAAACCCGGCTTATAAAAGTTTACATACATGACAACAAACAAGAAAGACATCCGCATTCTCAGCGCAACGCACTTGCGTGGCCCGAATATCTGGACTTACCGCCCTGTCATTGAAGCAGTGCTGGATATTGGTGTGCTGGAAGAATTTCCATCGAATAAAATCCCTGGCTTGTATGAGCGCCTGACGGCCTGGTTGCCTGGAATCATAGAGCATCGCTGTGGTGTCGGTGAGCGCGGTGGATTTCTGGAGCGCCTGCGTGAAGGCACCTGGTCTGGTCATATCCTTGAACATGTCGTCCTTGAATTGCAAAACCTGGCAGGTATGCGTACCGGTTTTGGCCAGACTCGTTCTACCAATGTAGTCGGCGTTTACAAAATGGCTTTCCGCACCCGTGAAGAACAGGTCGGCCGCGCTGCCCTGCAAATTGGCCGCGACTTGCTGATGGCAGCGATTGAAGACCAGGCTTTTGATCTGCAAACCAAGGTCACAGAATTGCGTGAACTGGTGGATGACCGTTGCCTGGGCCCAAGTACTGCCAGCATTGTTGATGCCGCCACTGAACGTCGCATCCCGTCCATACGTTTGACAGATGGCAATCTGGTGCAACTGGGCCATGGTGCTGCCCAACGCCGCATCTGGACAGCAGAAACCGACCGCACCAGCGCCATTGCTGAAAGCATAGCCAGCGATAAAGACCTTACAAAAACCCTGTTGCAATCTTGCGGCGTGCCTGTTCCTGAAGGTTCCCTGGTGCGCAGTGCTGAGGAAGCCTGGGAAGAAGCACAGGACATCGGCCTGCCCGTCGTTATCAAACCTTATGATGGCAACCATGGCCGCGGCGTTTCACTGAACCTGATGAGCAAGGAAGACGTCATCGCTGCCTATGAACTGGCTTCACGCAAGGGTGACAGCAAGAGCGTCATCGTTGAGCGCTTCGTCACTGGTGATGAGCACCGCGTGCTGGTGGTTGGCAACCAGGTAGTCGCCGTTGGTAAAGGCGAATCACTGTGGGTGACTGGCAATGGCAAATCGAATGTCACTGAACTGGTCGACGACCAGATCAATACTGATCCGCGCCGTGGCACGACAGAAGATTGTCCGTTAAATGCGCTGGACCCGGGCGCAGGGGCAGAAATCATCCTCGAATTAAAACGCCAAGGCATGGATGCCAATTCCATCCCGCTGGCGGGGCAGAAAGTATTGATACAGCCAAACGGCAACGTCGCTCTTGACGTCACCGATAAAATCCATCCTGATATTGCTTATGCCGCGACACTGGCTGCACGTATCGTCGGCCTGGATATCGCTGGTGTTGACCTGGTGGCAGAAGATATTTCTCTCCCTATGGCTGGACAGGGGGCGGCGATTATTGAAGTCAATGCCAGCCCTGGTTTGCTGGCCCACATCAAACCGGCCAATGGTGAAGGCCGCCCTGTCGGCAAAGCCATCATCAATCATTTGTTTGCCCCGGATGAAAGTGGCCGTATCAGCATCGTTGGTGTTGCTGGCACCAAAGGTTGCAGTCTGATTGCGCGCCTGATTGGTGCCCTGATCAATATTAGCGGTAAAGAAACCGGCGTCGCTTGCGCACAAGGTTTGTTCCTGAATAAGCGCATTGTCACTGATGGCGATTGCGCCAACTGGGAAGCTGGCCAAAGATTGTTGATCAACCGCTCAGTGGAAGCAGCCGTCTTTGAAACCAATGCCAAGGCCTTGCTCAGTGATGGCCTGGCCTATGACAAATGCGCAGTTGGCGTGGTTACCGATATGGAAGGCTATGCCGACCTGGCAGCCTACTACATCGACAGCCCGGACCAAATGCGCAAAGTCTTGCGTACTCAGGTGGATGTGATTTTGCCAGACGGTGTGGCGGTATTGAATGCTGCTGATCCTGCTGTGGTAGATCTGGCAGAACTCTGTGATGGCAAAGTGATTTTTTATGCCAAGGACCCGGCGCTGGAAGCCATAGTCAATCACCGTGCCCTGGGTGAACGCGTAGTGTTTTTGCGTGATGACAATATCGTGTTGGCAGATGGAGAAACTGAAACTGCTCTGTTGCCCTTGAGTGCTTTGAAGCCTGCAAAAGTCGCTCAGGCAGAAAGCGTACTGGCGGCAGTTGCAGCAGCTTGGGCATTGAATATAACACCAGAATTGATAGGTGCTGGTCTCAGGACTTTTGACTCTAGCAAGAAAGCACCTTACTGAGCGTATTGACACTTGTGCGGATACCCGATCCGGCATCCGCAAATACAAGATATATTGTTTACGTGTTTTCTTAGAATTTACTATTTATCTGATGGTGTGATTGCTGATGCTTGAATCGTCAGGATGAAAAAACAGCACACCATCGTTTGACGCCTTTTTCAACAGGACTAAGTTTTATGGAAGTATCACGCATCCGTGCCCTGCGCGGTCCCAATCTCTGGAGCCATCATACGGCCGTAGAAGCGATTGTTGCCTGCACAAATGAAGAGATGTCAATTGCCGGTATGAACGGATTTGAAGACCGTTTGCGCGCCCTGTTCCCGCAACTCAGCATCTTGCAACCCACCGGTCATGATGATGCCATCCCCATGGCCCATGTGTTTGAATTGCTGACTCTGGGTCTACAGGCAGAAGCCGGTTGCCCGGTCACTTTCAGCCGCACCACGCAAACCCTGGAAGCAGGTATTTTTCAAGTCGTGGTCGAATATTCAGAAGAAGCTGTAGGCCGCCTGGCCGTAGAACTGGCAGAACAACTCATCAATGCCGCATTGAAAGACCATGCCTTTGACCTGGCTGCTGCGCTTGAGCAATTGCGTGACCTCGATGAAGACGTTCGTCTGGGGCCATCTACTGGCTCCATTGTCAATGCCGCCGTTGCCCGCAATATCCCTTATCGCCGCCTGACGGATGGCAGCCTGGTAGCCTTTGGCTGGGGTAGCCGCCAGCGCAAGATACAGGCAGCAGAAATGGATGGCACCAGCGCCATTGCGGAAGCCATTGCGCAAGATAAAGAACTGACCAAGAAGCTCTTACATGCCGCTGGCGTGCCTGTGCCTTTGGGCCGTTCAGTATCTGACCCGGATGATGCCTGGGCCGCCGCTCTTGAAATCGGCATGCCGGTGGTGGTCAAACCCAAGGATGGCAATCAGGGCAAAGGTGTGACCGTCAACGTCACAACTCGTGAACAACTGGATGCAGGCTTCCATGCCGCCAGTGAATTCCGCGACGACATCTTGGTAGAGCGCTTCTTGCCTGGTAATGATTTCCGTCTGCTGGTAGTCGGCAACAAGCTGGTCGCTGCTGCCCGCCGTGATCCGCCGCAAGTGGTGGGTGATGGCAAACAAAGCGTGCGTGAGCTGGTTGAACAAGTCAATAAAGACCCGCGCCGTGGCAGTGGTCACTCCACTTCTCTGACCAAAATACGTTTTGATGATATCGCCCTGGCCAGCCTGGCCAAGCAGGGTTTTGTGGCTGACTCCATCCCACCCAAGGGCCAGCGCGTGGTCTTGCGCAATAACGCCAATCTCTCTACTGGTGGCGCAGCAACCGATGTAACGGATGATGTGCATCCAGAAGTTGCCGCGCGCGCAGTAGCTGCCGCACAAATGGTGGGCCTCGATATCTGTGGCGTTGATCTGGTCTGCGATAGTGTCTTGAAACCGATAGAACAGCAAAATGGCGGCATCGTCGAAGTCAATGCTGCCCCTGGTTTGCGCATGCATCTCTCCCCTTCTTTTGGCAAGGGTCGCCAGGTTGGTGAAGCAATTATCGCTTCCATGTTTGATGAACATGACGATGGCCGCATCCCTATCATCGCTGTCACTGGCACGAATGGTAAAACCACGACAGTACGCCTGATCGCGCATCTGCTGACAGCCAGTGGCTTGCGTACAGGGATGACGAATACGGATGGTGTCTATATTGCTGGCCGCCAGATTGATAGCGGCGACTGCAGTGGCCCACGCAGTGCCCGCAATGTCTTGTCGCACCCTGATGTTGACGCAGCCGTGTTTGAAACGGCGCGTGGCGGTGTTTTGCGTGAAGGTCTGGCCTATGACCGCTGCCAGGTGGCCGTCGTCACCAATATCGGTTCCGGCGATCACCTTGGCTTGAATTACATCACCACGGTAGAAGACCTGGCTGTACTGAAACGTGTCATCGTACAAAACGTGGCTGATAACGGCTATGCCGTGCTGAATGCGGCTGACCCTATCGTCGCTGCCATGGCCAGCAATTGCCCATCTGCAGTCATCTTCTTCGCCGCTGATCACCAGCATCCTGTCATGGCCACCCACAGGGCTCAGGGTAAGCGTGTGGTCTATATCGAAAATGGCCACCTGATTGCTGCAGAAGGCAAGACCCGCCATAGCGTGCCGCTGGCTGATATCCCTATCACCCGTAATGGCAGCATAGGTTTCCAGGTCGAGAACGTCATGGCATCCGTAGCCGCAGCCTGGGCAATTAATACTGCCTGGGAAAGCATACGCGCAGGCTTGAAGTCTTTTGCCAATGAAGCTGACAATGCGCCTGGCCGCTTCAATGTCTTCAACTTCCGCGGTGCGACTTTGATTGCTGATTACGGCCACAACCCGGATGCGATACTGGCACTGGTGCGCGCAGTAGAAACCATGCCTGCCAAACGTCGTTCCGTCGTCATCAGCGGTGCTGGTGACCGACGTGACCAGGACATACGCCAGCAGACTGAAATCCTTGGTGAATCTTTTGATGACGTGGTGCTGTACCAGGACCAATGCCAGCGTGGCCGTGCCGATGGTGAAGTTGTGGCACTCTTGCGTGAAGGCTTGAAACAGGCAAGCAAAACTACGCGCATCGATGAAATCAATGGTGAATTCATTGCCATTGACCTGGCCATGGACAGACTGGAAGCAGGCGACCTTTGCCTGATCCTGATTGACCAGGTAGAAGAAGCACTGGCGCATATCGCCAAGCGTGTTGCAGCGGACTAAACTCACTTAGCTGAGCTTAGCCAAACAAAATGCCGGATCAGTTCAATTACAAGACTGACCCGGCATTTTTTATTTCCGATTTTTTCAGGTATTACGCCCCGCCATCACACCACCGTCCACATCCCAGATTGCGCCGGTGACCCAGGATGCTTTATCTGACAGCAGGAAAGTAATCGCTTCCGACACATCCTGTGGTGTACCTATGCGACCTATAGGATGAAAACCATTGAAACCCTGCAAAGCAGCAGGAATATCTGCCTTGGGAATAAAGCTCTCATAGACCGGGGTTTCCACTACGGCTGGCGATACTGCATTCACACGAATATGATGCGATGCGAGTTCCATGGCCAGATGCTGGGTCATGGAATGTATACCCGCCTTGGCCATGGAGTAAGCCGACGATGGTGTCGCAGCAATCGCCTGCCTGGCCCACATCGAACCTATATTCACGATAGACCCAGGCTTACCACTGGCAATCATATTGGCAGCAATCTTTTGCGTAATGAAGAACAGAGCCTTGTTCAAAGCCTGATACTGGTCATAGTCGCTTTCACTGTGCTCAAGAAAAGCCTTGGGAGTAAATACACCTGCGGCATTGACCAAAAGATTGATGTCCTTGTGCGCTTCATCGATCTTTTTCAAAAGCTGCTGCACTTCTGCAGGCTTGGATAAATTTGCAGTCAGCACAGCGACCTGCCCCAAAGCAGACAACTGCGCCTGCGCCTCCTCTGCCTTGTTCTTGCGATTGCCAACTATCACTACCTCACCACCGCGAGCCAGGACCAGGCGCGCAGTCTCCAGGCCCATGCCACTAGTGCCGCCTATGACCAGCAGTTTTTTACCTTCAAAATCAGCGTTCATTGTGTACCCTTTCATTTAACTACCTATCAGTTGGTAGATTACATTTACAAAAAAATGCCGGCCTCAGGCCGACACAGTGGAAAGAAAAGTGTCCGCGATTCCCGCTGGTCCGTGCACGGTACGCATACCACGTCCGAGTACCATAGCCCCCTCCAGCGCACTCAAATAAGCTTGTGCCAGTGACTCTGCAGCACAATTCTGTTTAATCATCCCCGCACTTTGGGCATCGCTGATGATCTGCGCCAGCCAATCCAGATTCACTTTAAAGAAACGCGCAACTTCATCGGCGGCAGATTCTGGCAAAGAATCGGATTCAGCACCCAACATGCCGCAGACACAAAGACGCCTGTCGCGGTTAAAGGTTTGCTCAAACACTGCCGCATAAGCAGCCAGCCTTTCCATAGGACTGGCATGCTTCCCTTCTATACCCAGCAATTCACCGCGAAATCTATGCGTATAACGTTGCACCAGCACTGTCACCAATTCTTCTTTCTTGGCGAAATGATGGTGAATACTGGGCTTTTTGATGCCAACCAGTTTGGCCACGTCATCATAAGAAAAACCGTTGTAACCCTGCTGCTGTATCAAAGCCTGGGCAGTGTCAAGGATACGTTCCGCCATAGGCGATATTTCTGAAAAATGCTTCATGCAAGACCTAGTGAACTGTAACAGTGAAAATCGGAGTGCTTGCCATGCGCGCGACGATCATAGCTGCGTTACAAATGCTCGCGATAGCCCCGCTATCTCTCCGCTCATTTGTTCAAACCTTGCCTTGCTCTGATTCGTCGGGCACATGTCCTTCACTCTCGATTCCACTGTTACAGTCCACTAGTAAGAATGAAGAGCAGGCAAATGCCCCGTCTTGACCAAGATGGTACAGCCTTCTGTACTGAAAGGACAATGTTTGCTCAAATGCGGGCTGCGTATCCAGGTACCCGCCGGGTAGCGCCCAAACTCATCTTCAAACACACCTTCAAGTACATAAATTTCTTCACCGCCATAGTGATGATGGGGATTAAAGTAAGTCCCGGCGGCCCATTTGACCAAAGCGGTATGCTGAGTAGCAAACTCTGACAAAGGCAACACCGATAAACCTGCAACCATACCAGGAAACCAAGCAGCCTTTTGCGTATCAATAACGACACGCTCACTGTCGTCCAGCTCAAGGTGACGCAATTTCACGAACAACAAACAACCTGTCTCTGAACCTGGCGCGTGTGCCGAGCCTGGTGGATTCTTGATATAGGTGCCAGGACCAAAATCCCCGGTTTCATCGGTAAAGATGCCTTCAAGCACAAAGATTTCTTCGCCCAGGGTATGCACATGATGCGCAAATTTACTTCTTGGCGCATAACGGACCAATGAAGTCGCACGGGCCTGCTCCTCCCCATCACGTTCCAATAACTGCCGCTGGATGCCAGCAGCCGGGGAATCTGCCCACGGCAAACTATTGCTATCGATAACAGCACGCCGGGAAAAATCTGCATTGAGTTTCATGTTACGCCTTCTTTACCTACTAGTTGATAGGCATCATATAAATTAGCGCCTGATGTGTCAAGCAGCTTTTGCAAGGTATTTTTATTCGAAAGCAAAAAGATCAAAAAACTGGGTCACTGCCTGGGAAGATGCGGTAATAAAAATTAAATCAAAAAACCAGACGCTTCCGTTTTTGCCTTGTGCAGACCAGCAAGTGGCAAATGCTTATCATGGGCAATATCACCGTCGAGCATCAGTGAGGTATAGCGCAAACAGCAAACCCGCAGGAAAGAAGAGAAATTATCGATATGCCCGCGATAGGCAATCAACTCATCATGGAGCTTGGTGATGAGTTGATTGGTATTCATGCCGTCACGTGCAGCGATCTCTTCAAGCACACTCCAGAATATCTTTTCCAGCCTGATCGATGTCACGACACCATGCAGACGCAGGGAGCGTGCCTTGGTTTCATACAAGCCCGGATCGGCTTTCACAAAAATCTCACACATTTTTGCTCCCGCATCTCGTCAAGAAAATGATTTGATGACGATTATACGGTACTTGCCTGATTTGCAAGCAAAGCCCCCATGTGACTACAACTTGATTTCTGTCCCCAGCAATTGCAGGAATTGCCCTATCCAGGCAGGATGCGCTGGCCATGCTGGTGCGGTGACAAAATTCTTATCAGTAACGGCATCGGTCACCGCGATATTTGCATAATGCCCGCCTGCTGCCTCGACTTCAGGCTGGCACGCCGGGTAAGCTGAACATTTGATGCCCTCCAGTACTTTGGCTGCAGCCAGAATCTGTGCGCCGTGACAAACGGCTGCGATCGGTTTGTTCGTTTGTGCAAAATGCTGCACTATAGCAATCACTTGTGGATTCAGGCGCAAATATTCAGGCGCACGCCCGCCTGGTATCAGCAAGGCATCATAATCTTGCGCCTTGATGCCGGCAAAATCATGCGTGATGCTAAAGCGGTGGCCCGGCTTTTCTGTATACGTCTGCTGACCTTCAAAGTCATGAATGGCAGTGGAGACATAGTCACCTGGCTTTTTGTCCGGGCAAACTGCATGTACTGCATGCCCGACTGCCAGCAGGCTTTGGAAAGGCACCATGGCCTCATAATCCTCTACAAAATCACCCACCAGCATAAGAATTTTTTTGGCTGCCATGATGTCTCTCGAATCTGAGTTTAAAGGAGACCCATTGTTGAACAAATTGAACAATTGCAGGTAATGACTGGTTACTACATCTGCATCAGCTTGATAGCGATAGTAATTCGCCACATTTTTTTAAATATGACCAATATTTTGCTTCCCATTAATCAAGCAGTCACAGGAACTCGTATAAAATCAAAGCATGCACAGCAATTTGATAACATAGTGCAAACCCGCCGGGTTCCTGGAGACAAAATGGCAGAAGCAGGACAGTTATACAAAAATCGGGTATTACTGCTTACGCAGACGTTTTTCATCATCGATAACAAGAAAGAGTTATTGATAGGTGCGCATAAGTACGACTTTGACATCCTGTTCTTTGACCAGATGAGCGGTTTTGTGAAGGCAGTACAGTCTTCCGAAGGCAATGATTTATTCGTCATCGATCTCGATGTCTTGTATAACATGCAAGATGATATGCAACACACCCGCCGCCAGACCATGTTTCTCAGCGACTTGCTGCAACGCCTGCCAGACGATCAAAGTTATATTTATCTGCAAACCGTACGTCAGGGCGAGCGTTTCTTATTGCAGCAAAAATTGGTTGATAGCAACTGCATGGCTTATGCAGAAAAACCCATCACCAATGAAGTGCTGGTCGACAAACTGTTCAATATCTTTGCCCGCCAAAAACGCGGCGAAACGAATACCATCGTTCACTGTGGTGAACTGTCCTCCCTGGATGCAGCCCTGCTGGCAGAAAACCACATAGAACTACTACACAATCCAGATGCCCGCTCCTTGCATGTGCGCGTCAAGGAAGCCCAGCCAGATATCGTCCTCATCGATGAGGCCCAGTACCTGCAAACCGAAGCCCTGGTTCGTGTGCTGAAAAAGAATATAGAATTTGACCCCAGTCGCGAAATTATCTTGCTGCAAAGCCGCCCTGACCCTGATATGGCCAGACGCGCCCTCGATAGCGGCTTTGATGAAATACTGACACCCAGCGATGCCGACGTGCTGACACGTCAATTGCTCAATCGCATCAATAAAATCCGTACCAGCAAAGACTTGATCAGCCGCGACAGAGCCACTGGCTTGCTCAATAAAGTGGGTCTGCAAAAGAAAGCCCAGGAGTGGATACGCCGTGCCAATACTGAAGACAAACCCCTGGCATATGGCATCATTGATATCGACAAATTCAAGAATATCAACGACACCTGGGGCCATTATTTTGGCGACATCGTCATCAAGCGCCTGTCCCTGGTCTTGTCGGCACAACTCGGTGAAAGCGACTTGCTAAGTCGCTTTGGCGGTGAAGAATTCGTCGTCGTATTCTGGGATTGCACACCAGAGCAAGGTAAGCAAAAACTCGACGCCATGCGCGAAGCCTTTGGCAAAATTGTCTTTGAAGTCAAGCCAGGCGAAAATAAAAACTTCAGCTTCAGCGGCGGCATCGCCGACTTCCCCACCTGGAACACCGAAAATGCTATGTTCCTGCAGGCAGATGCGATGCTATATCAAGCCAAGCAAGGTGGGCGGAATCAGGTTTGTGTTGGTGGGAAATAATACAACTTAAGCCCTCAAAGTTATTACCAGAATCGTAGGTTGGATTAACCTCGTAGGTTGGGCTACGCTTCATCAGCCCAACACTTGGCGTCTAAATGACGTATACGTTTGCAGAGGCCCCGTGTCACGTTAGTAAACAGTAGCCTGGCGCGGCACGACCCAACCTACAAACTGACCAATTAATCTTCATCATACTCAATGAAATCCCATGGGATTTTTTGTTTGAAAATTTGTATGCTTTCTTCCATAAGTTCGAGTGATATATTTTCCTTGAAAGTGGTAATGGTCCGCGTCCTCTCCGTATCATCTCGGAAAATTTCAATTACGAGCTCGTCGTCACGATAAATCTCAACACCAATACCGTCTCTTAAATGAACATCGCTAGCGACCTCCACTCTATCTTTTGAAAGTTTCATCAACACTCCATCATGCAGCCTCATAAGTTGAGGCCGGGCCTCGCCAGGCTATGCTTCACCAACCCAGCACTGTACCCCAACAAACGCATACCTTATTTAACCGCCGAGTGTTGGGCTGATGAAACGTAGCCCAACCTACAAGCCATTCCAGCTCATACGAAAACTGGTTCTTTCCAAAGAGAAGTCGCCTCAAAGTACAGGAACAGAATCATGCCCACCCGCCCCAAACAATTGCTCCTTGACATGCGCTAACTGATCCCTGACCTGGGCGGCTTTTTCAAACTCCAGATTCTTGGCATGATCCAGCATGAGCTTTTCCAGGCGCTTGATTTCGCGGCTAATCTGCTTCTCGCTCATGACTTCATAGCGTGCCTGCTCTTGCGCTACTGCCAGTTCTTCTTTCGCTTCCTGCGGATTATAGACGCCATCGATGATGTCCTTGATCTGCTTGCGTATGCCTACTGGCGTAATATTATTGGCCAGGTTAAAGGCGAGCTGTTTATTGCGACGGCGCTCGGTTTCTCCCATGGCGCGGCGCATGGAATCTGTCACTTTATCCGCATACAAGATGGCCTTGCCGTGCAAATTACGCGCGGCACGGCCTATGGTCTGGATAAGGCTGCGTTCAGAACGCAGGAAACCTTCTTTGTCTGCATCGAGAATAGCCACCAGTGACACTTCAGGGATATCCAGACCTTCGCGCAGCAGGTTGATGCCGACCAATACATCAAAAGTACCCAGGCGCAGATCGCGGATAATTTCCACCCGCTCTACCGTGTCGATATCGCTATGAAGGTAACGCACCTTGATGCCGTTTTCGTTGAGGAATTCGGTTAACTGTTCTGACATACGCTTTGTCAGTGTCGTGACCAATACCCGCTCGTGCTTTTTCACACGCTCGATAATCTGGTTCATCAAATCATCAACCTGCGTCAGCGCCGGGCGCACTTCAATTTCCGGGTCAACCAGGCCAGTAGGCCTGACCAGTTGCTCTACCGTCTGGTCAGAATGCTGGTCTTCATAATCACCTGGCGTGGCCGAGACAAACACGGTCTGGCGCAATTTGCTTTCAAACTCAGCGAACTTCAGCGGACGATTATCCAGTGCTGATGGCAGGCGGAAGCCATAATCCACCAAATTGGTTTTCCGCGCCCTGTCGCCGTTATACATGCCATTCAACTGCCCTGTCAGCACATGCGATTCATCCAGGAACATCAGGGCATCTGCAGGCAGATAATCGACCAGGGTCGGTGGCGGTTCACCGGCTTTGGCACCACTCAGGTGGCGCGAGTAATTTTCAATACCCTTGGTGAAGCCAATTTCCGCCATCATTTCCAGATCAAAGCGGGTACGTTGTTCTATACGCTGCTCTTCTATGAGTTTGTTTTCGCGACGGAAGAAATCCAGACGCTCACGCAATTCTTCCTTGATAGTATCGATGGCACGCAAGACGGTTTCGCGCGGTGTCACATAATGCGAACTAGGATAAACCGTAAAGCGCGGTATCTTTTGTTTGATGCGCCCTGTCAGCGGGTCAAACAATTGCAGGTTTTCGATTTCATCATCGAACATTTCGACGCGCACAGCCATCTCGGCATGCTCTGCCGGGAATATATCAATGGTGTCGCCACGCACACGGAAAGTACCGCGTCCAAAATCAACTTCGTTGCGCTTGTACTGCATCTGTATGAGACGGGCAATGACATCGCGCTGGCTGACCTTGTCCTTGGCTCGCAAGGTCAAAATCATCTTATGGTATTCGCTAGGGTTACCGATACCATAGATGGCTGACACAGTTGCCACAATGATGACATCCCGTCTTTCCATCAGCGATTTGGTACAGGACAAACGCATCTGTTCTATATGTTCATTGATGGCAGAATCTTTCTCAATGAACAAGTCGCGCTGCGGCACATACGCTTCTGGTTGATAGTAATCGTAATAACTGACAAAATACTCCACCGCATTGCGTGGAAAGAATTCCCTGAACTCACTGTACAACTGTGCTGCCAGGGTTTTATTAGGTGCAAAAATGATGGCCGGCCTACCTGTCCTGGCGATCACGTTTGCCATCGTGTAAGTCTTACCCGACCCCGTCACTCCCAGCAGTGTCTGAAAAAATAAACCGTCACTGATACCCTCGACCAATTGTGCAATTGCCGCTGGCTGATCACCCGCTGGCTTGAACATTTGATACAACTGATAAGGTGAATCAGGGAAACTGATAAATTTCGATTCGTCCAGCTGTTCTGACAAAGCTGTTGAATTAACTGGTGCTACGGCCATGATGCGATTACCTTTGCTAAAATAGGTGGCTGTACTATGCAATCTGCCTCATTCCAACCTTTATTGTCGGCAACGACAAATATTTCAATATTATCACGATGACTGCTCCCGCTTCTTCCCCCCTGTTTTCCGCCATAGAAATGGCCCCCCGCGACCCTATCCTGGGTATCACCGAAGCCTTTAATGCCGACCAGAATCCTGCCAAGGTCAATCTGGGTGTAGGCGTTTATTATGATGACAATGGCAAGGTGCCATTGCTGGAATGCGTCAAAAAAGCAGAAGCTATTTTGATGGAAAAATTTTCCCCACGCACCTACCTGCCTATCGAAGGCTTGGCTGCTTATGATAAAGCAGTGCAAGAACTGGTGTTTGGTGCCGATAGCGATGTCGTCAAGGAAAAACGTGCGATTACTGCCCAGGCCATCGGCGGCACAGGTGCACTGAAGCTGGGTGCAGATTTCTTGCAACGCTTTACACCAAATTCTGAAGTCTGGATCAGCGACCCCAGCTGGGAAAACCACCGCGCCCTGTTTGAATCGGCTGGCTTCAAAGTCAACTCATACCCTTACTATGATGCAGCAACACGCGGCGTTAATTTCGCTGGCATGCTGGATGCATTGAAATCCATGCCTGAAGGCTCCATCGTCTTGCTGCACGCCTGCTGCCACAATCCTACCGGTGCTGACCTGACAGATGAGCAATGGACAGAAGTAATTGCCGTGGTTGCCCAACGCAATCTGATCCCCTTCCTGGATATGGCTTACCAGGGTTTTGGTGATGGTATCGAGGCCGATGGCAAGGTAGTACGTCGCTTTGCTGAAGCTGGCGGCGCCCTGTTTGTTTCCAATTCTTTCTCCAAATCCTTCTCCCTGTATGGCGAACGCGTCGGTGCATTGAGTATTGCCGCCTCCAGTGCAGAAGAAGCAGCGCGCATCATGTCACAACTGAAACGCGTTATCCGCACCAATTACTCCAACCCGCCTACCCATGGTGGCCAGGTAGTGGCAACCGTGCTGGCAACGCCAGAACTGCGCCAATTGTGGGAAGAAGAACTGGCAGGCATGCGCGTACGCATACGCGAAATGCGCACTGCTTTTGTCAGCAAACTCAAAGAAAAAGCCCCAGGCCATGACTTTGATTTTGTGATCCAGCAGCGCGGCATGTTTTCATATTCCGGCCTGACGAAAGAGCAAGTTGGCAAATTGCGTGATAACAATTCCATCTACGCTGTTGATACAGGTCGCATCTGCGTTGCCGCCCTCAATAACAAGAATATTAACAACGTTATTGAGGCAATTACCCAGGTTTTGTAATTCGATAAGGCCTGCGTATTGACAAAGTAGGGTCGAGAGAATATAATTTTTGTCTCTGTTCCCTGATAGCTCAGTTGGTAGAGCGACGGACTGTTAATCCGCAGGTCCCTGGTTCGAGTCCAGGTCGGGGAGCCACAGAATTCGAAGTAAGTAGTGAACTTAGCAAAAAATCACTGCGGACGAGTAGATAAGTATAAGTAGTAGTTTAAAAGTTTAATGAAGACCATCATATCTTCTATTCCCTGATAGCTCAGTTGGTAGAGCGACGGACTGTTAATCCGCAGGTCCCTGGTTCGAGTCCAGGTCGGGGAGCCAAAATTCGAGAAAGCAGAGTTACCTGCTAAAGCTGGTAACTCTTTTTTTTCCGCAAGATTAGACTGGCAATGAATGAATAAAGCAGTTTGCAGTAAAGAATCGAAGTGAGTAGTGAACTTGAAAAAAATCACTGCCGAAAGATAGTTTTAAAAGTTTAATGAAGATCATCATATCTTCTATTCCCTGATAGCTCAGTTGGTAGAGCGACGGACTGTTAATCCGCAGGTCCCTGGTTCGAGTCCAGGTCGGGGAGCCAAATTTAGAAAAGAGTTACTTGCCAAGGCCAGTAACTCTTTTTTTTCCGCCCTGCCTCCTACAAGACAGGGCAAACAGGTCAGACAAAGTTTCTATAGCCAGACTTTTTATGTACGCGGCGTAAAATCAAGCTAGAGATTCAAATAAAAAAATACCGGTTGACGTACTATCCCGGGCAAAGAAAATCGTACAAGTATTTCCCCCTTCGCTTTATCTCCATGTAGCAAATCCCAGATCACATTTCAAAAATGTTCTCGCAGCTTTTAAGCACTGTGCACTAATCGATATCATCCGGCCCTGGCACTGGTTTTTTGCCCGAAATCATAGCCCTGGCAAGATTCTCTCTATGCTGCCAGCTGGTGAACATCACCCCTAGCAAATGCAAGCCTATCAAGCCCAGCATGGCCCAGGCAATGGTGACATGTACACGTACTGGCCATGCATAGCCCCATAACATATCCGTACCCATGGCCCAGCCTGTCAGCACCAGCAAACCCACGCAAGATAACAGTGCAACAGCCATCCAGCCACCCAGGGGGTTGTGACCTATATATCTTGGTGCTTTGGAAGTAATGACGAGACGCAAGTAAGCCAGCGTGGCAGATGGCGATTTAAGAAATTGCGCAAAACTTGCATAGCGATTGCCGATGCCGCTCCAAACCAAACGGAGAAGCATCAGTGCGCCCGCGCCATAACCTATGTATTCATGGACCTCGCCTGTTATGCCACTGGTGATCCAGGCGGCGGCGATGGCACAAACCTGCGCCCAGTGAATCAGGCGCACGGGCAAGTCCCATACAGGCACGTCAGTTTGCTTATTCTTCAACGCGCTCAAACGTCACAGGATTGAAGAATGCCTCTACGCGCTTGCCTTTAGGGTCTTTGGCATACACTTCATAGCAGCTGCTGGTTTTTTCCATGCGACGGATTTGCCAACCCTCCTTGACCAGCTTTGCTTCCAATTCTGTATGTGGACGCCATTTTTCTTTGGGTTCATTGGTGCATTTAACGTCACCATGGGCCCAGGCGCCACCAGATGCCATGGCAAAGACCACGGGGACGAGTGCTGCGAAAATGGATTTCTTGATTAATTTCATTGATGCCTCCTGACGAGTTAAAGTAATAATTAAATTAAGTGATTGCCCAGCGACGCAACAAATTATGATAAATGCCGGTGAGCCTGAGCAGTGCAGAATTTTGTGCATCAACCAAGGGGGTTAATTGCTGGATAGCCTGATCAAGGTCGTACAACATGCTGCGTTCAGCATCGTCACCGACCATGCTTTCTATCCAAAAAAAAGAGGCTACCCTGGAGCCTGAGGTCACCGGTGTGACTCTATGCAGGCTTGATGAAGGATAGAGCACCATATCACCCGCTTCAAGTTTCACAGTCTGCGCACCAAAGTCGATTTCGATTTCCAGCTCCCCTCCTTCATATTCCTCGGGCTCAGCCAGGAACAGGGTTGCGGACATGTCACTGCGCAAATTTTGACGGGTGCCGGGCATCATCATGACTGCGCTGTCTACATGCAGGCCATAACCGCCACCGTCCTGATAGCGATTAAATTTTGGGGGGTATATTTTTTGAGGCAAAGCAGCAGAGATAAACATAGGGTGCTCACCTAACTTGCGCAGGATGTGATTGCCCAGTTGAATCGCCAGTTCAGACTCGTCATCTATCTGCAAGTTATTCTTGACGCGCAAAGCGAGTGTACCGGCAGTCTTGGCGCCATCTTGCCAGTCGGCCTGGTCCAGATAGGCACGAAATTGACTTACCTCTTCTTTGCTCAAAACTCCTTCAATCACATTTAGCATATCTAAGCCTTTCAAGCTTGTTTGTATCTCAAAGAGCAGGCAGCAGAGCATTGCTATCAATATCTGCCAGGCCTGCACAGCCAGCCTGGGCCATGCATATCTCCAATTCTTCACGTAACAGCTTGATCATATGGGCAACACCCAAGGCGCCTGCTACACTGAGCGCATACATCTGCAAGCGCCCCACCAAGACGGCGTCAGCACCCAATGCCAAAGCCTTGAACACATCCGAGCCTGAGCGTATGCCACCATCCAGCAATAAAGGGAAATCCTCACCTACCGCAGCACGAATGGCGGGTAGCACAGTCAAACTGGCAGGTGCGCCGTCCAGGCTGCGACCGCCATGATTGGAAACAACAATACCCGCAACACCGGCCGCTTTTAGCGCCAGTGCGTCATCGGGATGCAAGATACCTTTTACCCATACAGGCAAGGATGTTTCTGCCATCAGCCAGGTTAAATCAGACCAGCCTGGCGCTGCACGCATTGCGCCCTGGAAGATACGACTATCATCAGGTGCAAGCTCAACCGTTTGCCCCGCATAGTTCTCTGGCAGGTTGACAGCAACGCAATCTGCAGGCATCTGGAATCCAGCTTGCAGGGCGCGCGCACTGGCAACTTGTATCGATGCATCGAGGGTGACGACAATGGCGCTGAAACCTGCTGCCTCTGCCCGCGCAAGCAGGCTGCGAGTATCATCGCGCCTGTTTTGGAAATACAGTTGAAACCATTTGTCATGGCCCGCAGCTTGCGCTACATCTTCCAAAAGACAAGATGACAAAGTGCTGCATATCATGCAGCTATCCATGGCACGCGCTGCCCGTGCAGTATCGATTTCACCGACAGGATGCGCCAGCTTTTGAAAGGCCACTGGTGCCAATAGTATGGGGTGAGGAAAAGTTTGCTTGCCTAGCCTCAGACGCGTATGGCCACCAGTAACATCACGCAATACACGCGGATACACTGACCATTGCGAGAAAGCTGCCAAGTTGGCAGCGACAGTCAGGTCACGCCCACTGCCGCCTGCCACATAAGCATAACTGGCCTCTGCCATGCTACGCTGCGCCGCAAGTTCATAGTCCTGGGCACAGCGTATATCCGGGGGAATGGCAGAGGTAGTTGGGGTTTTCATCAATGAAAATAATCAATAAAGAACCCGTATTTTAGCTGAATCGACAGGGTTCACTCGTGAAGATGAATGAACCCTTGTTCGCCGTCAAATGATTACATTTCGTAGTTCAGTGTCACACGTACTGCACGTGCATCACCTTTATACAGGAAGGCGCCAGAACGATAAACTGCCGTGAAGTAGTCTTTGTTCGTGACGTTTTGCACATTGACACGCAAATCAAAGCGGCGTGAGAAACGGTATGCAGCAAAAACATCAAATGCCGAGAACGAAGGCACTGGTTGTGAGCACAGGCCAGCTGCAGTGTAACCTGCCGCTGTATCAGGCTGCCCGCCGCAACGATCACTTTCATGACGTGCCGCTCCACCAAACGAGAATGCATTGGTCAACTGGTACTTGGCTTGTACCGAGAACGTTTGCTTGGCAAAGTTACTCAACGGGTTACCGACGTTGGCAGGAGTTGTAGAAGCCAGTACTTTGGAATCCATGAATGCTGCACCAACTTGCACGGACAAGTCTTCTGTCAAATTACCACTGAGACCCAGCTCCAGGCCTTGTACACGATTTTTACCTGAATTGAATGTACCAACTGTGTCGTAGTTAGCACCTTCCATCACATCAGATTTTTTAGTCTGGAACAATGCCGCAGTTGCCAGCAATTTATCGTCCATCAGATTCCACTTCAAGCCCAACTCATAGTTGATAGAAGTTTCAGGCTTGGCACCGGCGATCTGGTTTTGATACAAGACTGCGCCACCGTAACCACTGCTGGTACCAGCATCGGCCTCACCACCATTGATGTCTTGCGCACTTGCCACAGAACCGTAGACGATGAGCTTAGGTGTGATCTTGTAGCTCAAGCCAAAATGGCCATTCAGCAAAGTATCTTTATAACCGTAGTCACCAGTGATCACACCTGTAGTGTTGTTGCGACGAGTCAGGTCCAGATCAAAGGAGTCTGCACGCACACCAGCAAAAACGGTAAATTTATCTGTCAGATCGACAGTATCCATTGCTGTCAGCGCCAGCGCCTTGATATGCCAGTCCTGGTTCCAGCTCAGGCGTGTGGAATTACGACCAGCCAGCTTGTTCAGGTTAGCGACCTGCACTCCGGCGCTATCAGTAAAGCAGTAACCATTGTTGGCTCCTATGCCTGCTGTGGTCTTGCAATTAAATGCGCCAGTGTTGGTGATGGCGTAAGTACCTGACACAACTTTATGGTCAGCATATTCTGCACCAAAGATGAATTCATGTTTCATGCCACCCAGTTGTTTGTCCCAGCGCAGATTACTCTGGTGAGCAAAGTAATCAATATCCTGCCAGCCTGTGTGGCCGCCATCAAGTACACCCGTTGTGTAAGCCAGGCCTGTTGCACCGTTATAGCGGGTTGCAGAAGATGCACCTGTAGTCACATAGCCATTGCTGGACTTGCCATAGCGTGTCAGGCTGGTGAGTTTGAGGTCAGAAGCAAGAGCCCAGTTCACACGGGCAGTTAAAGTATCAACGTCAGACTTGAGGAAGTCATTTTCCTGGCCATACACTGGTACATTGGTCGCCGGTACACGGTTAGGTACTGTACCTACCAGGTAGTAACCCAGATCTGGCGAAGTATCTTTGGTACGCAGACCATAGTAATCCAGGGTTACAGACAAATCCTTGCTGGCTTCATACAAACCGGACAATGCAATACCCTGACGTGAACGCTTGGCTGGCGAGCGATCAGGCACGCCTTCATCGCCATACAATAAATTGGTACGCAAAGCAAAATGGTCGCCGAAACCTTTATTGATATCAGCAGTAATACGTTTTTGTGAGTCGCTACCTACGCCGACGGAAACGCGCTCGAAATCATGGTCCAGAGTCGCTTGCTTGGTGATGGCATTGATCGCACCACCAGCAGTACCACGGCCAGCGAAACTGGAATTAGGACCTTTGGAAATTTCCAGTTGTTCGATGACGAAACTTTCGCGTGTAGACATACCAGGATCGCGCAAGCCGTCAACGAAAACATCACTACGTGCTTCCTGACCACGGATGATGTAACGGTCGCCGAAAGCATTACCATTTTCGCCAGTACCCAGTGTAATACCAGGTTGTGCACCCAGGACTTGTTTCAAGTCTGTCAGGCCAGAATCATCCAGTGCAGAACGTGTCAGGACAGAGATAGTCTGTGGCGTTTCTGCCAGTGGACGGGTATGGCGGGAATCAGCAGACGATTTAGCCTTGTAAGGCGCACCGACTTCTGCATTTGGATTGGACTCACGACGCTTGCCGAGGATTTCAACTTCAGGCAATTTTTGGCCGTCTTTTTGCGTCTTGGTGGCAGGTGGCGTTGTTGTACTTGCTGGCGTTGTATCTTGTGCAAATGCTGCAATGGGCATGAACATAGCGCTGGAAATACCCAATGCCAGAGTAGTTTTTCTCATGGAAACAGATATCTGATCGTCGGTATTGCGCAGGCTTTTTGGTTTTTTTACTGGGGAGTGTTGCATGTAGACCCTTGATTGCACATGGCAAAATATTATAAATAAGATATTAATTGTGTAGCACTGTATAGCTGATTACAAATCAATACGAATGATATATATGTTGACAATGAGAATCAATATCATTCACATTTACAAATGTTAAATACTTATTCTTTATGGTAGAAATCCCTCAGAAATTTGGCGTAGATTCAATTTCACCGGCCTTGATTGCCTCTGGCGAAACCGGAAGTAAACTACTATTACCTGAATGAAATGTTATTAATAGGTTACGCAAAATTATCCCAGCAAGGCTATCGCCAAGGAAACCTCCCTCGTAAGGGAGGTTCGTTCCGTCGGCATACAATGTATAGCCTGAAACCCCGACTACACCGTAGCGACGAAGACAGTACTTTAGTACCTAATTTGCTAAATGCAGGCGCTGCAACGCAGCTGGGGCGGTTTTGCGTAAGTCCTAATTAAAAGAAACGGCAAATCGCGTTTTGCAGCCCTGCCACCAGTGTCCGATACCTTTATGCAGAACCTGCGAAAACAACATGCTGGTTACCGATCCACAATTGAGTAAGCGCCTTTACACCCAGGCCAAGACAGCGCATTTTGATCAGCAACTGGCAAGCATATCGATACAGGTAACTTGCAATAGCTATGCGAGCAAAATAGAAACCTCGCTCAGCAATTAAGCTACCCCGCTCACCTCCGCCACTCCATCTAAGCGTCTGCGACTTTACAAATCTTTACCTGCACTACACAGTCCGTTTAAGCGCATCACCTAAAGTCATGTCATCTGGTAAATGACTGATAAAGGTGAATAAATGAGCAGCAAAGAAATTGCCCTTGAAGCAAGGGGGATCAGCAAGCAGTTTGATACGCCGGAGGGCAAGCTTGAGATTCTTCGCCCCCTCAGTTTTTCGCTGCATGCAGGAAAATCACTGGCTATCACCGGCCCCTCTGGTGCAGGTAAATCCACCTTGCTCGGTATCCTGGCTGGTCTTGATATCGCCAGTGCCGGTGAAGTCATACTGCATGGACATCAACTAGGGAAACTGGATGAAGAAGGTCGTGGCCGTATCAGGGCTGATTATGTAGGCTTTGTTTTTCAATCTTTCCGCTTTTGCCTGGCTTGACAGCCCTGGAAAATATCATGCTGCCTTTGGAACTGAAAGGCAACAGGTCAGCGAAAGACCTGGCCAAAAATTTCATTAACAGGGTAGAACTGGAGCAACGTCAGCAGCACTACCCCCGGCAATTATCTGGCGGTGAGCAGCAACGTATTGCCATTGCCCGTGCATTTGCCTGCCAGCCACGCCTGCTGTTCGCCGATGAACCCACCGGCAATCTGGACAGCCTGAATGCAGAAAAAATCACCCGACTTCTGTTTGACTTAAACCGCGAATCGGGTGTCAGCCTGGTCCTGGTCACCCACGAAAAACATCTGGCAGCACTATGCCAGCAACAATTGACACTGGCTACCGCAACAGCCAGCCACACTATTCAGGACATCACTCATGCTGGCCATCAAACTATTGCTGCGTAACTGGCGCAGCGGCGAACTCGGGCTCATGACGGCATCGATATTATTGGCGGTCTGTATAGTCGGCGCGGTTTCAGTTTTTTCTCAACGACTGGAACGCAGCATACTTAATCAAAGCAGTGATGCGCTGGGTGCTGATGGCATTGTCACCAGTACGCAAGCAAATCCGTCAACCTGGGACGAAGAAGCACAAGCCTTCCATATACGTACCAGCAAGGCAGCAGAATTTGAAGCCATGCTGATAGCTGGCGAAGAAATGACATTGGCATCAGTCAAGGCAGTCGATCTTAACTACCCATTAAGAGGCAAACTCGAAGTCTTACCGCAAAATAAAACCCAGATCAATAACAAGCTTGAGAAAATCCCGGCGGCAGGAACAGCCTGGATAGATGCACGCCTGCTATCTGCATTAAAAATTGGGATTGGTGCACGCATACGCCTTGGTGAACTTGAATTGACCGTCACTGAAGTGCTCAGCAATGAACCTGGCTTATTCAGTTTCAAACCAAGAATACTGATTCGTCAGGCTGATCTGCCCAAAACTTCACTATTACAACCAGGTAGCCGGATAGCCTATAAATGGCTGATGGCATCTGACAATCATCAAAAACTGCAAGCTTTCATCACATCGCTAAAAAAACAACTGACTCCTGAGCAAGTCCTGGTAACACCAGAAAATATGACCAATAACCGAGGGGACGCCTTGAAATCCATCAGGCATTTTCTCATGCTGGGCTGTATCTTTGCAGTCTTGCTTTGCGGTCTGGCAATAGCCATCGGCAGCAAGCAATTTGCCCATAAACAGCTAGGACAAATTGCCTTGCTAAAAAGTTTTGGCTGCAGCACAAGGATCATACGCAAAATGCTGCTCTGGCAATTGCTGGCAATAGCAATGCTGGCCACCTTGCTTGGCCTATTTTGTGGCAGTCTTATGCAAACCGCTGTAGCAAGCTTTTTACTGCAGACCTATCAATTCAAGCTGCTGGCAGCACAACTACCTGACTATACACTCAGCCTCTTGTGTGGCGTGCTATGTCTATGCTGCTTTACTCTACCGGCAGTCTGGCATTTACCTGCACTGCCATCAGTGCAGGTCTTGCGCGCTCAGGTACAACTGCCAGCCATTTCCATATTGAAGCGGCTATTACCTGCTTCTCTGGCTATCTTTCTGCTGATACTCATGCTGAGCAAAGATGTCTTGGTCAGCCTGATCGTCATTGCCAGTCTGAGTGTGCTATTGCTGCTACTCATGGGCATAGCCAAATGCCTGCTGTCCGGCTTGCGCATCCCGATGGAGAAGATGGGTGGTTCATGGCGTTTGGCACTGAGCAGATTACAGGGCCAACAATGGCAAGGCATTTTGCAGATGGCTGTATTTGCTATTGTGATACTGGCGCTGTCCAGCCTGGTCGCCCTGCGCCAAAGCCTGACAGAGCAATGGCAGGCACAATTCCCTCCACAAGCGCCAAATCATTTTCTGGCCAATATCAGCGCCTCCGAATTGCCTGAGCTGAGCAGGGCACTGGTCGCACATGGGATCAAACCTAGCAGATTTGACCCCATGGTTTTGGGCAGAATTACACATATCAATGGACTGGCGCTAGCCAATACTGACAAGACCTCGTCAAAAATATTTGAAAGGGAAATGGAAATCAGCTGGAGCCCTGATCTGCCCGTTGGAAATTTGATTACTGAAGGCCAATGGTGGCCGCAGGCAGCCAAGGACAAATCTGTTCCTGGAGTGTCGGTGGACATGGGGTTTGCAGCAAAGGCCGGGCTGCATCTTGCTGACAAGCTGGAATTTTTTATCGGTGGCTGGTCACAGCCAGCCATCATCACCAGCATCAGGGAGATAAAAGACAGTGCCCGCTCTTCCAGCTTTAGCTTCTTGTTTGAAGCTGGCAGCCTGCAGAATATCGTGCCAACTTACGTAACGGAGTTTTATGTAAATCCGGCAGAAAAAAACTGGCTATATACCCTGTCCATGGCACATCCCGGCATATTAATCATAGAAGCTGACCGCATGCTGGCTTTGATGGAGAGCATGGTAAGGCATGCCAGCCAGGCCATGCTGGGACTATTGCTACTCTCTTTGCTGGCAGGTTTCCTGGTCATGCTGGCAACAGTACTCAGTAGCATGCAAGAGCGGAAGCAAGAATCTGCTGTCTTGCGTACACTCGGCTGCTCGGCTCCCAGGCTGCTGGGTAGTATATGGCTGGAATTTTTTATTATGGGCCTGATTGCAGGAAGTATAGCCATAGCAGGAACCCAGGCATTGCAGTTCGCCCTGCACAAAACCATCTTCAAAACCGCCCTACAAACGAAGCTGCTGCCCTTGCTGTTGACACCTGTTGCCAGCGCCCTCTTGCTCAGCTTGATCGGTGCATGGGCTTGCCGTCAGACGATCAAGACACCACCCGCCGTGGTATTGAGGTAAACAAGCTGTCATCAAGTCTGCAAATCAACACCCTTTCAAATGAAGTGAATCATGATAAACAAAAACTATCTTCTCTTGATTATTGCCAGCTCAGTCTGTTGTCTGGCATCTCATGCCCGGGCCGATGGTCTGGCAGATTTAAAACAAGCTTTAAACCGTTTACAGGCACAGACGCCCATCAAAGTTCAAATGGAAGTCAAATCCTGGCGCAAACAGGGAGAAGGCAAGGATGGCGAGGAAAAATCAGGCCAAGCCCTGCTCCAGCTCGATGAAGGCAACCACGGCCTGCACCTCATCTATGGCAAAGAAATCTTAGGCAGGCTAGAGCAAGAAGCTGCGATAAAGAACAAGGACAAGAAAAACCGGCCATCTACTGCATTAGCCCTGAATGAATTGACTACTTCAGACCTGCGGCAAATGATATCTGCTGCCCCTATGATATTGCGTTATCTGGATGATGCTGTCTACAAAGGTGAAAAAACAGATCACTACAAAGGCAAGGCTGCACGCATGCTCAGTTTTGAATTTACGATAGACAAGCTGAGCGAGCGCGAACGAAAATACTTCAAGAATCTCGAAAGCAGGCTGGATATATGGATAGGCGCCGACAGCATTCCTATTGCGAGCAATTTTCATCAATACGGAACAGGGCGGGCCTTTGTCGTCGTGAATTTTGAACAAAGAACAGATGAAGAGACTGAGTATGTGGTTAATGGTGACAGGCTGCTCATGGTTAAAAAAGAGAGTAAATTCATTTCCAGTGGTGCAGGAGAAAAATTCGAGAGTAAACTGTTGAAAATCCTGCAAATCTAAGCTGGATATTGACTATGCTACGTCCGCAACTCCTGATGATAGAAGATGACCAGCGACTGGCCGAGATGGTCGTCGCCTACCTGCAGCAAAATGGCTTTGAAGTCAGGCATGTACAAACCGCGCAAGAAGGGATGCAGGAATTGCAGCATCCGCAATCAGGACATGCCTATGCCCTGCTCTTGCTCGACCTGATGTTACCAGATGCATTTGGGCTGGATGTCTGCAGGCAGATCCGCGCCCTGCCTGGCAATATTGCCTGCATCCCCATCGTCATGCTGACCGCAAAAGGTGACAGCATGGACAAAGTGCTGGGACTGGAAATCGGTGCCGATGACTATATTGCCAAGCCTTTCGAGCCACGTGAATTGCTGGCAAGGCTGACGATGAGCAAACCTTGTTGCGCTTTGGCCGCCTGTACATCAATTTGCATACCCGTACTCTCAGTGTAGATGACAGGGATTGCCATATCACCTCCTATCAATTCGATTTATTAAGCATCCTGGCCAAATCTGCCGGGCGCGTGCTGTCACGCGAGCAATTGATGGATGCAGTGAAAGGGGAAACCCCGGATGCATTCGATCGTTCCATCGACGTCCACATAGGCCGTTTGCGGGCAGCCATTGAAGACGATCCCAAACAACCCAAGCGCATCATTGCCATACGCGGAGCTGGCTATGTTTTTGCCAAACTTCAGGATATCTGAGTTTTTCAGCTCCTATCTGGGCAAATGGCGGTCCCGCTGGTGGCATCGCTTTTACTTGCGCGTTTACCTGGCCATCATCGCCAGCTTGCTGGTGACTGTGTTATTGATAGGCATCATCTTGCATATGATAGCCAATAGCTCGAGTAATTTTAAAAATAATATGGATAATTTTTCGCAAATCGCCAGCGATATCCTTCCTCCTTCAGGAGCACCCGCAGCAGACATGGAAATTGCCCTGAACCGCTGGCAACAATGGATGGCGAGCAATCTCAGCGTCTACGATGGGGATGGGAAAAAAAATAGCTTCTGCTGGTGGCCCTATGCCTGACGTGTTTCCATCTGAAATGAAAAATGGCTGGAACATCACATCCCCGACTTATTTTGCCACCCCACTGGCCGATGGACGCAAATTATTGGCGCGTTCACAATCAGGTGTCTCAGTCTCCTTGTGGCAAATAGTGACACCACTGATGATCGCTTTTGCCGTAGCCCTCGGTTCTTATCCTGTAGTGAGACGCCTGACCATGCGACTGGAGAGACTCAATGACAGCGTTTCTGCCTTGGGCAAAGGTCAGTTATCAACCCGAGTGGCAGTCGAAGGCAGCGATGAAGTGGCCAGGCTGGCCACCAGCTTCAATCAGTCTGCGGCGCGCATAGAGACCCTGGTCAACGCGCAAAAATCATTGCTGGCAAATGCCTCACATGAATTGCGTTCCCCACTGACACGCATACGCATGGGAATAGAGATGCTGCAAAGCCAAGCCCAGCCAGGTTTGCAGGCAGAATTGAAACGCAGTATCAATGAACTGGATCAGTTAATTGATGAAATTCTATTGAGCAGTCGCCTGGAAGCCAGATATGAAGAAACTTTTACCTCTGAAGCCGTCGATATGCTCAGTTTACTCAGCGAAGAAAGTGCACGTGTCAATGCCGACATTTCATGCAGGGATATCACTTCAGATTCAGCTGTGGTCATGGGAGATGCCAGATTATTGCGCCGCCTGTTGCGCAACTTGCTGGAAAATGCGCGTCGACATGGGGTAATCAATGGCAATGAGGAAATTTCCAGCCTGATTTATCGCAGTGAAAATATGCTTGTCATAGAAATCAATGACCGTGGTACAGGAATACCAGCAGAACAAAGGGAAAGGATTTTTGAGCCCTTTTACAGATTACCAGGAGCAAAGGAAAGTGATGGTGGTGTTGGTCTGGGTCTAAGCCTGGTCAAGCAGATCGCGCAAAAGCATGCCGCAGAAATTACTTGCCTGGAACGTGAAGGTGGCGGGAGCTGCTTCAGATTCAGCATGCAACAGACAGGGCATTATTAGCTTGGCCGCGAAAGTGTAGCATCATGAAAAAACCCCGCAGCCTATCCATGCTACGGGGTTTTCATTTTTGCTTTATCTTTCAAGTACAAAAAAGCACCTGAAAAGAACTACCTCAATGCGCATCAGTCGCAAGCTTGCTAGCGGATTTACCAGACAATTTACGTCTGATTTTACCCAACAAGTGCTCAAAATCATCGACATAGGTAAACACTGCCGGCACCACCAACAAGCTCAGCAAGGTTGAAGTAATCAAACCACCTATCACCGCAATCGCCATCGGTGAACGGAAGCTGGGGTCAGCCCCCCAACCCAGCGCCAAGGGCATCATGCCTGCGCCCATGGCGATGGTGGTCATGATGATGGGGCGGCTGCGTTTGTGACAGGCGTCAACCAGGGCATCAAAACGGCTCATGCCTGCTTCCCTTGCCAACACCGCATAGTCCACCAGCAAGATGGAGTTCTTGGTCACAATACCCATGAGCATGATCAGGCCTATCATCGATGGCATGGACAAGGCGCGGCCAGTCACCAGCAAGGCCACGAAAGCCCCACCTATACTCAAAGGCAAAGCTGCCAGGATAGTCACTGGTTGCAAGAAGTCCTTGAACAACAGCACCAGCACACCATAGATGCACAGTACACCGATCAGCATGGCGATACCAAAGCTGGCGAACAGGGCTTGCATCTCTTGTGCGTCACCAAGTTCGGCAATGCTGACAGATGGCGGCAGGTTTTTCATGCTGGGCAAGGCGCGTGCTTCTTCATTGACTTCACCGAGTTGACGACTACCCAGTTCGACATCCAGGGTCACATTGCGTTTGCGATTCAAACGGTCTATTTGTGCCGGGCCGGATTCCATGGTGACGCTAGCAACGCTACCCAACATCACAGGACCATTCTTGCCTGGCACAGTCAGGCGCTCTATCTCAGCCAGATCAGCCCTGAAGCTGTCTGGCAATTTGACACGGATGGGCACCTGGCGTTGCGACAGATTCAGCTTAGGCAGAGCCTGGTCATAATCACCCGCCGTCGCCACGCGTACTGTTTCCCCTATGGCGGACGCAGTCACACCAAGCTCGGCTGCTCTGGCCGTGTCCGGGCGCACAATGATTTCAGGGCGCACCAGCGAAGCGCTGGAACTGACATTGCCCACGCCTTTAAGCGTTCGCAATTCCCTTTCCACTTTTTGCGCAGCTTCGAGCAGAGCCAGCGGGTCTTCACTTTGCAAAACCAGTTGCATTTTGACACCGGTATCTGGCGGGCCTACGTTGAACCTGGCACCCGAGATATCTGCAACCTCAGTGCGTATCTTGGCATCGATATCGGCAATTGAGTCCTTGCGCTTGTTTCTGTGTACTGCTGTAACTGTCAAAACGGCACGTCTTGCTTCTGCTGCCGCACCCGGGGCAAATGCATCACCACTGGAACCACCGCCTATGGAACTGAAGACATTGATAATCTCTTTATTCTTCATGATGGCGACCCTGGCCTGCTCTGCCACAGCACGGGTTTCTGCCAGTGTGCTGCCGGGTGGCAGTTCTATATTGACCTGGGTTTGGGCACGATCAGCCGATGGCACGAAACCGGTAGGCAGCAAACCGACCAAAGCTATAGAGCAAATGAAGAATACCGTGGCGGCGATCATGGTGACCAGGCGATGACGCAAGCACCATTGCATGGTTTTCATATAACGTGTCATGAGCCAGCCATCTGCCTGACCGTGTTCGCCCGTTTTACCTGGCTTGGGTGACTTCATGATATAAGCCGCCATCATAGGCGTCAGCAAGCGCGCCACTACCAGCGAAGCCAAAATCGCAATCACTGCTGTCCAGCCAAACTGCTTGAAGAACAGACCGGGCACGCCGCCCATAAAGGCAGTCGGCAAGAACACCGCAACCAGGGCGAAGGTGGTGGCAATCACCGCCATACCAATTTCATCTGCCGCTTCCATGGCGGCCTGCATCGGTGTTTTACCCATGTGTAAATGGCGGGCGATGTTTTCGATTTCTACAATCGCATCATCGACCAGTACACCCACCACCAGTGCAAGCGACAGCAAGGTCACCGTGTTGAGGGTGTAGCCAAAATACTTGAGACCAAGGAAGGTGGGTATCACTGACAAAGGCAAGGCAGCTGCTGCCACCAGGGTTGCGCGCCAGTCGCGTAAAAACCAGAATACCACCAGGATGGCCAGCAAGGCACCTTCATATAACAAGTCCATGGAGCCATCGAAGTTTTCTTCTACTGGCTGGGCATTATCTATGGCCTGGTGAAATTTCATGTTTGGATGAGCCGCCTGCAATTCATCGACTGCGGCATGTGAACCCTTGGCCACATCGACTTCACTGGCACCCTTGGTACGGAATACTTCAAAGCCAACCACCTGCTTGCCATCCAGCGTTGCCACGGAACGTGGCTCACTGACGGTATCAAGTACACGCGCCACCTGGTCAAGGCGTATATGCCTGCCATCTGGCAAAGGGATATCCAGCACAGCCAGTTCAGCCGCCGTCTTGACGGTCGCGATGGTGCGCACAGATTGCTCAGCACCACTGACGTCACCACGACCACCCGGGGCCTCTTGCTGCACCAGCTTCAGACGGCGTGAGACATCAACTGCGGCAACATTGAGCGCCGCCATTTTGTCAGTATCAAGTTCAACCCGCACTTCACGGCTGACACCGCCCATGCGCCTGACTGCACCGACACCGGGCACAGCACGCAAACGCTTGGCCACGGTATTGTCAACAAACCAGCTCAACTCTTGCGCATCCGGTTTGCTGCTTTCACCAGCGACGACTTTGCTGTCTTTGCCATCTTCTGCAGCTTCGACTGTGTAGGTCATGATGACGCGGCCCGCAGTAGATGCCTTGGTCACAGTAGGGTCACGCATTTCACTGGGCAAATCGGCACGCACTGTTGCTACCGCATCGCGCACTTCATTGACGGCATCTGAAATGACTTTTTCCAGGACAAATTCAACCGTAACTTCTACATCGCCATCCAGCACTTTGGTGTAGACGTTTTTTACGCCTTGCAGTGAAGCGACGGCATCTTCTATCTTACGCGCGACTTCAGTTTCCAGCTGCGCCGGTGCTGCGCCAGACAAGGGGGCGCTGACAGTGACGATGGGTAATTCTATATCCGGGAAATCCTGGACTATGGTCGAGCGAAACGACAATATCCCCGCCAGCGTCAGCAAGATAAACAGCATGATCGCCGGTATGGGATTTTTAATGGAGAGGGAAGAAAAATTCACATGAACCCCTTAGTTTTTTGCAGCGGCTGGCTTGGCAGCAGCCACGACCTTGACTGTGTCACCATCATTGAGGAAGCCTGCGCCACTGGAAACTACCGTGCTGTCAGCATTCAAGCCTGACACCACTTCCACTAGATCACCCTGCGCATTGGAAACACGACGCCCGGTCAGCAATTTGATTTGCGTGACATGACCATCAGGATTGACACGGAAGGCGTAACTAAACCCGTCCCTGACAACCACGGCTTGCTGCGGTATGGTCAGAGCCTGGGAACTACCCATGACAAACTCACCCTTGGCATACATGCCCGGCTTGAATGCCATTGAGGCTGTGGCGGGCTGTGGTTTGGCGGCAGCGGCGGCGGCGGCGGCAACGCCTGCATCAGGAATCAGATCAACATAGACCAGGCCCATTCTGGTTTGCGCATCAACAGTTGGCGATACCACCCTGACTTTGCCCTTCCATTGCGCACCACCTGGGGCAGTCACTACGGCCTCAGTACCTTGCACTATTTTTGCCATTTCACTGGCTGTCACTTCAGCACGCCATTCCAGGCGGCCCTGACGTATCATGCGGAATAATTCTGCACCGTTACCAACAACAGAACCCAGGGTAGCTGCGCGCGCAGTAATAATGCCGCTGTCGGGGGCGACCACGCGGGTGTGACGCATACGCAATTGCTGGGCTTCTACACTGGCCTTGGCAGATTCCACCCTGGCCCTGGCAGTTTGCTCAGCCGTCAGGTATTGACCTACTTGCTGGGCACTCAGTGCGCCACTGGTTTGCAAGGCACGGGTACGTTCGGCATTGGCAGCAGCATCGGCCAGATTGGCCTGCGCCTCAGCCAGACTGGCTTGCGCCAGCGCCAAATCGGCTTTTACGGTTTCGCTGGCGAAACTGGCAAGCAATTGACCGCGCTGAACCACATCACCTATATTGGCATGCAATTCCTGTATGCGCAGGCCACTAGCTTCTGAACCTATCAAAGCTTCTTGCCAGGCAGCGACACTGCCATTGGCGGACAATTTAATGACCAGGTTGCCGCTAGTCGCCTTGGTGGTGGTCACCGTCAGGGCAGGTTTGACTTTTGCCGCCGGTGCGGAGGCACTTGCGGCTTTCGCAGGCTCATCGGCGGCATTGGAAGTAGCTGACAGCCATAAGCCACCTGCTCCAATTGCAATCATGCCAGCCAGGCTCAGGGATAAAGGTTTGCGTGGAATGAGTTTCATCATGTCGGATACGCTTTCTATTGATTTTTTAAATTCAGGAATTTTTTTGGGGCTGGACAGCTGCTTGTGCACTCATGTCCCAACCACCGCCTAGCGCCCGGTACAAGGCGATCCAGGCACGATTTCTTTCCAGCTGCAGGGCGATCAGGGCAGACTGTGAAGCAAAGGCCGTGCGCCTGGCCTCTTCCAGCTCCAGCATGCTGGCCATACCCTTGTTATAGCGTGATGCGGTAGCCTGCAAGGCTTGTTCATATCCCCGCGCTGAAATTTCAGAATCAAGGCGACGGGCATCCGTGCTATTGAGGTTAAGCAATGCTTCTTCAACTTCACGCACTGCCTGCCTGACCTTGCCGTGATAACTACTACTAGCAGTCTGGTAACGCGCCTTGGCCGCTTCGATATTGGCACTGGTCTGGCCGCCATTGAAGATGGGCAGGGTCAATGCCAGTGGGCCGACTGACCAGGTATCCATACGAGTATCACTACCGCCACTACTGTAACGCATGGTGCCGATAGAGCCGCTGAGACTGAGTCGCGGATAGCGTTGCGCTTCAGCAGCACCTAGCTGTGAACTGGCTGCAGCCACATCTTTTTCAGCAGCATACACGTCCGGGCGTTGCGTCAATAGTTGTGCGGGCAAGCTGCTGACTGCCAATGGCAGCAGGTTTTTGAAATCAGCTTGCGCACTTTGCAGTATTTGCCTCAACTCAGGCTCAGGCTTGGCCGTCAGTGCGACCAGGGCTTTGACATCCAGATCACACGATGTTGCCTGTTGTATGGCACGGCTGTTTCCCTCAGCAGCACTGGCACGTGCCAGTGCTGAATTGGCGCTGGATGACATACCCGCCTGCGCGCTAAGCTCAGTCAGCCTGGCCGTTTCAGCACGTGATTTGGCATCTTGCCAGCTCAGGTCCGCGATTTGCTGGCAGCTCAGGGCTGAAAAATATAATTGCGCAACTTCAGCCGCTACCGATATCCTGGCATCATGCCAGAGCGCCTGACTACCTTCCAACTGCGCCTGGGCCGCTTGATTATTGGCACGATTAGCACCAAACAAATCCAGTTCCCATGAAGTTTGCAAACCGGCCTGCGCCGTTGTCGCTACTGGCATGCCAGGCTGGTTTTTTGCACGCGTGGCATTGGCAACGGCGTCAACTGACGGCAATAATGCTGCACCACTGGCAACCCGCGCAGCCCTGGCTGTTTCCATACGTGACCAGGCCTGCGAAAGCGTAGGGCTGACTTTTTGTGCAGCCTCTATCAACTCCAGCAAACCAGCATCACCATGTGTTTGCCACCAGTTCCGCAATTCCGTATTTTTCTCAGTGGCGGGCAAGATAGTTTGCCATTGCGCAGGTAAGCTGGCAGAGCTTGATGCAAGGGGATGAGTAGTGCCGCATGCAGCAAGCAGTACTGCAATGGCCGGAATAAGGATAAAACGTCGTATAGTCATGTCGTCGTCGAAGATGTGGTTAATCAGAATTCACTATGTTCACTATATGTTCACCATTTGGCGGCGACGCTTTTCGTCTTCACACATGGCAATGGCATAATCCACCAGCCGTGAAGCATAGGTATCAATTGCCTTGACTTTGGCGATCAAAGCGGGCCGGATCGCTTGTATGACATCACCGCTGATCAGCAAGGAAATCGCCAGTCCAGAGATGGATATCGCCAGTCTGTGTACATCATCGTCGGCCTTGCTGATACCCAGATATCTGCACAAGAACCTGACCATGGCAAGATGAGAAGGTTTGATGGCAGTATCAATTTCCTCCATCCACAAACCGGTAGGTTCAAGCATTTCGCGGAAATGCAATTTCATGCAAGTTTCCATTAACTCACCCTGCTTCATCGAATCAGTAAAAGTGCATATCAGGGCTGACAGCGTAGAACGCAGATCTGCATCTTCTCGCTCGAATATGGCTGGATCTACATTGGGATTGGTGCGTGGATCATTAAATACGGCGCGGTACAAACCAGCCTTATCAGCAAAGTAATAACTGATGGCAGAAATATTCACATTGGCGGCCCTGGCGATTTCTCTCGTGGAAGTTTTTGCGTAACCTCGTTCAGCAAATAATTTTAGTGCTGCGTCAAGCAAACGCGTGCGCGCCTCAAGGCCATCAACACGCAACATTTTCCCGTCAGCAGTAGCAATCTGGCTTTTTGGCTGGTCTAGTCGCTTTGCGACTTTTTTCTGGCTGGATGTTTTCATGCCAGGCATACTAACACATAAATCAAACGTTTGATTTAACTAAGCTCCGCAAACTAACGAACATTGCCAATTTAAAGTTCAAACAAGGCATGGGAAAACCTTGTCGTCGGTAAGGATGTTACCTACTGTCACCGCATAGTCATATTCCCGGTTTAGGCTTCGCACAGCATGCTTTCACAAACTCATTTGGTATATCAAAGTGACCCTACTTACTTCCCCCGCCATCCATCTTTTACGCAATGTGAAGATTGCGCAAAAGCTTAGTTTTGTTGCTCTGGCATTTGCGATTCCCTTGCTCATCGTACTCGCACTACTATTCCAGAATCTGCGCCAGGACGTCTTGCAAATTCAGGAAAAACAAACTGCCATCAAGTCAATTGCTGCAAAATATGAATTGCGCCTGCTGGTACAAAGGCAGCGAGCCTTGCAGCACATGCGCATCATGGGCAATAAACAACTGGACGCCAGCATTAATGAAAATCAGGGCAAGATAGAAAACCTGCTCAAGCAAGCGGAGCAACACAGCGCCATTAAACAGTTGTGGTCTGCCCTGACTTCAAAGCAGGCAACACTTAAGGCAACTGGCAGCTTCGCCGAACATAGCAGCTTGTTGGCTGCGATAGAGCTTGAGATCACAGAAATTGCCAATAGTTCCAAACTGGCACTGGATAGTGATTTAAAAACTCATCAACTGGTCAGCATCTACCTCATCACCCTGCCACAAATAGAAGAAAAATTATCCATCATCGCTGGACGTGGCGCTGCTTATATTGACTCAGGCTTATTTGAAGCAGGTGAAGATGTGATGCTCAATTCCCTGCACATGCTGGCTAAATTAAATTTGTCCGAGCTGGCAACAAACACGCAAAACCTGGGCACGCTGAGCAAGGATTATGCATCGGTAAACAGCAATGTGAAGGCCAGCATCACGGAGGCAAAAAAATTCCTGGAGCGCTCGCAGGATGAAGTCCTGGCCTCGGTTAACCAAAATACCGGTCAGGCATTCTTGCAGGCAGGAGCAGACAATTTACAAGCACTGCAAGCCACCAAAACAGTTGTCGCCAATCTCATCGCCGATAATCTCGCCCTTGAAATTGCCAAAGCTACCCAGCATGCCTGGCAAATGTCAGCAGGCATTATTGTGCTCTTACTGATGGCCAGTTATTTCTTGATGGCGATTTACCAGGCCCTGACCTCAGATTTAAAGATATTAGCAAAGGCCGTGGCAGAGACGGCTTCAGGTAATTTGCAAAACCGTGTCAGTAGCCGTGGCAAGGATGAACTGGGACAACTAATTAATGCAGTAGGCAGGATGAATAAGGAATTAAGCACCCTGGTTACCAATATACGTCTGAGCGCACAGACAGTGGACGTCATTGCCAGGGAAATCCATGATGAAAACACCGATCTGGCCAGCCGCACCGAGAACCAGGCAGCATCACTGCAACAAACTGCCAGTGCGATGGATGAGCTGACCGCCACCATGACTGAAAATGCAGGCAATCTGGCGCAGGCAAACAGCCTCATGCATAGCTCTGCTGAGCGCGTGCAACAAGGGCTGGAAGTCATGGAGAGCAGCATCTTGTCCATGCAGAGCGTCACCGCCGGCGCCAGGAAGATTTCTGAGATCATAGGCGTCATGGATGGCATCGCCTTCCAGACCAATATCCTGGCATTGAATGCCGCAGTAGAAGCCGCCAGGGCTGGTCAGGAAGGCCGTGGCTTTGCCGTAGTGGCGGCGGAGGTACGTAACCTGGCGCAACGCAGCGCCAATGCCGCCAAAGAGATTAAAGGCTTGATCGCCTCTTCCGGCCAGGCAGTAGAGGCGGGAAGCAAGATGATCAATACGGCAGGCCAGACGATGCGCAATATTGCCGACAATGTGGAAGTAGTCACTGAACTCATCAAGCAAATTGCCAAGGCCAGCCAGGAGCAAAGTGTGGGCATCTCTGAAGTCAATCAGGCGATCGCTGATATTGATGAAATTACCCAGGACAATACCCGCCTGGTAGAAATGGCGAGTGAATCCACTGCCAAACTGGAAGAACAGGCGGCCTCTCTGGGGGCAGCAGTCAGCGTCTTCAAGACACTGACAATTACTACTGAAGCACAGCACTTGCATCTGGCCAGCAGCTCAAATGACAGCTATATGCCGGCAGTAACCAAGAAGCAAAAATTAGTGGCTTAAGATCGCGAACGACCAGTTGCGTCCAGCATAAAAAAAGCCACCGGACATATGCGCCAGTGGCTTTTTTGCAATACAGCTTTCTTCAGGCTTTTAACAAAGTCAGTATCGAGAGCAACTCATCCCTGATCTGATGCAGATTCACAGGCTCGTCTGCAGGTTCTTGCACCGCTGTTTCAGCATGTCCACCGTTGACGTTGAGTTTGTTTCTCGCACCGTTGATGGTAAAGCCCTGCTCATATAATAATTCGCGGATACGGCGTATCAGCAGTACTTCATGATGCTGATAATAACGACGGTTGCCGCGACGCTTGACAGGCTTCAGTTGCGTAAATTCCTGCTCCCAATAACGCAGAACATGCGGTTTGACGCCACACAATTCACCAACTTCGCCTATCGTAAAATACCGCTTGGCCGGAATAGGCGGCAGCACAAAAGACTCAATCTTGATTTCAGTCATGGAAAATATCAGGCAGCATGAGCAAGAGGTTGATTACCGACATCGTCGACCATGCCTTTGAGTTTCTGGCTGGCATGGAAAGTGACGACCCTACGTGCAGTAATAGGAATTTCTTCACCGGTTTTAGGATTGCGACCAGGACGTTGCGGTTTGTCACGCAACTGGAAATTGCCAAAGCCGGACAACTTGACGGCTTCGCCTCTTTCCAGTGCATCACGGATTTCATCAAAAAAAGTTTCTACCATGTCCTTGGCTTCACGCTTGTTCAAACCTACATGTTCAAACAAGAGCTCGGCCAATTCTGCCTTGGTTAAGGTAGGCAATTCCTTTTCCGCCTGTGACCGCGCCCGGGCTTCCTGCATTGCGCGATTCAAATCAGCATCCAGCACCGACTGGAACTCGGCGGAAATCACATCATTCATTTCGAAACTCTTCTCAATTAATACTAACAAATACAGACAAGATCAACGCAGTTTGGCAGCAAATTGCTGACTTGCGGCTTGTACCAAGGCTTGCATCGCGGCCTCCACTTTATCGTCTTGCAGGGTACTTTGAGTATCTTGCAAGCTAAAGCGGAAAGCAAGACTTTTCTCATCTGCTTCCAGACCTTTTCCACGATATTCATCAAATAAAACAAAGCCTTGCACGATTTTACAGGCTTCGTTTTGCTGTGTTTCACGCTTGAAAACATCCAGCAGATTTTGCACTACAACTATCTGTTTGACAACTAGTGCCAGATCGCGAGTGACTACCTGGAACTTGGATATTTCCTGATATGAGGGCACTTGCACTTGTTGCAAGGCTGTCACGTCAACTTCAAATACCACTGGTGCCAGAGGCAGGTCATATTTTTGCTGTAAACGCGGATGCAATTCACCAATAAAGCCTATGACTTTACCATCAAACTCTATATTGGCGCTGCGACCAGGATGCAGGGCGACATGCTCATTTTTTACGAAGCGCAGGGAACCTGGTGCAAACAAGGCTTCGAGATCAGCCTTGATGTCAAAGAAATCAACATTGCGGGTATCCTGCCCCCACTGCTCTTCTGCTACCGGGCCATACGCCAATGCAGCCAGGCGTTTAGGCTGATGATAACCAGCCACTTCCAGCGGGCCATCCTGCACACTGGTGTCTTGCAAATACACTGAGCCGATTTCAAAAATACGTACGCGGTTCAGTTTGCGGTTCAGGTTGTAGCGTGTATTCGCGATCAGGCTGCCTATCAGATTGGTGCGCATGACACTCATCTGGCTGGCAATAGGATTGAGCAATTTGACTGGCGCATCATTGCCAGCAAAATCTTTTTCCCAGGCTTCTTCGACGAAGCTGTAATTCACGACTTCCTGATAATCCTGATCAGCCACAAGACGACGCACGGCAAACAGCGAACGCTGGTTTTCTGGTGCGATGAGCATGGCATTGGCAGCCACTGGCGGCAATGCTGGAATATTTTCAAAGCCATATACGCGTGCGACTTCTTCGATCAAATCTTCTTCGATTTCTATATCGAAGCGATAAGACGGCGGCGTCACGAGGAACTCACCTGGCTGCTGAGTGAATTGCAAACCCAGGCGTGTGAAAATATCAGCAATCCTGGCATCATCCAGCGCAACACCGATGACTTTTACAGCACGTGCAGTACGCAATTTAACTGGTAAACGTTGTGGCAGATTGACGATCTGGTCGTCCACCGGGCCCAGCTTGACTTGTTCGCTACCGCCGCAAATTTCCACGATCAGGGCACTGATGCGCTCAATGTGTTCAACGATGGAAGCAAAGTCCACACCGCGCTCAAAGCGATGCGCTGCGTCAGTAGAGAAATTGAAACGACGGGCACGGCCCTGTATCGCCTGTGGCCACCAGAAGGCGGCTTCCAGATAAATGTTTTGCGTGTCCAGCGTCACGGAGGTGGAATCACCACCCATGATACCGGCCAGGGATTCAATCTCTTTATCATCGGAAATAACACCAACCCAGTCATCCACTTCAACCGTATTGCCATTCAAGAGCTTCAGTGATTCACCGGCCTTGCCCCAGCGCACTTCCAGGCCACCGTGGATTTTGTCCAGGTCAAACACATGGGAAGGACGACCCAGTTCCAGCATGACATAGTTGGAAATATCCACCAGTGCAGAGATAGGACGCTGACCGCTGCGTTCCAGCCTTTGCTTCATCCATTCTGGTGTTGCAGCACGGGCGTTGACGCCACGGATCACACGACCGGCAAAACGACCGCACAGGTCAGGCGCGCTGACTTTGACTGGCAGGGTTTCTTGCAAAGTCACTGGCAACACGACAGCTTCCGGCAATTGCATGGCTGTGCCAGTCAGAGCAGATACTTCACGCGCCACGCCGAGCAGCGACAGACAATCTGCCTTGTTCGGTGTCAGCTTGATGGTGAATTTCAGGTCATTGAGTTGATAGTAATCGCGGAAGTTCTGGCCGACAGGCGCATCCGATGGCAAGTCCATCAGGCCGCCGTGCTCTTCCGACAATTTCAATTCACGGGCTGAGCACAGCATGCCGTAGGATTCTACGCCGCGCAGCTTGCCTATCTTGATTTCAAATGGTTTGCCATCTGCGCCAGGAGGCAGGATGGCACCCACCATGGCGCAAGGCACTTTCATGCCTACACGTACATTCGGCGCGCCACAGACGATGTTGAGCAAGCTGCCTGTGCCTACATCAACCTGACACACATTGAGCTTGTCAGCATCTGGATGCTTGGCGATTTCGCGGATTTCCGCGACGACGACATTATTAAATGGGGGAGCAACTGGCTCCACTTCTTCGACTTCCAATCCCGACATGGTGAGCATATGGGACAACTCATCCGAAGTCATCTTCGGATCGACCATGGTACGTAGCCAGTTTTCAGAAAATTGCATAATTCAGCCGTCTAATGTTGGATACAGGGCGCGATGCGCCACTCAAAAATTCAGGAATGCGCTGTGTAATTCTTTTAGTTGAATTGCTTCAGGAAGCGCAAATCGCCTTCGTAGAACAGGCGCAAATCATTGACGCCATAACGCAGCATGGTCAGGCGCTCGAGACCGGAACCAAAGGCGAAGCCTATGTATTTTTCCGGGTCCAGGCCCATGTTACGCACCACGCTAGGATGTACCTGGCCAGAGCCGGACACTTCCAGCCAGCGGCCTTTCAAAGGACCACTGCCAAAGGCAATATCGATCTCGGCAGATGGTTCTGTGAACGGGAAGTACGATGGGCGGAAACGCACTTGCAAATCGTCAGTCTCAAAGAAGGCTTTGACGAAATTCAGGTACACGCCTTTGAGGTCAGCAAAGCTGATGTCTTCAGCAATCCACAAGCCCTCTACCTGATGGAACATCGGGGAGTGCGTGGCATCGCTATCGACGCGATAAGTACGACCAGGTGCAATGACCTTGATCGGTGGTTTGTTCATACGCGCATAACGCACCTGCATCGGGCTGGTATGCGTGCGCAGCAATAATTGTTTGCCCTGGCTATCTTTGCCATCGACATAAAAGGTGTCCTGCATAGAGCGCGCAGGATGGTTTTCCGGGCTATTGAGCGCGGTAAAATTGGTCCAGTCCGTTTCGATTTCGGGGCCATCTGCCACGTCAAAACCGATGGAACGGAAAATTTCTTCAACACGCTGCCAGGTACGCATGACAGGGTGGATACCGCCAACGCCACGGCCACGGCCAGGCAAGCTGACATCGATCGCTTCTGCATTCAGGCGCGCCTGCATTTGTGCATTCGCCAGGGCATCGCGTCTTTCAGTCAGGGCTTCTTCTATCTGTACTTTGGCGGCATTGATCACTGCGCCCTGTACTTTTTTTTCCTCTGGTGGCAATTTACCCAGACTTTTCATCTGTTCTGTAATCTGACCACTCTTACCAAGGTAAAGCGCTTTCGCGTTCTCTAATGCTGCAGCATCATTTGCTGCCAGAAAATCAGCACGTGCCTGGCTGACGATTTGATCTAAAGGGTTCATGCCTTGTTCCCGCTTACTGTGAAGCTGAAATAATGATCTGAAAACAAAACGGGGCATAGGATTCAACCTCTGCCCCGCTTGATATTTGCAACTGACCTTGGTCAGTCACTACGACTCACTGATTGCGATCACTAATGTGATTAAGCAGCCAGGTTAGCTTTAACTTGATTAACAATCGCAGCGAATGCTGGTTTGTCAGTCACAGCCATGTCAGCCAGTACTTTACGGTCGAGTTCAATTGCGGCTTTTTTCAGGCCGTTCATAAACACGCTGTAAGTCAGGCCATGCTGGCGAGCCGCTGCATTGATACGTGTGATCCACAAAGCGCGGAATACACGTTTCTTGTTGCGGCGATCGCGGTATGCATATTGACCAGCGCGCATAACTGCTTGCTTGGCAATACGGAATACCTTACTACGACGACCACGGTAACCTTTAGCAAGGTTGAGAACTTTCTTATGACGGGCACGAGCTGTAACCCCACGTTTTACTCTAGGCATAATAACTCCTTAAATAATGAGTATGAGGTTAAGCTGTTGGCATCATGCGCATGACGGATACCATGTTGGTGTCATGAACACCTACGGAACCGCGCAATTGACGTTTGTTCTTGGTAGTTTTCTTGGTCAGAATGTGACGTTTGAAAGCTTGACCGCGTTTAACGGTTCCACCTGGACGGACGCGGAAGCGCTTCTTGGCGCTGCTTTTCGTCTTCATTTTTGGCATAGTACTATCTGTCTTTTAAGACAGCTCCACTTTTATATGATGGTAGGTGGCAGCAACAATCGCTACTCTTGGATGCCTACTTCTCACTTATTGTGACCCACCCTGAGGATGAGTCTTTCGCAATGCGCGCAAATGCGTGCCTCACAAACCTACTCAAGAAACAAACAGAAAATAAGCAAAACTTATTCTCTGTCATTTCTCATTATTTCTTTTTCTTAGGTGCCAGAATCATGATCATCTGACGACCTTCCATCTTTGGAAACTGCTCGACCTGGCCATACGGCTCCAGATCAGCCTTCAAACGCTCCAACATACGCATGCCGATTTCCTGATGCGCCATTTCACGACCACGGAAACGCAGTGTGATCTTGGTCTTGTCGCCATCATCCAGGAACTTGGTCAGATTACGCAATTTGATATTGTAATCACCATCATCTGTACCCGGACGGAATTTGACTTCCTTGACCAGTATGACTTTTTGCTTCAGCTTGGCTTCGTGAGCTTTCTTTTGCTCCTGGTATTTGAACTTGCCGTAATCCATCAAACGGCAAACTGGCGGCTGCGCCGTCGGCGCTATTTCCACCAAATCAACATTGGCCTCTTCCGCTAAACGGAAGGCTTCACCCAGTTTTACGATGCCCAGAGGCTCGTTCTCAACGCCGGATAAGCGCACTTCTGGCGCTGTAATTTCACCGTTGATGCGATGTGACTTGTCAGTAGCTATTGCAGTTTCCTTCGAAAATAATAATAAAAGGCTATGCAGCCCTGTTTAAAACAGGGTCGCTGCTAATCTGTTAAACCTTGGTTTCAACTTCGTTTTTTAAACGAGCTATAAAGGCGTCCAGAGGCATTACCCCCAGATCCAGATTGCCACGCGTACGCACAGCCACTGTATTGGCATCCCTCTCTTTGTCGCCTATCACGAGGATATATGGCAGTTTTTGAATGGAATGCTCGCGTATTTTATAGGTAATTTTCTCATTACGCAAATCAGTATTTACTCTAAACCCTTGTTTCTTCAGGATTTCTGCAACAGATTGTGAATACTCCGCCTGCGATTCCGAGATATTCAGGACAGAAACTTGCACTGGTGCCAACCACAAAGGCAAGGCAGCAGCATGATTTTCTATCAAGATACCAATGAAACGCTCCATGGAGCCAACAATCGCACGGTGCAACATGATAGGCACTTTGCGGCTATTGTCATCTGCAACATATTCCGCACCCAGGCGACCTGGCATGAAGAAGTCGACTTGCATAGTACCAACCTGCCATGGACGACCCAGGCTGTCTTTCAGGTGATATTCGATTTTAGGACCATAGAAAGCGCCCTCGCCCGGCAATTCTTCCCACTCAACGCCACAGGAACTCAGTGCAGTACGCAGGGTAGCTTCCGCCTTATCCCAGATTTCGTCGCTACCGATGCGGTTTTCAGGACGCAAGGCCAGCTTGATGAAGATTTTTTCAAAGCCAAAGTCTTCATACACTTTCATCGCTTGCGGATGGAAAGCCATGACCTCATCCTGGATTTGCTCTTCAGTACAGAAAATATGACCATCATCCTGGGTAAAACCACGCACGCGCATGATGCCATGTAGCGCGCCAGACGGCTCATTGCGGTGACATTGACCGAATTCGCCAAAACGCAAAGGCAAATCACGATAGCTCTTCATGCCAGAATTAAAAATCTGTACATGACCAGGGCAATTCATCGGCTTCAAGGCATATTCACGGCTCTCGGATTCAGTGACAAACATATTGTCTTTATAGTTATCCCAGTGACCAGTCTTACCCCACAGGCTCTTATCCAGAATTTGCGGGCCTTTAACTTCTTGATAACCACAGTCCTGATAGACCTTGCGCATGTATTGCTCAACTTGCTGCCAGATAGTCCAGCCCTTGGCATGCCAGAACACCAGGCCAGGAGCTTCGTCTTGGAAATGGAACAAGTCCAGCGCCTTGCCAAGCTTGCGGTGATCGCGCTTTTCTGCTTCTTCCAGCATGTGCAGATAAGCTTCCTGATCTTCTTTCCTGGCAAAAGCAGTACCGTAGACACGTTGCAGCATCTCGTTTTTGGAGTCACCACGCCAGTAGGCACCGGCCAGCTTCATGAGCTTGAATACTTTCAGCTTGCCAGTTGATGGCACATGCGGACCACGGCACAAATCTGTGAAATTGCCTTCTGTGTACAAAGACACATCCTGGTCAGCAGGAATCGATTCTATGATCTCGGCCTTATAGGCTTCACCTATGGATTTGAAGTAGGCAACAGCCTCATCACGCGGCAAGACCTTGCGCGTTACTGGCTCGTCTTTTTTCGCCAGCTCAGCCATTTTCTTTTCTATCGCTACCAGGTCATCCGGCGTAAATGGGCGCTTGTAGGAAAAGTCATAGTAAAAACCATTTTCGATGACTGGGCCAATAGTGACTTGCGCATCTGGATACAATTCCTTGACGGCATAGGCCAGCAAGTGAGCAGTAGAGTGACGAATCACTTCCAGACCATCAGCATCCTTGTCCGTGACAATGGCCAGATCTGCGTCAGTATCAATCAGATGCGAGGTATCGACCAGCTTGCCATTAACGCGACCAGCCAGAGCAGCTTTTGCCAGGCCAGCACCGATGCTGGCAGCAACTTGCGCCACCGTTACCGGCGCATCGAATTGTCGTTGCGAACCATCAGGAAGTTTTACTGAAACCATGTCACTCTCCAAAGCGGAAAAAATACAAAAATAATTGAGATAAAAGATGAGTCTAAAAAACGCAGACGAAAAAAAAGCACGGCTAGCCGCGCTTTTTCAGTTTGTTTCAAACGAAAAGTATCCTCGACTAGAGTCGCTCCCAAACCAGTTTAGTGGTAGTTCGCGGTGTCATAACCTGGGATGCCTTTCTCGCTCTTAACTATAATGTTTTAATAATTTTAAAATCTTTGGTAGGCACGATTGGACTCGAACCAACGACCCCTACCATGTCAAGGTAGTGCTCTAACCAGCTGAGCTACGCGCCTAAGAAACAAGAGTATAGCAGAGGCTTTAGGGAAATTACTAGCCCCCATGGGCAAAAAAATTCCATTCACCATTTTCCTGAGTAATTTGCGCCAGCAATTAAGGCAAGTACACAGCAGAAACCCGGTATGCCTATATACAGGCGCCCACCTTCGGCTACACTAATAACATATACAAAATGACAGAATACCTATCAATGCCTACCCACTCCCACCATCAAAGTAGCGATCATTTGCATGACCATCGACGCGGTGATGCAGAACACAGGCATTACTTCGAGAATCGCAGCCAAAAAATCCTGGCGTGGGCGCTGGGTTTGACGCTGGGCTTTGCCGGAGTTGAAGTCGCTTTTGGTTTTTTATCGAATTCCCTGGCTCTGATCTCTGATGCTGGCCATATGGTGACCGATGCCGCCGCTCTGGGCTTGGCCTTGTTAGCCCAAATCATTGCTAAGCGCCCACCTACCGCAAAAAATTCTTTTGGCTTTGGCCGCGCTGAAGCACTGGCAGCTTTTGTCAATGGCCTGGCCATGCTGGGTGTAATTGCCTGGATATGCAAAGAAGCGATACAAAGACTATCTGCACCGGAGACCGTGCAAGGCGGCACCGTCATGCTGGTCGCCGGCATAGGCCTGGTTATTAATATCGCGGTTGCCTGGGTGCTGTCACATGATAAGGAAAGCATCAATACCAAGGCCGCCCTGGTCCATGTCATGGGGGATTTATTGGGCTCTATCGCCGCAATTATTTCTGGTGCTGTAATTTATAAAACCGGCTGGATGCAAATCGATCCATTGCTATCGATCTTTGTATCACTACTGATTTTGAAATCCACATTCTCCGTATTAAAAGAGTCTTACCATTTCCTGATGGAAGGCGTGCCCCATCATATAGACTACGTACAAATCGGTACCGACCTGGAGGATATCAATGGCGTACTTTCCGTACACGATTTGCATGTATGGGAAATGTCGCCTGGTTATCCTGCCCTGATAGGCCATCTTGAAATCGAAGATATCAGTGCCTGGCCGCGCATATTACAAAGCGTCAAAGCCATGCTGCTCAGCAAGCACGGGATCGATCACATTACCCTGCAGGCAGAAGTAAGCGAAGAGGAAGAATGATGCGGCTTTGCTGCAGTTAAAATTATGGCTGCCGCTGAAGCTGCAGACCCAACACCGGATAGCGCTGAGCCAGCGCCACATCAAGCTGACGCAAATAACTACTGCCAAATTGACCCAATTCAAGACCACTCAACAGCGATCCCGGAATATCAACAACATATTCTGGCGCCAATGAAGCAAGCCCCATCGCGATCGCCGCGACACTGTCTACATCACCACCGAAATTGACACAATCAAGCAAGAGTGTTGACATGCAGCGATTAGCCTGCAAGGCGGTATTAACGGCATGTAAGGTTTGCAGTGCATCACATTCCACTTCATCATGCCAGTCATCCCGCAATACAAAACCTGTTATCTTCAATATGAGGTCAGGCAACTCGGCCAGCCTTGCCTTATCATATAAAAGTGCATGCGACATGAGCGCAACAACATGTGAAGACAAAATGCCTTCCACTGTATTGTGGGTCACCATGGCTTGCTCGCGCGCAGCTTGTGCCAACAGATTCTTATCCGCAATCAAACCCAAAGGAACGGAACGCATTGCAGCACCATTGCGACGACTCTCTGGTGAAATTCGCTCTCTGAGATCAGCACCGTCCCGACACAAATCCAGCAAACCTTGCAGTCCCCTGGCGTAGCCTTGCCGCTGATCGCGCTTATAGCATCTGACATAGGCATCGGCAAATGCATTGCCTGAGTAATCACTATCCGCCAGCAAGACTTCGGCAACTGCAATACTCATCTGCGTATCATCTGTATAGTGACCAGCCGCTATACCCAGCCCATGTGGCACGTATTGTTCAAGCGTATTGCCGAGTACGATCTTTTCTCGTGGACAAAACTCGAAGCCCGCACCATAGGCATCGCCTATTGCTATCTCTAACAGCAAATCATTTCTCCACGAGCTTCTCTACCTGCAAACTCAAATTATTGGAATTCAATTCCTGCGCACTTCCAGCACACCGCTGACTTCATGCAACACATGCAGTGCCTTTTGCAGTTGTGTAGTACCACCGATTTCCACAGTAAACGACATACGCGCCTGGGATTTTGCACTCTGGGTATTGACGCCGATGACATTGATTTTTTCGCGTGAAAATACCTCGGAAATATCACGCAACAAACCTTGTCTATCTTGTGCCAGCACAAAGATATCGACGGGATAGACCGTATCCCTGCCATGATCACCCCAAGTGGTTTGTATCACCCGCTCTGGTGCCTTGTTGCGCATTTCAGCAAAGTTCTTGCAAGTCAGGCGGTGTATCGACACGCCCTTGCCACGTGTGACGAAGCCAACAATATCATCTGGCGGTGCTGGTTTACAGCAGCGCGCGAGTTGCGTCATCAAACCTTCCGTGCCAACCACCAGCACGCCGGATTTGGCACCTTGCGTAACACTGGAAGCACGGCTCTTATTTGTGAAACTGAGTTCATCCGGCTCTGCTTCGGGTACATTTTCACGCAAGACTGTTTCGATTTGCCTGAGGCTGAATTCATCTTTACCTACAGACAGGAAGAGATCATTGACATCCGCAAAACCCAGCTTGCGCGCCAACTCTTCAAGATTGACTGCCGTCTTGCCTTCGCGCTGCAGGGTTTTCTCCACCAGGGCACGGCCATTCGACAAAGTTTCTTCCTGATCGATGGCATTGAACCAAGCGCGGATTTTAGTGCGTGTACGAGTGCTGGCAGAATAATCAGGTGAGAGCCAGTCACGCGATGGGCCAGCCTGGGAAGAACCGACCTTAAGCGTAATAATCTCTACCGTCTGGCCATTTTGCAGGGGCGTGTTCAGCGGCACCATGACATTATCAACCCGCGCACCACGGCAACGATGGCCAACATCGGTATGCAAGTGGTAAGCAAAATCGACAGGCGTGGAATTGCAAGGCAGTTCTATGACCCGGGCTTGCGGGGTCAACACATAAATTCTGTCATCAAGGCTGGCAGCCTTGAGCTTTTCCACCCATTCACGCTGCAGCTCTTCCTGCTCAACGACGACATCAGTGACGTCGGTTTTCCAGGCCAGCAATTGCCTGAGCCAGGCAATTTTTTCGTCGTATTCCTGAGCAGAGAAATTCGACCCACCCGACTCTTTATAACGCCAGTGAGCAGCCACGCCATATTCAGCAAACTGGTGCATTTCACGCGTACGTATCTGCACCTCCAGTGGCCTGCCATCTTCTACCACCACGACCGTATGCAATGATTTATAGCCATTCGGTTTAGGGCGGGAAATGTAATCGTCAAACTCTTTGGGTATCGGCGTCCAGGCATTGTGCACCAAGCCAAGGACGGTGTAGCAATCCTTGATGTCATCAACGATGACGCGAAAAGCGCGCACGTCATACAACTCATCAAAGTTGACTGACTTACCCTTCATTTTTTTCCAGATACTGTAGATATGCTTGGGGCGGCCAGACACTTCTGCCTTAACGCCAGCTATCTGCAATTCCTTGTTCAGCCTTTCTATGGCATTGACAACAAAGCTCTCGCGTTCCAGCCGTTTTTCTTCCAGCATCTTGGCAATGCGTTTGTATTGTTGCGGCTCGAGAAAACGGAAGGACAGGTCCTCCAACTCCCATTTGAGTTGCCAGACACCGAGGCGATTTGCCAGCGGCGCATACAAGTCCATGGTTTCACTGGCATATTGCTGGGCCGCGCCATCTTCTCGTTTGCACTCAGCAAAATAGCGCAAGGTGGTGACCCGGGATGCCAGTCGCACAAGGACCACGCGCATATCGATGGCCATGGCCAGCACCATCTTGCGCAGGGTTTCCATCTGGCTGGCGGCTTTTTCGGCAGCGTCTTTACCACGACCTACATCGTGTTGTGTCAAAGCGGCTTCGCGCAATTTCATCAGGCGACGTATACCTGTGACCAGGTCAGCGATTTCTTTGCCAAAGCGGATTTCTATCTGCTCTGCTGCTATCGGGTTCAGGTCTGGCAATTCAAACAAAATGGCAGCGATACGGGTATCAACATCGGTACGCAACATGGCCAGCGTCGCCACCACGCCATTTACAAATTGCAGTGCATTCTGCTCCGTGATCACACATTTACTGGCATACAACGGCGTCACATATTCCAGGGCAGCCATGACGCGTTCGGCGTCGGCTTCCGACAAGCCTTCCAGAAAAGCGGCTTCTGTTGCAGTAGTCGAGATTGATACCATATGATTTATATCTGTGCTGCAGTGACAACGACCTCTATAAGCCAATCAGGATTGGCCAGCCTGGCTTCTACCGTAGCACGTGGTGGAGAATTACCTTCTGCAACCCAGGCATCCCATACCTGGTTCATGCTGCCTATCAGGCTGATATCGGATAAAAATATCTGGCAACTGAGTATGCGCGACTTGTCGCTACCTGCTTCAGTCAGCAAACGGTCTATATGGGCCAGCACTTGCGCCGTTTGTCCTGCTATATCCTGGCTGGCATCATCAGGGATTTGTCCAGCCAGGTAGACAACTTTATTAAAAATGGCAGTTTCGGACAAACGTGGGCCTACGTGAAATCTTTGGATACTCATTTTTTTCTTAATTTTGGTTTAACAAAAAATCAACAACCACTGCTATCTGCTCAGGCTGGACAAACGTTGGCGCATGACCCACGCCTGCAAACTCCACCAGTCGTGCACGCGGTCCACGCTGCGTCATCGCGTGCGCCGACTCGGCAGTCAGCAAATCTGAATCTGCCCCGCGTACCAGTAAAGTCGGGCACTGTATCGCATCATACGCCGCCCACAACATGGTTTGGGCAATTGCCGCCAGTTCTGGCGTGCTGGCCTTGATAGGCTGAGCCAGGCCTAGATCATAGTGTCGCACCCACTGTCCCTGCTCATTTTGACGCAAGACGTCACGAGCCAGTTTTTCCCACTGCGCCGGGCTATGCGGACCAAAGGAAATCGAGATCGCCTTGATATAGGCTTGCGCTTCATCAAAACTGTCAAAGCGTACGTCCTGACCTATGTAGTCGCCTATCCTAGCCAGGGCATCGGGATTGAGAACTGGCCCCACATCATTCAACACCAATTTTTTGACAGGATTATCCGGCAAGCCTGCAAGACTCATGCCTATCAAGCCCCCCATGGATGTACCAAACCAGTGCACGGTTTCAGCATCCAGTCGCGCCAGCAGGCTGACCATATCGCTGACATACTGCGGTATCTGGTAGTGCATGGGATTGCGCAAGCGCCCCGAATAACCACGGCCAACCACGTCAGGACACACAACGCGGTATTCATGGCACAAGGCTGGCGCCAGGGAATCAAAGTCTTCTGCCACACGCGACAAACCGTGCACACAGATCAGCACCTTGGGATTAAGTGGGTCACCCCACTCTTTATATGACATGGCGTGCAAGCCGGTAGGCGAGATACATTGCACTGATTTGCGTCTGGCCTGCATGGATTATCCTCTTGAACAGTATTTTTACTAGCGCTTATGACCGACATTTTACCGTTCGTTGCGCTTAAAATCATTGTTATCTACTGGAACGCATGTTTTTTAGACAAAAATAGCATGCAATATGTCTTGTTTCAGCGCAATAAAGGGAGCAAGTTAAATCAGCGGGAGCTGGAATAGTGGTGCCACAAACTCACCATCCAAGAATGCGCTACCCAGCATTTGGCCAGACCTTCATGCCGAAGGCGAGAATGCGACATATACGTTTTTTTTGCTTTCATCCTGCTTTTTTCAGATGTATAGTAATCAACACTAAAAACGGGAGCTTCTCATGCATGTTCTTGTCCGCCTCACTGGCATTTCTGCCATCCTCATGACGGCTGTCACTTGCCTCGCAGCAGACAGAATGAAACCTGGCCTGTGGGAAATGACCATGAAGTCAGACGCCATGAAGGCCATGCCCAAGATACCGCCCGAACAGCTGGAAAAAATGAAGCAGATGGGCATTAAAATGCCCGATATGCAAAATGGTGCCATGGTGCATAAAGTCTGCTACACCAAGGAAATGGTAGAACAAGACAAACCACCTTCCGGTGGCCATGACCAGCAATGTCAAAACAAGAATTTCAGCCGTTCAGGCAATACCTATTCTGGAGATATCGTTTGCGATATGCCTGAACTGAAGGGTACGGGTAATATCAAAGGTAGCTTTAGCCCTGACACCTTGAGTTCCACCTATGATTTTAAAGGTGTATCTCATGGCAAACCAGTTACCCAGCATATGGAAACCACGGGCAAGTGGCTGGGCAATGATTGTGGCGATGTGAAGCCACCGATGATGCCACCGAAAAAATAAATCTCACTAGTCCAATATCAGAAAAACAAAAAGCCGATGCAGATAACATCGGCTTTTTGCTCATAGACGGCTTAGTTCACTAGCTAATCAGGCAACAGCACTGACATCCAGTGCCGCCTCTGTCTTGGCGATGATTTCTTCCTTGCTGACGCCGCTTGCCAGTTCCACCAGTTTCAAGCCAGCAGGAGTAACATCAATCACACCCAGATCGGTGATGATACGATTCACCACACCTACACCAGTCAACGGCAAGTTGCAGATTTTCAGGATTTTATGGACATCGCCCTTGGCGACATGCTCCATCAAGACTACGACGCGGCCTACGCCTGCCACCAGATCCATGGCACCGCCCATACCCTTGACCATCTTGCCGGGGATCATCCAGTTGGCCAGGTCGCCAAACTCACTGACCTGCATCGCCCCCAGAATAGCCAGATTGATCTTGCCGCCACGTATCATGGCGAAAGAGTCAGCCGAGCTGAAGATGGATGAGCCAGGCAAGGTCGTTACCGTCTGCTTGCCGGCATTGATCATGTCGGGATCAACCTCTTCTTCTGTCGGGAACGGACCTATGCCCAGCAAGCCGTTTTCTGACTGCAACCAGACTTCCATACCCTGTGGCACATGGTTAGCAACCATGGTCGGCAAGCCTATGCCCAGATTGACGTAAAAGCCGTCTTGCAATTCTTTTGCTGCGCGCGCAGCCATTTCATCACGATTCCATGCCATGTCTTGTCTCCTGCTCTGATTATTTCGATGGGCGTACGGTACGCTGTTCTATACGTTTTTCGGGATTGGCATTGACAACAATGCGCTGCACGAAAATACCTGGTGTGTGGACTTCATCCGGGTCCAGCTCACCAATTTCGACCAGCACTTCGACCTCGGCCACGGTGACCTTGCCAGCCATCGCCACGTTGGGGTTGAAGTTGCGCGCCGTCTTGCGATACACCAGATTGCCCGCCTTATCGGCTTTCCAGGCTTTGACCAGGGATACGTCGGATACCAGTGAGCGTTCCATCACATATTTTTGGCCATCGAATTCGCGGATTTCCTTACCATCGGCAACGATAGTACCTACGCCAGTCTTGGTGAAGAAAGCCGGGATGCCGGCACCACCAGCGCGCAGTTTTTCGGCCAGCGTACCTTGAGGCGTGAATTCCAGTTCCAGTTCGCCAGCCAGGTACTGGCGTTCAAATTCCTTGTTTTCACCTACATAGGATGAAATCATTTTCTTGATCTGGCGGGTTGTCAGCAACTGGCCCAGGCCAAAGCCATCAACACCGGCATTATTGGAAATGGCGGTCAGTTCTTTAACGCCAGAATCACGCAAGGCAGCAATCAGTGCTTCAGGTATGCCGCACAGACCAAAACCGCCTACGGCGATAGTCTGGCCGTCCTTGATAATACCAGCCAGAGCACTGGCTGCATCAGGATAAACTTTGTCCATATTGTCCCCTCTCCAGGTTGTAAATCGATATTTCTTTTCGTCAATTGGCCTCTGCAAATGCAGCAGAGCACCCAACAAATCATTAGCCTTACAGGATATGATGCTGCGTTATACTGCGCAATACCGTAAAAATACGCCTTTACTACAAACCTGTCAGTGGACCGCAGAAATGAATGCCGTACAGCCCATCGATTTTGAATCCATCTTTCAACATGCACCAGTTGGTATGTGTGTGTCGCAAAACCGCATAATCCATGCCTGCAATGATGATCTGGCGAAAATGTTTGGCTATCAAAAAGACGAATTGCTGGGCCAGTCTTTCCTGGTACTTTATCCTAGTCCTGACGAGTTTGAACGTACCGGTGCACGCATCACCCCCATCATGAATGCCAAAGGCTATTATTCTGACGAACGCATCATGAAGCGCGCCAACCAGGAACTGTTCTGGTGCCACGTTTCTGGCCGCGGCCTGAACAAGGATAACCCACACGCCGCCGGCATCTGGACTTTTGAAGATCTCAGCGCCAAACGCCCGGTCACCGCAGAACTGACACCGCGTGAACGTGAAATTGCGGCCCTGCTGGTAGAAGGGAAGACCAGCAAGCTGATCGCCCGCCAGATAGACCTCAGCCCACGAACCGTGGAAATGCACAGGGCCAAACTCATGCGAAAATTCAATTCGGCGACCTCCAGCGAACTGGTACACAAGCTGCTTGGCATCATGCGCTGAGCCTTACCACTGGCGACACCAGACCTGGCTTAACAAGTTGAACTTAAATATTCACAGCCTTAGTTTTACGTTTTGCGACCTTGATTTCACTTAATTTTTGCTTGATCGCTTCAGGTAAAGCCTCAGACTTGCCAGTCTCGGCTGACACCCAGACGACTTTGGCGCCCCCCTCCGCATACAGGGCATAGCCATCCCCAACTGAGCGCATTTCCTGCATGGTTTCAAAACTGCTGCGGCCTGCTGCACCGATATAGGTACACACTTCCACCTGTCCCGGATATTTCAAGGGTTTCTTGAAGGTACAATAGGCATTAACGATGACGGGGCCATTACCCTTGTCATCCGGCAGGCAACCCATCATGCTCAACCACTCTATCCGCGCTTGTTCCATATAGCGAAAGTACACAGTATTGTTGACATGGCCCATGGCATCCATATCGCCCCACCGGATAGGAATGGTGACGGTATAGACCAGCTTCTTTTCCGTAACCTTATTCTCTATCATTGCACGCTCATACCATCATCTGCCGTGACGATGGCACCATTGAGGAAACGTGATTCTTCAGCCGCCAGCAAGAGCAGCAAGCCATCCAGGTCTTCTGGCATGCCCACCCGTTTCCTTGGCAACATGTCGACCAGCTTTTGACCGGCGTCTGTAGAAAAATAATCTGAATTGATTTCGGTAGAAATATAACCCGGGCAAATTGCATTCACATTAATGCCATACTTACCCCACTCTACTGCCATGGCCTTGGTCATATGGATGACCGCTGCTTTGCTCATGCAGTAAATGCCTATCTGCGGCAATACACGCAAGCCTGCTACTGAAGCAATATTGATGATGCGATGCTGTTTTTTGGGATCACCCTTGTGGCGGGCGATCATGCGCTTGGCTGCTTCCTGCGCTACAAAAAAAGCGCCACGCTGATTGGTATCCATGACATAGGCATAATCGTCGGGTGTTACATCGACCAGGCGTTGCGTGGTTGATACACCTGAATTATTGATCAGGATATCGATAGGGCCCGCCTCGGTCTCGGCATGGGCAATTGCTGATTTGATGCTGCCATAATCAGTGACATCCAGAGCAACTACGTGGGCTGCACCACCTTCAGATTCGATTTCAGCACGCAATTCTTTAAGCCTGTCTATGCGGCGCGATGCCAGCACGACTTGTGCACCTGCCTGCGCCAGAATTTTTGCAAATCGTGCGCCAAGACCACTGGAAGCACCAGTTACCAATGCAATCTTGCCTTCGAAATTAACTTCTATGCCCATCTGATTCTCCGCAATATTTGGAATAAATTCACTAATCTATAAGACTCTATGATGACATACTGATTATGCTTATGTTGTATGGATTTGAGTTACTTGGAAATTTTTACAGAAATTTTCCTGCTATTTTGCACGATCTTGATGCATACCAAAGTTGGCTCTGCGATAATTCTGTGTATTTTAAGTATCTACAACAATAAAAATTCGAGCCCCTCCTCGCTTGCGCAATACATTCACAGCAGATAACATGCTGACAGCAAATAAGCACGCTCGTTCGAAAATCTTCAGAAAGTGAAAATAGCCATGACACAAAGCATACTTGAACAGTACGGTCCTCGCGACGCAATGGAATATGACGTCGTCGTCGTCGGTGGCGGACCCGCTGGCCTGTCAGCCGCCATCAAGATCAAGCAACTTGCGGCAGAAAAAGGTTCGGAAGTATCTGTCTGTGTACTGGAAAAAGGCGGCGAACCTGGCGCGCACATCTTGTCTGGCGCAGTCATGGACCCCAAAGCACTGACTGAACTCTTTCCTAACTGGAAGGAAATGGGTGCGCCGCTGAATACCGAAGTCACTGAAGACCGCGTACTGGTGCTGACCGAGAAAAGCGCATACCGAGCTCCAAACTGGACGCTGCCGGCCTGTTTCGAAAATCATGGTAACTACATCGTCTCACTGGCCAATGTGACGCGTTGGCTGGGCCAGCAGGCTGAAGCCCTGGGCGTGGAAGTATTCCCAGGTTTTGCAGCAGCAGAAGTCTTGTATAACGATGACGGCTCAGTCAAAGGTGTGGCCACCGGCAATATGGGCGTAGATCGCCATGGCCAGCCAAGCTCCGCTTTCCAGCTCGGCATGGAGTTACATGCAAAGTACACCCTGTTTGCCGAAGGCGCACGTGGCCATCTGGGCAAACAAGTCATCGCCAAATACGACTTGAACAAGGGCAAAGACCCGCAATCCTATGGCATAGGTATCAAGGAATTATGGGAAATCGATCCCAAGCAGCACAAGCAAGGTCTGGTCGTACACACGACCGGCTGGCCTATGATGGATCACTACAGCGGTTCTTTCCTGTACCATCTGGAAGATAATCTGGTGGCAGTTGGCTATGTGGTTGGCCTGGCATATGAAAACCCGTATCTCTCGCCTTACGAAGAATTCCAGCGCTTCAAGACCCATCCTTCTATCCGTACCTTCTTTGAAGGCGGCAAGCGTATTTCTTATGGTGCACGTGCTATCACCGCTGGTGGCTTGCAATCCCTGCCTAAACTAGTGTTCCCGGGTGGTGCATTGATAGGCTGCGACGCTGGATTCCTCAACATGAGCCGCATCAAGGGTAGCCATGCTGCCATCAAGACTGGCATGCTGGCAGCAACAGCCGCCTTTGAAGCCGTATCTTCCAATCGCCAGCATGACGAACTGAGTGCTTATTCAACAGCGTTTGAACAATCCTGGTTGCATGAAGAGTTGTACACCGCACGCAATGTCAAACCTTTACTCAAGCGCGGTACTTATGGTTCGCCTCTGGTGTGGCTGGATCAGGTCGTCTTGCGTGGCAAGGCACCATGGACCCTGCATCATAGCAAGGCCGACCATGAATGCCTGCGCCCTGCATCAGATTTCACGCCCATTGTTTATCCGAAACCGGATGGCAAGCTGACTTTTGATCGTTTGTCCTCCGTGTTTATCTCAAACACCAATCATGCAGAAGATCAACCCATCCATTTGACTTTGAAGAATGCCGATGTGCCGGTCGCAGTCAATCTGGCCAAATTTGCAGGTCCAGAAGCGCGTTATTGCCCGGCTGGAGTGTATGAGTTCGTGAAAACCGAGGAAGGTGCAGACCGCCTGCAAATCAATGCGCAAAACTGCGTGCATTGCAAAACCTGCGACATCAAGGACCCGACACAGAATATCGTCTGGGTGACGCCTGAAGGTGGCGGAGGACCTAATTATCCAAACATGTAGCCATGAGGCGCTGATTAAGCTACTGCGCGGGGCGATTTTGAGCCTGCTGTTTTTTGCAAATTCGTCATCGTACGTTCGTACGACTGCGCTTCTTAACTCAAACTTGCGTTGCTCGCTACGTTTACTCAGGCCTTCTTGACACTACTGTTTGAAATGAAGTCCTAATGCGAAAAAGCCGCTGATCAGCGGCTTTTTCGTTTTCAAGTTTTTTACAACTTCAAGTTCTAATCACCACTTACCAGCCAGGATTTTCTCCAGCCAGAATGTGCCTATGACGGTTTTTACGTCGGTGATCTGGCCGGATTTGATCCAGTCCAGCATCTCTGGCAGCGTGGCGGTGAATACTTCGAGGAATTCTTCTTCATCGAGGGCGGCCTGCCCTGCCGTCAAGCCCTTGGCCAGGTAGATGTCCAGGTGTTCGTCTGAATACGCGATGGCGTTGTGTATGGTGCAGACGAAAGACCAGTCGCTGGCGGTATAGCCAGTTTCTTCACGCAACTCGCGCTGAGCGCACAGCAAGGGGTCTTCACCCTCATCTATTTTTCCTGCCGGGAATTCTATGAAGACTTGATGCAAGGGATAGCGGAACTGTTTTTCCAGCAGGATGCGACCATCATCAAACAGGGGAATGATAACGACGGCACCAGGGTGACGTATGTATTCACGGGTCGCAGTCTGTCCATCAGGTAAAGACACGACATCTTTATCGACATTCAGAAAACTGCCCTCATACACTAGCTCACTGCTGATCTTGTTTTCTTGCAGATCCAGCTTGCTGGTGATTTTTTCAGCCATGACTACGCTTCAGGTAGCGATATACAAAACCAGGGAAAGCCAATACCAGGAACAGGCAGGCATTGATGGCATAGAACTCCCAGCCTTGCGGGAAACGGTTGCCCGCTGCTGACTCAAGAACAAAGGCGATGGCACCAACAATGAAATAGAGAACAATCAATTCAAAGAGGCGCAGCCACAGTGATTTAACAATTACGGCAGACGATTCGTTCAAGATTTCGGTTTGAGCCGGCTCATTAAGTGAGGCATCACTGAAGGAAAATATCAGTCCGTTAGCACGTGGATCCGAGGCAGCTACATCCACTATTGATATGAGCTCAGGAGCACGGGAGAAAATAGATTTGAGGAATGCAAAGCGCTGCAAAGCAATGATGCCAAAGCAGCGCTCATTCAAGAAAGGCAGGTTGGCAGCCAAAACTGCCAACACAATGATTAACCAGGTAGATGCAGAATTACCCACTGCTGGCCGTATCAGTATTTAAGTGTATTGGAAATGGCGTTCACACAGGCTGTCATCAAGGAGCCAGGCATGAGACCTAAAACCAGTACGAGCAGACCGTTTACGCTCAAAACCATACGCATGTCAGTACTGGCAGCGATAGGACTGTGATCCAGTGGTTCATCAAAGTACATCAGTTTGACGATGCGCAGGTAGTAGAAAGTACCAATCAGCGAGAATGCCACGGCAACCAGCGCCAGCCACAATTTACCGCTGGACAGCACGGCTTGCAAGACTGACAGCTTGGCGTAGAAACCCATCATAGGTGGGATACCAGCCAGTGAGAACATCAATAAAAGCATGATGAAGGCAAACCATGGATTGCGCTTGTTCAAGCCTTTCAGGTCATCGAGGTTCTCTGCTTCAAAACCCGAGCGTGCCAGCAGCATGATGATGCCGAAAGTACCCAGCGTGGTCAACACATAGGTAATGCTATAGAACATAGAAGAACTATAGGCATCCACCGCCAGATCCGCATTGCCATTCGCCACGCCAGACAACAAGCCCAGCAACATGAAACCCATTTGTGAAATGGTGGAATAAGCCAGCATACGCTTCAAATTGGTTTGCGCAATCGCAGTCAGGTTACCTATCGCCATCGACAAGACTGCCAGCACCACCAGCATTTGTTGCCAATCGACCGCCAGCGGGAATAACCCCTCAACCAGCAAACGGAAAGTAATCGCAAACGCTGCCAGTTTAGGCGCGCCGCCCAGTAACAAAGTCACCGCAGTTGGTGCGCCCTGATAAACGTCAGGCACCCACATATGGAAAGGCACGACACCCAGTTTGAACGCCAGTCCGGCAACCAGGAAAACGATACCAAAAACCAGGATAGTTTTGTTTGCCGTCGCTGTCGCAGTGGCTTTGACGACTTCATTCAATTGCAGGGAGCCGGTAGCGCCGTACAACATGGAAATACCGTACAACATGAAACCAGAAGCCAGTGCACCGAGGATGAAATACTTCATCGCCGCTTCGGTAGACACAGTATGTTCACGACGCAAGGCAACCAGGGCATACAAAGACAGGGACATCAATTCCAGACCCAGGTAAATCACCAGGAAGTTATTACCGGAAATCATCACCATCTGGCCCAGCAAGGCAAACAAGGCCAGGACATAGTATTCACCACCAAGATGCGTATTCGTCATGGCACGGTCACTGACATACTGACGGGAGTAGATCAGGGTCATACCTACAGCAATGTAAGAGAACAATTTCAGCAGCACTGACATGGGATCAGAAACAAACATATTGTTACTGACATACTCCGACTTCACTGGCTCAGCGAGTGCTACCGTCAAGACACCACAGACCGTCAATGCCAATATGCTCAAGGCATAAGTGACATTGCGTTTGCTGTCAGGCAAAAACATATCTATCAGCAAGATGGCACAGATAGCCAACAGCAAAAAGATTTCAGGATAAAGTGGTATCAGGTTCATATTATTCATTTTTTACTAACATTGATCTGCTGCCACGCCTGCCCTAAGCAGACTGCGTGGCTTGCTTATCCAAATTCCCGGTCAAGGTGTCAGCTTAGGAACTGCCACATGTTGCAACAGATCAGTGACTGAAACCTGCATCGCATCTGTAAATGGTGCTGGATACAAACCCATCACCAATACCGCTATCGCCAATACACCCAGCATGAAGAATTCACGTTTGTTGATGTCGGTCAGATGGGCAACATGTTCATTCGTAATATTGCCGAAGACCACGCGCTTGACCATCCACAAAGAGTAAGCTGCACCAAAGATCAGGGCTGTTGCTGCCAGCATGCCTATCCAGAAATTGAACTGTACCGCACCCAGGATCACCATGAACTCGCCGACGAAACCAGAAGTTGCAGGCAAGCCGCAGTTAGCCATGGAGAACAGCACGAACAAGGCAGCAAACTTCGGCATTTTATTGACCACGCCACCGTAGTCAGCGATTTCGCGGGAGTGTACGCGGTCATACAAGACACCGATACACAGGAACATGGCGCCAGAGATAAAGCCGTGAGAAATCATTTGTACGATAGCGCCCTGCACTGACATGTCGTTGAACATGAAGAAACCCAGCGTCACGAAGCCCATATGTGCAATCGAAGAATACGCCACCAGCTTTTTCATATCCTTTTGCACCAGTGCTACCAAACCAATATAGATAACAGCAATCAGCGACAGTGTAATCATGAAACCTGCCATGTAATGGCTGGCATCAGGTGCGATAGGCAGAGAGAAACGCAAGAAACCATAAGCACCCAGTTTCAACATGATGGCAGCCAGTACGACAGAACCACCAGTAGGCGCTTCTACGTGGGCATCTGGCAACCAGGTATGTACTGGCCACATTGGCACCTTGACTGCAAACGCCATCAGGAAGGCGCAGAAAATCATGATCTGGGTGCTCAATGGCAAAGGCAGTTTATGCCATACCAGGATATCAAAGGAATGACCAGCTTTCAGGTACAGGTAAATGATGGCAATCAGCGTCAGCAAAGAACCCATCAAGGTGTAAAGGAAGAACTTGAACGCAGCATATACGCGGTTCGGGCCACCCCATACACCGACAATGATATACATAGGGATCAGCGTGGCTTCAAAGAAGACATAGAACAACATGCCATCAGTTGCACAGAACACGCCTATCATCAAGCCAGACAAGATCAGGAAAGCGCCCATGTACTGGGAGACTTGCTTTTCTATGACTTCCCATGCTGCGATCACGACGATCACCGTGATGAAGGCGGTCAAAGGCACCAGCCACAAAGAGATACCGTCTATACCCAGGGCATAGAACACATTGAAGCGTTCTATCCAGCTATGTTTTTCAACAAACTGCATGCCATGCGCAGTATTGTCAAAAAGCTTGATCAAAGGCAGTGTGACGATGAAACTGCAAATCGAGCCTATCAAGGCCACACCGCGTACCAATGCATTATTGTTATCGCGGCCAAAAGCCAGTATGAAGATACCGAAAGCTATCGGTAACCAGATCGAAAGGCTAAGTAGAGTAGAAGTTGACTGCATAATAATTATCTTTTTATAGCCGTGGTCACTTATTTAGCAAAGGGAAACAGCACTGTGTAAGCCAGGAAACCCATCACGCCGAGTATCATCACAAAAGCATAGTGATAGATATAACCACTCTGCAAATGACGTATCAATTTGGAGACCCAGCCAACCAGTTTTGCACTGCCGTTAACTACCAGGCCATCGATGATGCCTTTGTCGCCAATATTCCACAAACCACCACCCAGCATGCGTGCGCCACCGGCAAACACGATCTCGTTGAAGCGATCCATGTAGTACTTATTGTCCAGCAAAGTGTAAAGTGGCATGAAAGTACTCTTGATCTTGGCCGGTATCTCAGGCTTGACCATATAGAACACATAAGCAGTTACCACACCCGCCAGAGCAAGCCAGAACGGTGGTGTCATGAAGGAATGCAGACCCATCGCACCAGCGCCATGGAATTCATGGTGCAGCTCTTCCATCGCATGATGTGCTTCATTGACAAAAATCACGTTCTTGAAAAAGCCACCAAACAACATAGGCTCAATTGCAATCGCACCGATGAACAGCGAAGGAATCGCCAACAGAACCAAAGGCAACCAGACAACTAATGGTGACTCATGCGGTTTTTGGCCAGGAGCCAGACCATGGTGATGGTCGTCATGATGATCATCAGCAGCATGGTGGTCGTCTTTGTGTGCATCTTTGTGCGCATTTTTATGATCATCGTGATGATCATGCGCATGCGCCTTGCCAAAGTTTTCCTTGCCGTGGAAGACCAGGAAATACATACGGAAAGAATAGAAAGCCGTCACGAATACACCTGCCAGCACAGCAAACTGGGCAAAACTGGCGCCGGGTAAATGGCTGGCCTGTACCGCTTCAATAATACTGTCCTTGGAATAGAAACCAGACAAGAAAGGAGTACCTATCAACGCCAGAGAACCCGCCAGCGATGTCAGCCAGGTGATAGGCATGTACTTCCTCAAGCCACCCATGTTACGGATATCCTGATCATGGTGCATGCCGATAATCACAGAGCCCGCACCCAGGAACAACAGGGCTTTAAAGAAAGCATGTGTCATCAAATGGAATACTGCAACCGAGTAGGCAGAAGCACCCAGTGCCACGGTCATATAACCCAGTTGTGATAGTGTGGAATAAGCCACGACGCGCTTGATATCGTTCTGGATGATGCCCATGAAACCCATGAACAGTGCAGTAATCGCACCTATCACCAGAATGAAGGACAAGGCAGTGTCAGACAATTCAAACAATGGTGACATACGTGACACCATGAAGATACCGGCAGTAACCATGGTCGCCGCGTGGATCAGTGCAGAAATTGGGGTTGGACCTTCCATGGAATCTGGCAACCAGACATGCAGAGGGAATTGTGCAGATTTACCCATCGCGCCGATGAACAGGCAGATACAGGCAACAGTAATCAGCATCCAGTCTGTATGCGGCAACAACATGGCTGCCAATTCATTTTTCTTGGCAAATACTTCAACATAGTTCATGGAACCAGTATTGGCGACCAGCAAGCCTATACCCAGGATGAAACCAAAGTCACCGACACGGTTGACCAGAAAGGCTTTCATATTGGCATAGATTGCCGTTGGTTTGGTGTACCAGAAACCAATCAGCAAGTAAGAGACCAGACCCACAGCTTCCCAGCCAAAGAATAATTGCAGGAAATTGTTGCTCATGACCAGCATCAGCATGGAGAAAGTGAACAAGGAGATGTAGGAGAAGAAACGGTTATAGCCTTCGTCTTCTGCCATATAGCCTATGGTGTAGATATGCACCATCAGCGACACAAAGGTCACGACGCACATCATCATCGCTGTCAGGCTGTCCACCATGAAGCCTACTTCCAGCTTCATGCTACCGACTTGCATCCATTGATACAGGGTTGCATTGTAAGTAGCAGCACCATCCAGCAAGGCAGACAAAGTCATGCAAGATATAACCAATGCTATCAGTACGCCAAGTATGGTCGCGGTGTGCGACACTTTTCGCCCGACCACATTGCCAAAGAACTTGGTTCCTAGCAAACCTGCAATAGCAGACCCGGCCAGAGGGGCCAGTGGTACTGCCAATAATAATTGTGGGTTAAGTTGCCCCGCCATGATGACCCTTTGTTAGCTTTATTACTTTTCTAAATCGCCAGCGTATACCGGACTGCCGCAGCAGGCGACAATCCGCACCATTAAACTGATTAACCTTTTAACGCATCCAGGTCTTCGACATTGATGGTGTCCAGATTACGGAACAGCACCACCAGGATCGCCAGGCCTATCGCTGACTCAGCAGCAGCAACGGTAAGTATGAAGAATACAAATACCTGCCCTGCTGCATCACCCAGATAATGGGAGAAAGCAATGAAATTGATATTCACAGCCAGCAACATCAATTCAATCGCCATCAGCAAGACGATGATGTTTTTACGGTTGAGGAAAATACCGACGATGGAGATCGCAAACAGGATCGCGCCCAAAATCAGGTAGTGCGTCAAACTCAAAGTCAAAGCCATTTAAGCCTCCGGATTCACAGTAGCTGCCGCAGCAGTGGCATTATTCTCAGCGCGTTCGGATTCAGCTTTCATGCTGACGATACGGATACGGTCCTTGGCTTTCACTTTGACTGCCGCAGCAGGATCAAAATACTTACTGTCTTTACGACGACGCAAAGTCAAAGCAACCGCAGCAACGATAGCCAGCAATAAAATGGCCGCTGCAATCTCAAAAGCAAACTGGTAATGCGTGAAAATTTCCATGCCCAGGTATTTGGTGTTACCTATCTTGTCAGCCGCTGCTGGCACATGATTATCCGGACGCAAAAAGCCGCGCAGCAAAACTGCCGACATTTCCAGCACGATGATGACGCCAACTGCAGCAGCAACCGGAAAATGACTCCAGAACCCTTCTCGCAGTTTATCGAGATTGATATCCAGCATCATCACCACAAACAGGAACAGCACCATGACCGCACCAACGTAGACCAGCACCAGCACGATGGCCAGGAACTCCGCCTTCAGTAACAACCAGATACCTGCAGCATTGAAAAAGGTCAGCACCAGGAACAAGGCAGCATGCACAGGATTGCGTGCAGAAATCACCTGGATCGCAGCGACTATCATGATCGCTGACAAAACATAAAATAAAACGGTAGTAAATTCCATATCGAACCAGGTCCAGTTAGCGGTATGTGGCATCAGCGGCACGCGCTGCTGCAATTTGTGTCTCGTAACGATCACCTACAGCCAGCAACATCTCTTTGGTGAAATACAGATCGCCGCGTTTTTCACCGTGATATTCCAGCACATGGGTTTCCACGATGGAATCGACCGGGCAGGATTCTTCACAGAAACCACAGAAAATGCACTTGGTCAGGTCGATGTCATAACGGGTAGTACGGCGGCTGCCATCGGCACGTTGATCAGATTCGATCGTAATGGCCATTGCCGGGCAGACTGCTTCACACAATTTACAGGCGATGCAACGCTCTTCCCCATTCGGGTAGCGACGTAAGGCGTGCAAGCCACGAAAACGTGGGGACTGCGGTGTTTTTTCCTCAGGAAATTGCACCGTGATCTTGCGGGCGAACATATAGCGGCCTGTCAGGGCCAGGCCCTTGATCAGCTCGCGCAGCATCAGGCTGCCAAAAAAATCCTTGATTGCTTCCATTTTTTTAGCCTCTTACTTCCAAATATTCCATGGAGTTTGCATCCATGCTGCGACGATCACCAGATACACCAGGGTCAGCGGGATAAATACTTTCCAGCCCAAGCGCATGATCTGGTCATAGCGATAGCGTGGGAAAGATGCGCGTGCCCAGATGAACATGGAAACCACAACAAAAGTCTTGATACCGAGCCAGATCCAGCCAGGGATGAAATCCAGGAAGCTGAACGGCGCCGACCAGCCGCCGAGGAACATCAGGGATGCCATGGCAGAGATTAAAATCATGTTGGCGTATTCAGCCAGGAAGAACATGGCGAAGGACATACCGGAGTATTCAACCATGTGACCGGCAACGATTTCGGACTCACCCTCAACCACGTCAAATGGATGACGATTGGTTTCAGCAATACCGGAAATCACATACACCACGAACATAGGCAGCAACGGCAACCAGTTCCATGAGAACAGATTGAAACCATGGCTGGCAGCAAAGCCTGTGGTTTGCGCATTGACAATGTCGGTCATGTTCAGGCTGCCAGATACCATCAGCACGATGACCAGCACGAAGCCCATGGCGATTTCATAGGACACCATCTGTGCAGAAGCACGCATGGCACCGAGGAAAGCATACTTGGAGTTGGATGCCCAACCGGCGATGATGATGCCATAGACCTCCATCGAGGTGATTGCCATGATCAGCAGCAAACCGGCATTGACATTCGCCAATACAGTTTCAGGGCCGAAAGGAATCACCGACCATGCTGCCAGCGCTGGCATGATGGTCATGATAGGTGCCAGCACGAACAAGACTTTATTGGCCTTGGCTGGGATGACGATTTCTTTGAGCAACAGCTTCAGCGCATCGGCAATAGGCTGCAACAAGCCTGCAGGGCCTACTCGGTTAGGGCCAAGACGGATGTGCATCCAGCCTATCATCTTGCGTTCCCACAAGGTCAGGTAGGCAACACAACCCATCACTGGCAAAGTGATGCAGACGATCTTGATCAGTGTCCACAAAGGCAACCACAAGGCACCAAGATAGTGCTGGCCCAGTTCCTGGATAGTGAGCAGCAAATTCATTATGCACGCTCCAGTTTGATCGCACCGAACATGCCGTCCAGATTAGCTGTTAGGGCATGACCCGCAGCAATCCTGATTACATTATCAGGCAGAGATTGATCGATTCCCACAGGGATCAGGGTAGAGCCTGTTTTGCTCAGTCTCACCATGTCACCTTCGGCAATACCCAGTTTGCTGGCATCAGCCTGGCTGATCCATGCTTGTGGTGCACGCGCATCGGCTGTCAGTTGCAGAGATTCTGCACGGCGTACGATAGCGTCTGTGCTGTAGATACCAACATCGGCAATACGTTCCATGCCAGCAGCAGCGTTGGCAGGAACAGCCGGAGCCAGCTTTGCCAGATTATTCAATTGTGTAGTCAGGTCAGCTTGCGTCAATACTGTTGCACGCACTGCTTCTGCTGTTTCAAAATCAAAGTTGTCCAGGCCCAGCAAATTGCCAAGTACGCGCAAGACTTTCCATGCCGGACGGGTATCGCCCAGAGGCTTGACCACACCGTGGAAACTTTGTGCGCGGCCTTCGCAATTCACGAAAGTACCGGATGTTTCTGTGTAAGGAGAAACTGGCAGCAAGACGTCAGCATATTCTGCACCATGCTTGAATGATGACATGACGACGACCATTTCAGCATTATCCAAAGCTGCCTTGGCTTGCACCGGATGCGCGCTGTCAAGCAAAGGCTCGGCGTGCAAGACGATGTAAGCTTTTTTCGCTTCAGTGAATACAGGCTTGGCATTATCGGCAGGAATGGCATTTGCCAGGTAGCCGCCAACTGTATTTGCTGCTTCTGTCAGATAACCAAATTCAGTGCCTGCGTTTTCAGCTATCCATTGTGCCAGCGCATGCAATTGCGACGCTTCTGGGTGGTAAGACGCTGTGTTGCCCAGGAATACGCCTGCATTACCAGCCAGCAGGCTGGCCGCAATCGCTTCTGCTTTGGCAGATGCTTGTACAGCCTCAAAACCAGCTGGTTTGGCGATTTCTTTTTTGGCTGCAATAGCAACTGCAACTTCAGCCAAAAACGCTGTCCACAGTGATGGTGCAACGACTGCATTGTTGGCCAGCTTGATGAGCAATTCATCATTGGTCGCATGCAGGATACTGAGCTTGGCACCCATTTTTACTGATTGACGCAGACGCGCTGCCAGCAAAGGATGGTCCTTACGCAGGAAGGAACCGATAACGAAAACATTTTTCAACTGACCAAACCTGGCGATGCTGGTACCCAGCCAAGGCTTGACAGAGGAATTCAAAGCGAAGTCTGACTGACGCAGGCGGAAATCGACATTATCAGAACCCAGGCCGCGTACTACGCGTTGCAGCAGTGTCAGTTCTTCCAGAGTGGAGCTAGGTGCAGCAACCGCGGCGATAGCATCAGCACCATGTTCGTGCTTGACGTTACGCAGACCATGCGCAACATATTCGAGTGCTGTCTGCCAGTCAGTTTCTTGCCATTCACCGCCCTGCTTGATCATGGGCCTGGTCAGGCGTTCCGTGCTGTTCAGCGCTTCGTAAGAGAAACGGTCTTTATCAGAAATCCAGCATTCATTGATTTCTTCGTTTTCCAGCGGTACTACACGCATGACCTTGTTGTTCTTGACCTGGACTATCAGGTTGGAACCCAGGCCATCATGGGCGCTGACCGATTTACGGCGTGACAATTCCCAGGTACGGGCAGAATAACGGAAAGGCTTGGAAGTCAGTGCGCCTACCGGGCACAGATCAATCATATTGCCTGACAATTCTGAATCAACTGTCTTACCGACGAAGGACGTGATTTCAGAATGTTCGCCACGGTTGAGCATGCCCAGCTCCATGACGCCAGCGATTTCCTGGCCGAAACGAACACAGCGCGTACAGTGTATGCAGCGGCTCATTTCTTCCATGGAAACCAAAGGACCTACGTCCTTGTGGAATACCACGCGTTTTTCTTCATCGTAACGGGATGCAGTGCCACCATAACCAACAGCCAGATCCTGCAATTGGCATTCACCGCCCTGATCGCAGATAGGGCAATCCAGCGGGTGATTGATGAGCAAAAATTCCATCACAGCTTTTTGTGCTTTTACTGCCTTGTCGCTGGAAGAACGGACGATCATGCCCGCTGTCACAGGTGTGGCGCAGGCAGGCAAAGGCTTCGGTGCTTTTTCAACCTCGACCAGACACATGCGGCAGTTAGCCGCAATAGATAATTTTTTGTGATAGCAAAAGTGCGGAATGTAGGTGCCAAGCTTATTGGCAGCATCCATTACCATACTGCCCTCTTGGACTTCGACTTTTTTGCCGTCTATTTCGATTTCAACCATGGTCTACTCTAAGTGTGCTAACCGAAGCTGGCTTACATGTAAGTGGGCACCAAGCAATGCTTATGCTCGATGTGATATTCAAATTCTTCGCGGAAATTCTTGATCATGGCGCGTACTGGCATCGCCGCTGCATCGCCCAGAGCGCAAATGGTCTTGCCCTGGATATTGTCAGCGATAGAGTTCAGCATATCCAGATCATCTGGACGGCCGTGGCCATGTTCTATCCTGTGCACCATGCGATACAACCAGCCGGTACCTTCACGGCAAGGTGTGCACTGACCGCAGGATTCTTCAAAATAGAAATAAGACAGGCGCAATAGCGACTTCACCATGCAGCGTGTTTCATCCATGACGATAACGGCACCAGAACCCAGCATGGAACCAGCCTTGGCAATGGAGTCATAATCCATGTCGGTCGCCATCATCACATCACCAGTCAATACCGGCATGGAAGAACCACCAGGGATAACTGCCTTGATTTTTTTACCATCACGCATGCCGCCAGCCAGTTCCAGCAAGGTGGCAAACGGTGTACCCATAGGTACTTCGTAATTACCAGGTTTTGCTACGTCGCCAGACATGGAGAAAATCTTGGTGCCACCATTATTTGGCTTGCCCAGCGCAGCGTATTTTTCACCGCCCATGGCAAACACGAAAGGCACAGCAGCAAATGTCTCTGTGTTATTGATCGTGGTTGGCTTACCATACAAACCAAAGCTGGCCGGGAAAGGCGGCTTGAAGCGTGGCTGTCCTTTCTTGCCTTCCAGCGATTCCAGCAAGGCTGTTTCTTCGCCGCAGATATACGCACCATAACCATGGAAAGCATGTAACTGGAAGTTAAAGTCAGAGCCAGCAATCTTGTCGCCCAGCATATTGGCAGCACGTGCTTCTTCCAGCGCTTCTTCGAAACGGTCGTAGTCAGCAAAAATTTCGCCGTGGATATAGTTGTAACCCACGGTGATGCCCATGGCATAAGCGCCGATGGCCATGCCTTCAATCAGGGCATGTGGGTTATAACGGATGATGTCACGGTCCTTGAATGTACCAGGCTCGCCCTCATCTGTATTACAGACCAGATATTTTTGACCAGGGAATTGACGCGGCATGAAGCTCCACTTCAAACCAGTAGGAAAACCTGCACCACCACGACCACGCAAGGACGAAGCCTTCAACTCAGCAATCACTTGCTCAGGAGGGATTTTGTCATTCAGGATACGCTTCAAAGATTCATAGCCGCCACGTGCTACGTAATCTTGCAGATGCCAGTTTTTACCATCCAGGCCAGCCAATATCAAAGGCTTAATATGGCGATTATGCAGACTCGTCATTATTTACCCTCTTTCAATTCATTGACCAAACCGTCAATTTTTTCATTCGACATGAAACTGCACATGCGCTTGTTATTCACCAGCATGACAGGCGCATCGCCGCAAGCACCCATGCATTCACCTTCAACCAGAGTGAACTGGCCATCGGCTGTGGTTTCCCTGTAATCAATGCCGAGTCTTTGCTTCAGGTGATGTGCTGCACGTTCGCCACCAGACAAGGCGCAAGGCAGATTGGTACAGACCGAAATCTTGAACTTGCCCACCGGCTTGGTGTTGTACATATTGTAGAAAGTCGCCACTTCCTGCACTGCTACTGCCGGCATGCCGATGTAGTCAGCCAGGGTCTGCATGACTTCCGGGGATACCCAGCCAGTTTCATCCTGGGCAATAGCCAATGCGGCCATCACAGCGGACTGGCGCTGGTCAGCCGGGAACTTTGCAAGTTCACGATCAATTTTTTTAAATGCCTGCTCTGATAACACCATAGCTAATGCCTCGATTCGACGTCCTCAGGACGCCGCTTTATCTGTCAATCTCACCAAACACAATATCCTGAGTACCGATGATCGTTACCGCATCAGCAATCATGTGACCTTTTGCCATCTCATCCAAACCCTGCAAATGCGCGAAACCTGGCGCACGGATTTTCAGACGATAAGGCTTGTTAGCACCATCGGACATCAAGTAAATACCAAACTCGCCTTTTGGATGCTCCACTGCGGCATAGGCTTCGCCAGCAGGAACATGGAAACCTTCGGTGAACAGTTTGAAGTGATGGATAAGTTCTTCCATATTCGACTTCATGTTCACACGATGTGGTGGCGCAACCTTGTGGTTATCCGTAATCACCGGACCCTGGTTATTTCTCAGCCACTCTACGCATTGTTTGATGATACGGTTGGACTGGCGCATTTCTTCCACGCGCACCAGGTAACGGTCATAACTGTCGCCATTGACGCCGACTGGAATATCAAAATCCAGCAAGTCATAGACTTCATACGGCTGCTTCTTGCGCAAATCCCACTCAATACCAGAACCACGCAACATAGGACCACTAAAACCCATGGCCAGGGCACGCTCTGGCGACACCACACCAATGCCTACCAGGCGTTGCTTCCAGATACGGTTATCAGTCAGCAGTGTTTCGTATTCGTCGACATATTTCGGGAAACGGTTGGTGAAGTCTTCAATGAAATCCAGCAGGGAACCCTGACGGTTTTCATTCAGCAGCTTCATCGCTTTTTCATTCTTCAAGGCCGATACAGTGAATTGCGGCATTTGATCCGGCAAATCACGATACACACCACCTGGACGGTAGTAAGCCGCATGCAAACGTGCACCTGAGACTGCTTCATAGCAATCCATCAGATCTTCACGCTCACGGAATGCGTACAGGAACACCGCCATCGCACCCACGTCCAGCGCATGCGCGCCTATCCACAGCAAGTGGTTCAGCAGGCGCGTAATTTCATCAAACATGACGCGGATGTACTGCGCACGCAAAGGCACTTCCAGACCCAGCATCTTTTCTATGGCCATGACATAGGCATGCTCATTGGCCATCATGGATACATAGTCGAGGCGATCCATGTAAGGCACGGATTGCAGGAAAGTTTTTTGTTCAGCCAGCTTTTCAGTCCCACGATGCAAGAGACCAATGTGCGGATCAGCACGTTGTATCACTTCACCGTCAAGCTCCAGCACCAGGCGCAACACACCGTGCGCAGCAGGATGCTGAGGACCAAAGTTCAGGGTGTAATTCTTAATCTCAGCCATTATTTCATCCCGTAATTTTCTTCACGAATCACACGCGGCACATTTTCGCGTGGTTCTATCGTGACAGGCTGGTAAACGACGCGCTTTTGATCTGCGTCATAACGCATTTCAACATAGCCAGAAACTGGAAAGTCTTTACGGAATGGGTGACCGATAAAGCCATAGTCAGTCAGGATACGACGCAAGTCATTGTGACCATCAAACAGGATACCAAGCAGATCAAAAGCTTCCCGCTCATACCAGTTGGCGGCATTCCAGATATCGATCAACGAAGGCACGACTGGCATTTCGTCATCCGGCGCAAATACGCGCACACGCAAACGCCAATTATGCTTGATCGACAGCAAATGTGAGACAGCGGCATAACGCGCACCTTCCCACAAGCCATCGCCATAGGCAGAATAATCAACACCGCAAAGGTCGATCAATTCTTCAAAACTGGTTTCTGCATGATCGCGCAAGCTGCGCATCACATCCAGATAAGCAGTTGCAGAAACCACGATAGTAATTTCACCCAGCGCATTCTTCAAATCCAGAATACGCTCACCCAGGACATTCTTTACTGCCGTCTCAAGGTTTTCCAGTTTGGTAGTCATAATTTAATGTTGCTCCAGCGAGGCCGCAATTAACGAGCAATGGTATTGGTACGTTTGATCTTGTTTTGCAACTGTATGATGCCGTACATCAGCGCCTCAGCAGTTGGCGGGCAACCTGGCACATAAATATCAACAGGCACAATACGATCGCAACCACGGACTACAGAATACGAATAATGGTAGTAACCACCGCCATTAGCGCAAGAACCCATGGAAATAACCCAGCGCGGCTCTGCCATCTGGTCATACACCTTGCGCAATGCAGGCGCCATCTTGTTGCACAGCGTACCAGCAACAATCATGACGTCAGACTGACGCGGAGACGGACGAAAAACCACACCAAAGCGATCCAGATCGTAGCGTGATGCGCCAGCGTGCATCATCTCTACCGCACAGCAGGCCAGACCAAAAGTCATAGGCCACATGGAACCAGTGCGCGTCCAGTTGATCAGCTTATCAGCAGTCGTCGTTACAAAGCTCTCGTTGAATACACCTTCAATTGCCATAATCCATCACTCCCAATCCAGAGCGCCTTTTTTCCAGATGTACCAAAATCCAACGCCAAACTCGAGCACGAAGCCGAGCATAATCAGAAAACCTGTCCAACCCAGATCACGCATTGCCACCCCCCAAGGGAAGAAGAATGCCGTTTCCAAGTCAAACAAAATAAACAAAATCGCTACCAGGTAATAACGCACATCAAACTTCATGCGCGCATCTTCGAATGCCTCAAAACCGCATTCGTAAGCAGAATTTTTTTGTGAATCTGGTTTATAGGGAGCAAGAACACGCCCCAGAATTTGCGGCACCACACCAACGGCGATACCAACCAGAATAAAGAGAAGAACTGGGAAATAATTTTCGAGGTTCACGTTAGGCTACCTGTAATTGAATGCCAGATTGAAGCATTTATTTCCTAAGATCAAACCACAAGAAATAAAGCTTCCTCGACCGGGCCAGCAAAGAAAACTGACCCTATTTTTTTTGGTGCCGACGACGAGACTCGAACTCGTACAGCTTTCGCCACTACCCCCTCAAGATAGCGTGTCTACCAATTTCACCACGTCGGCTTAAGCCCAGCATTCTACTATGTATAGCCTCATTGTTCAACGCGCAATTGCAGCAATTCAACGTTTTTTGCTGGGCAAGATCAAATTATTTTGGAATCTGACCCGCTTGACCAGCGGAGGACGCTGATGCGGATGCTGCAGTTGCAGCAGAAGCCGCTGCTGGAGCACTGGCAGCAGCAGCATTTGCAGCCGGCTGAGTCACAGTAGTAACACCCTCCATCACACCACCAGAAGGCTTGCGAGCACCAGAACTAAACACTGCCAGCCCCAGCGTTGCTGCAAAAAATATTGCAGCAGCAACACCTGTTGCCTTGGACAGGAAATTGGAGGACCCTGTTGCACCAAACAGACTACCAGAAGCACCGGAACCGAAAGACGCCCCCATGTCAGCACCTTTACCGTGCTGCAACAACACCAGGCCAATAATTGCCAATGCCGACAGAATCTGAACAATAATGACCAACGTATGTAAAGTTTGCATTCAAAACATCCAAGAAAAAATTAAGTACTACAATAAATCAATCAACTGGCAGCAATAATCGCGAGAAAATCTTGCGACTTCAGTGCAGCACCGCCAATCAAACCACCATCAATATCGGGCATTGCCAATAACTCCCTGGCATTTTCCGGCTTCATGCTACCACCATACAAAATCTGTACTTTTTCTGCCGCACCAGCATCACGGGCGACTACTTGCTGACGCAGAAAATGATGCACCTCTTGCGCCATTTCCGGTGTTGCAGTTTTACCCGTACCGATAGCCCATACAGGCTCATAGGCAATCACCACACCACTCAGACTATCCAGCACATCCAGGACTGCATTCAACTGTGCAGCAACGACTGCATTGGTTTGGCCACTCTCACGCTGCTCCAGAGTCTCACCCACACAGACTATAGGCAAGACACCATGCTTCAACAATTGCTGGGCTTTATGCGCCACCAACTCATTTGTTTCAGCGTGATAAGCGCGACGCTCGGAATGTCCAACGATTGCATATTTGCATGCGCAGTCTTGCAACATTGCCGCAGAAATCTCGCCTGTATAAGCACCATGTGCATGCACAGACACATCTTGCGCACCCCAGGTGACAGCCGTACCATCGAGCAATTCTGCACATTGCGCAAAATACGGCGCAGGAGCACAAACCAATACATCGCAATGCACATTGGCAGGCAAACCCGCTTTGATTTCAGACAACAATGTACGGTTGGCAGCAAAACTACCGTTCATCTTCCAGTTACCGGCTATTAAGGTACGTCGCATAGTGGGCCAAAATATAAATAACCGTCTATTGTAGCCTCCGGCGCAAGCAGGGTCAAACCAGCAAGACCAGTTTTACATCAAGATTTGCCTCAAAGACATAATTACATCAGATATATGAACAATATAACAACGTAAAGAGTTATCGCCGCATTTAGTTAAAAAAACATCTGAAATTTTAAGACGCAAACTTAATCCAAAGCCAGCATGATCTTACCTATATGCGCCCCCTCTTCCATCATGGCATGAGCCTGAGCCGCCTGCTCCAGCGGGAAAACCTGATGTATGACCGGAGCGATCTGCCCAGATGCCAACAAGGGCCAAACGTGCTGCTGCAACTCTGCAGCGATTTTCGCCTTGAAAGCGACGGAACGCGGACGCAAGGTCGCCCCCGTCACCGTCAGACGCCTGCGCAAGACCTGCCCCAGATCAAGCTCCGCCGAATTACCGCCAAGCAGGGCAATAATGGCCAAACGCCCATCATCTGCCAGGCAATTGATTTCTTTTGACACATAGGAGCCAGCCACCATGTCGAGAATGACATCCACCCCTTTGCCAGCCGTTAATTCCTTGATGACATCAACGAAATTTTCAGTCTTGTAATTGATACCGCGCTCTGCACCCAGCTTTTCTGTCGCCCTGCACTTTTCATCCGATCCTGCTGTCGCAAACACTCTGTGACCCAGGGCTTTGGCAATTTGTATTGCTGCCACACCGATACCCGAAGTACCACCCTGCACCAGCAAGCTTTCGCCAGGTGACAGGTGCGCGCGCTGAAATACATTACTCCAGACCGTAAAATAAGTTTCCGGCAGCGAGGCTGCCTCCATCAAGGACAAACCGGCAGGCAGCTTCAAACACTGCCACGCAGGTGCTGCGCAATACTCAGCATATCCACCGCCCTGCACCAGAGCGCAAACCTGGTCACCCAACTCAAAACCACTGCCCTGCAGCTCACCTCCAACCACCTCACCCGCCACTTCCAGGCCCGGTAAATCAGATGCACCAGGTGGCACGGGATAAAAACCAAGGCGCTGCAAAACATCGGGGCGATTCACACCAGCCGCACTGACCTTGACCAATAATTCACCCTTGCCCGGCACTGGCACGGGCCTGCTACAAATCTGCAAGACTTCAGGCTTGCCATATTGGGTAATTTCTATTGCGCGCATTTCTGTTTTCATCATCAGCCTTTGGGTGAGTACAGCCTTATCAGCCACAATTGTAAGCCAATAAAAAAACGCCCGTGCAAGACGGGCGTTCCCAACTCTTACAGACAAGCAGACCGCCGAATTTAGTATCGACGGACTCCCGGGCTGCGAATTTATTACTGCTGCTGTTGCTGCTGTGGCTGAGCTTCAGTTTCAGAAGCTGCTGCTTTCATCGACAACTTGAAGCGACCACGGTCATCAGTTTCCAGTACTTTTACACGTACTTGCTGACCTTCTTTGAGGTAGTCAGCAACTGCATTCACGCGCTCATTGGCGATCTGGCTGATGTGCAGCAAACCATCTTTACCTGGCATGATTTGCACGATCGCGCCGAAGTCCAGCAATTTCAATACTGTACCTTCGTAGATCTTGCCAACTTCAACTTCTGCAGTCAGCTCTTCGATACGGCGTTTGGCTTCCTGGCCAGCTGCTGCATCAACAGAAGCGATAGTGACTACGCCTTCATCGCTGATGTCGATTTGCGTGCCTGTTTCTTCTGTCAGAGCACGGATCACTGCACCACCCTTACCGATAACATCACGGATTTTTTCTGGGTTGATTTTGATTGTGATCAGACGTGGAGCGAAGTCAGACAATTCGGTTTTACCGACTGGTACGGCCTCTTGCATTTTACCCAGGATATGGATACGACCCTCTTTGGCTTGCGCCAGAGCGACTTGCATGATTTCTTTAGTGATGCCCTGGATTTTGATATCCATTTGCAGGGCAGTGATGCCTTCTGCAGTACCAGCTACTTTAAAATCCATGTCACCGAGGTGATCTTCATCACCCAGGATGTCTGTCAGAACAGCAAACTTGTTGCCATCCTTGATCAAACCCATGGCGATACCGGCAACGTGCGCTTTCATCGGCACGCCAGCATCCATCAAAGCCAGGCAGCCGCCGCAGACGGAAGCCATGGAAGAAGAGCCATTGGATTCAGTAATTTCAGATACCAGACGAACGGAGTAGCTAAAATCTTCCGGATCAGGCAGAGCAGCTTGCAATGCACGTTTAGCCAGACGGCCATGACCGATTTCACGACGCTTAGGTGTGCCAACACGGCCTGTTTCGCCAGTAGCGAACGGAGGCATATTGTAATGCAGCATGAAGCGGTCAGAGTATTCCCCCATCAACGCATCAATTTTTTGCTCGTCACGGGCAGTACCCAGAGTAGCAATCACCAAAGCCTGAGTTTCACCGCGTGTGAACAGGGCTGTGCCATGCGTACGTGGCAAAACGCCAGTGCGTATAGTGATAGGACGCACAGTGCGGGTATCGCGACCATCGATGCGTGGCTCGCCTTCCAGGATTTGGGAGCGAACAATTTTCGCTTCCAGATCAAACAGGATATTGCCAACTTCAGATGAATCAGGAGCAGCTTCGCCTTTGGCAGCGGCTTGCTCAGCCAGTGCTGCAGCAACTGTAGACGTTGCCGCCTTCAATTGCTCAGTACGCGCTTGCTTTTCTTTAGTTTGATACGCAGTGCGCAACAGAGGCTCTGCCACTGCTGTAACAGCAGCGATCAGTGGCTCATTTTTTGCAGCAGGCGCCCATTGCACTTCAGGCTTGCCACCGTCACGTACCAGTTCATGGATCGCATCGATCACAGCTTTCATTTGCGTGTGACCGTAAACAACCGCGCCCAGCATGATTTCTTCAGACAATTGCTGTGCTTCAGACTCAACCATCAATACAGCTTGCTCAGTACCGGCAACAACCAGATCCAGCTTGGATTGCTTCAGTTGCGTTGCTGTTGGATTCAGTACATATTGGCCATCAATATAGCCTACGCGTGCTGCGCCAACCGGGCCGCTGAATGGGATGCCAGCGACAGAAATCGCTGCAGAAGCACCGATCATGGCAGCGATATCAGGATCGATTTCTGGATTGACGGACAATACATGGATGATGACCTGAACTTCGTTCAGATAGCCTTCTGGGAACAGAGGGCGGATAGGCCTATCGATCAAACGGGAAGTCAGTGTTTCTTTTTCTGATGGACGACCTTCACGCTTGAAGAAACCGCCAGGAATACGGCCGGCTGCGTAAGTTTTTTCCATGTAGTCCACGGTCAGAGGAAAGAAATCCTGACCTGGTTTTGCATCTTTCTTGGCAACGACGGTTGCCAGTACAACGGTATCTTCTATGGATACCAGGACTGCACCCGATGCCTGGCGAGCGATTTCGCCGGTTTCCAGTGTTACCTGGTGCTGACCATATTGGAAGGTTTTAGTAATTTTATTAAACACAATGTGTCCTTTCTATTTGCCGACAGATTTTCAGGCGCTGTCGTTCACCTCACCACGAGCAATCCGCCTGGACTGCTTTTTGCCTGTTTTTCAATATTTACATCAAAAACCGGGCTAAAACTGGGTAAAACCAAAACTCTAGATGGACAAAAAGCCTGCGACAGTGAACTGACGCAGGCTTTTTGCTACAAATCTTTTGCTAAATTCAGCAAGAATTACTTACGCAAGCCGAGTTTTTCGATCAGTGAGCGATAGCGATTCAAGTCTTTACCTTTCAGGTAAGACAACAGACTCTTACGACGGTTAACCATCATGATCAAACCACGACGTGAGTGGTGATCTTTAGAGTGTGCTTTGAAGTGACCATTCAGGTCATTGATGCGTGCAGTCAACAGAGCAACTTGCACTTCAGGAGAGCCTGTGTCGTTTTGACCACGGGCATTGTCCGCTACGATAGCGGCTTTTGCATTTTTTTCGATAGACATGATTTTCCTTAACATGCGATAACAATAGTCATATTAACTATACAAACCATCATTATCGTGACATAACAATTCCGCCGGAATGACAGAACGCGTGACTATAACACCGTTTTTAGCCAGAATCAAATCCGGGCTTAAATCTGTGGATTCAGCTTCTCGGTTTTTGATTGCAATTTATTCAATGCAGACAAATAAGCTTTCGCCGAAGCAACGACGATATCCGGATCAGCACCAACGCCGTTGACGATGCGGCCAGCCTTGGACAGACGCATAGTCACCTCACCCTGCGACTGCGTACCAGTGGTAATCGCATTCACCGAGAACAACAGCAACTCTGCCCCGCTCTGCACCTTGGAGTCGATGGCATTCACGATGGCATCAACCGGGCCATTGCCATTACCTTCGCATGTCACTTCTTTGCCTTCAGAAGTAAATACGACTTTGGCATAGGGCAGTTCACCCGTTTCTGAACGCTGAGACAAGGACACATAATGGAAGGCATCATTGTTATGCGCATATTCTTCGTCAGAAACCAGGGCCAGAATATCTTCGTCAAATATTTCAGACTTCCTGTCTGCCAATTCCTTGAAGCGAGCAAAAGCGGCATTGACTTCAGTTTCTGATTCCAGTGCGATACCCAACTCTTCCAAACGCTGCTTAAAGGCATTGCGACCAGACAATTTGCCAAGCACCAGTTTATTCGCGCTCCAGCCTACGTCTTCGGCACGCATGATTTCGTAAGTATCACGCGCTTTCAAAATACCATCCTGATGGATACCGGATGCATGGGCGAAAGCATTCGCGCCGACAACGGCTTTATTCGGTTGCACGGCAAAACCAGTGATTTGCGACACCAGCTTGGATGCAGGGACAATCTGGCTGATATCTATACCCAGTTGTAAATCGAAATAATCTTTACGTGTACGCACCGCCATGACGATTTCTTCCAGAGCCGTATTACCTGCGCGCTCACCCAGGCCATTGATGGTGCATTCAATCTGACGTGCACCACCTATCATAACGCCAGCCAGAGAGTTGGCAACTGCCATACCCAGGTCATTATGGCAATGCACGGACCAGACTGCCTTGTCCGAATTGGGAATGCGTTCACGCAAGGACTTCAGCATATTGCCGTACAGCTCAGGCACGGCATAGCCAACGGTGTCAGCAAAGTTAATCGTCGTTGCACCTTCTTTAATGACTGCTTCCAGCACGCGGCACAAGAAATCCATATCCGAACGGCTACCATCTTCAGGACTGAACTCCACATCATCTGTAAAGTTGCGGGCATAGCGCACGGCTTGTATGGCTTGCTCCAATACCTGATCCGGCGTCATGCGCAATTTCTTTTCCATATGCAAGGGAGAAGTTGCGATGAAAGTATGAATACGCTTGCGCTGCGCAGCCTGCAAGGCTTCTGCGGCACGGGCAATATCGCGGTCATTGGCACGCGACAAAGAGCAAATCGTCGAATCCTTGATGATGGAAGCAATCGCCTTGATGGACTCAAAGTCGCCCGGCGAGGCTGCAGCAAAACCGGCCTCAATCACATCAACCTTCATTCTTTCCAGTTGCTTGGCAATACGGATTTTTTCATCCTTGGTCATGGATGCACCAGGGGATTGCTCGCCATCACGCAAGGTTGTGTCGAATATGATGAGTTTGTCGGCCATGCTATTGCTCCTGATATAAATTAAAGTTTGAAATGTCGTAGGTGTAAAAACTGCAAACTGTGAATATTCTCCGGCCTACCCTTGCAAGACGCACATGGGTGGCGAGACTACTCAAATTGTGGGTATAGGGGGATTTAGCGCGTGAACGCTAGTAGAGATGCCAACAATAGCGATAGCAGACCAGACAGACCTGCCATAGTGTTTTTTGCTATTGATGTGGATATAGAATTCATGCAAAAGACTATAAGCGCAAAGGCAGAAAAGTGCAAGAATTTATAGCAGGAAAATCCTATTTTTATGAGGCAGAAAAGCAAAAAAGCCGCGATACATTTTTCGTATTGCGACTTTTCTTGAAAAACACCGAATTTAATCCGGAATTACGAGTTTTGATGCGAGCTTATTTATCATCATGGTGATGATCATCAACGCTGGTCTGCACGATACTGACCGGCCTGCCCTTGCGCCAACGCCACAGCAGGACGGCATAGCCAGACAAGCCATACAGGACAAACAAACCAAACAAGACCTTGGGTGGATCACTGACCACGGCAACATAAGCCAGCACGATAAGGAAAGGTGCAATGAATGGCACTGAACGACGCAGATTCACATCTTTGAAACTATAGAAAGGCACATTGGTCACCATCGTCAGACCAGCGAACAAGGTAATGCTCCAGGTACTCCAGCTCAGGTCGCGTCCAGGGAAATGCAAGTCTTCCATCAACAATATAAAGCCAGCAACCAATGCTGCCGCAGCGGGACTGGGCAACCCCTGGAAATAACGTTTGTCGACCACGCCTATATTGGTATTGAAACGCGCCAGGCGCAAAGCGGCCCCGGCACAATACACAAAAGCAGCCAGCCAGCCGAGCTTGTTCATACCCTTCAGCGACCACTCATAAGCCACTAGTGCCGGAGCCGCACCGAAGGAGATCATGTCTGACAAGCTATCGTATTGCGCCCCAAATTCACTCTGCGTATTGGTCATGCGCGCCACCCGACCATCCAGGCCGTCCAATACCATGGCGACAAATATTGCCAGGGCAGACTGGTCAAAACGCTGGTTCATTGCCATGACGATGGCATAAAAACCACAGAACAAGGCTGCGGTTGTAAAGGCATTAGGCAAAAGATAAATGCCACGTCGCGGCTTGACTGGCACATGCAGACCATCTGCTTGCGCACTTGCCTGCGTATTTTTACGCAAACCCTTAGGAAAGAGCTTAAAACTACCTTTGGGCTTACGTCTTTGTGTAGGTGCCATTCGTGATCTATAAAAAATTACCCAAATTACATGAGTAAGATATGAAAAGTGGGCGAAGTATAACGCCGATTATCTTTGATGAAAACAATGTTAATGCCGTAAGCAAAGCAGCTTTCTAATTCATCCCAGTTTGCTTACCCAGTAATTCATGCAACCATTGCCTGGCCTCATCCGCTTCATCAAAGAAGGCATATGCGCAAACACCCTCATAAATACGTTTAAACGCAGACTCAACAACACCACGCCCAGCAACATCCGGAGTGGCAACTACAACATTGGCGATACAAGCAAAAGTAGTTACTCCATTCGCGGTAATACGCCCAAGCTCTTCCATGCCTTCAGGCGTGCTGAGCATGGACTTCTTGATAATAGCCAGCCCTGCCCAAGGGCCGCCATGCATTAATTGCAAGGAATAAGGGCGTACTGCGGCACCCCACTGACGTACCAACTCAACATTCCAGGGGCCTGACACTTCTGTCACCAAAATCCGGCCCTCAAGATAAATCTTGAATTGGCCGTGAGGCGGAAACGCGGTTTCCGTTTGCTGATCCATGGGCATCACCTGATTTCATCTTCTTTTCAAGATTCTAATCCATCTATATTGCGAGCAAGGAAAACTTCAGGCAGTTGCAACATTAAGTAGCAATCTACAAAAACCAAAAGCCGCCCACGTGGACGGCTTTTAGCCTTCGAGCTGCGTGCGCCTGCGAGCGCACACTAGATGATGCCCGGCGATCTTAAAGATTAGTTCTTTGATTGATCAACCAGTTTGTTTTTAGCAATCCAAGTGCACTTAAAGACGTAAAGAAAATCGCCCTGCGGGCGATTTTTAGTCTTTGAGCTGCGTGCGCCTATGAGCGCACGCTGGATGATGCCCGGCGATCTCAGCAATTAGTTCTTGCTTTGATCAACCAGTTTGTTTTTGGAGATCCAAGGCATCATGGCACGCAATTTCGCACCCACTTCTTCGATTTGATGCTCGGAAGTCAAACGGCGGCGGGAGATCAAAGTCGGTGCGCCGGCTTTGTTTTCCAGGATGAAGCTCTTCGCGTATTCACCAGTCTGAATATCTTTCAAGCATTGACGCATGGCGTTTTTAGTGTCTTCTGTAACGACTTTAGGGCCAGTCACATATTCGCCGTATTCTGCATTGTTGGAGATCGAGTAATTCATGTTGGCGATACCGCCTTCATAGATCAGGTCAACGATGAGCTTCAATTCATGCAGGCATTCGAAGTAAGCCATTTCTGGTGCATAACCAGCTTCAACCAGGGTTTCGAAACCAGCCTTGATCAGTTCAACCGCGCCACCGCACAGAACCGCTTGCTCACCGAACAAATCAGTCTCTGTTTCTTCACGGAAGTTGGTTTCGATGATGCCAGCACGGCCACCGCCGTTCGCCATCGCGTAAGACAAGGCGATGTCACGGGCGGAACCGGATTTATCCTGATACACAGCGATCAGGTGAGGCACACCGCCGCCTTGGCTATAAGTACCACGTACAGTATGGCCTGGTGCTTTAGGGGCGATCATGATGACGTCAAGATCGGCGCGTGGCACAACTTGACCGTAGTGAACGTTGAAGCCGTGGGCAAATGCCAGCACTGCGCCTTGTTTGGCGTGAGGCGCAACGTTTTCAGCATACACCTGGGCGATGTTTTCATCTGGCAGCAAGATCATGATGACGTCAGCAACTTTGACTGCGTCGTTCACTTCAGCCACATTCAGACCGGCATTTTTTGCCTTGTCCCATGAAGCGCCGCCTTTACGCAGGGCGACAGTCACTTTACAGCCGGAATCATTCAAGTTCTGTGCGTGTGCATGACCTTGAGAACCGTAGCCGATGATAGCAACGTTTTTGCCTTTGATCAGAGAGAGATCACAATCTTTGTCGTAGAAAACTTTCATTTTGTATCCTAATAATTAAGTATTTTTGTAGGGGATGGCGTATGCCTGAAACTATTTTTTAAACCTTGAGGATGCGTTCGCCGCGTCCTATGCCTGAACCACCGGTACGTACCGTTTCCAGAATTGCCGTGCGGTCGATTGAATCGATGAAAGCATCCAATTTACCTTTATTACCGGTCAATTCTATGGTGTAGGTCTTTTCGGTGACGTCGATGATGCGGCCACGGAAAATATCTGCGGTGCGCTTCATTTCTTCGCGCTCCTTGCCGACCGCTCTTACCTTGATCAGCATCAGTTCGCGTTCTATGTGCGCGCCCTCAGTCAGATCAACCACCTTGACTACCTCAATCAGGCGGTTCAAATGTTTGGTGATCTGTTCGATGATGTCGTCAGAACCAGAGGTCACGATCGTCATACGCGACAGAGTCGGGTCTTCAGTCGGTGCAACCGTCAGGGTTTCAATGTTATAGCCGCGCGCAGAAAACAGACCAACCACACGGGACAAGGCACCGGCTTCATTCTCAAGAAGGATGGAAATAATATGTCTCATTACAGATCCTCCGAACCAAGCAACATTTCAGTCAAGCCCTTGCCTGCTTTGACCATAGGCCAGACATTCTCAGTTTGATCAGTAATGAAGTTCATGAATACCAGCCTGTCTTTCATGGCAAAGGCTTCACGCACTGCGCCATCGACGTCTGCCGGGTTTTCTATCTTCATGCCGACGTGACCATAGGCTTCCACCAGCTTGGTGAAGTCAGGCAAAGAGTCCATGTAAGACTCAGAATAGCGTGAACCATAATCAATCTGCTGCCACTGCCTGACCATGCCAAGGAAACGGTTGTTCAACAAGATGATTTTTGGTGTCAGGTGATATTGCTTGCAGGTTGCCAGCTCCTGTATACACATCTGTATCGAGGCTTCCCCAGTGATACAGGCCACCGTCGCATCCGGGTTAGCCATCTGCACACCCATGGCATATGGCAAACCTACGCCCATAGTACCCAGACCACCAGAATTGATCCAGCGACGTGGTTTATCAAAGCGGTAGTATTGCGCAGCCCACATCTGATGCTGACCTACGTCCGAGGTCACAAAGGCATCGCCCTTGGTGACTTCCCAGACTTTTTCAACCACGGACTGCGGTTTGATGACTTCATTTGAAGTCGGGTATTTCAGGCATTCACGGCCACGCCATTCATTGACCTGCTTCCACCAGGTAGCCAGCGCCTTGGGATCAGGACGTGTCTCAACTGCACTCAGTTGTGACAGCATTTCCTGCAAGACGTCTTTGACATTACCCACGATAGGAATATCAACCTTGACGCGCTTGGAAATCGACGAAGGATCAATATCAATATGAATGATCTTGCGTGGATGCGAAGAGAAATGCTTAGGATTGCCGATCACACGGTCATCAAAACGAGCACCAATGGCGATCAGCACATCACAGTGCTGCATGGCCATATTGGCTTCGTAAGTACCATGCATGCCTGGCATGCCGACGAATTTTTCATCGCTGGCACGGTAGGCACCCAGACCCATCAGGGTATTGGTACATGGAAAACCGAGCAGATCGACCAACTTGTTCAGCTCCGGCGCAGCATGCGCGAGTATCACGCCGCCACCGGTATAAATCATGGGACGTTCAGCCTGCAACAGCAGTTGCACAGCCTTGCGAATTTGACCTGCATGCCCTTTATCGACTGGCTTGTAAGAGCGCATTTCGACTTCTTTAGGGTAGCTATAGGTAGTTTTGTGCATGCTGATATCCTTGGGGATATCCACCAGCACCGGGCCCGGACGACCTGTCGTTGCAATATAGAATGCTTTTTTGACGGTCTCGGCCAGGTCCCTGACGTCTTTCACCAAAAAATTATGCTTTACGCAGGGACGGGTAATACCAACGGTGTCACATTCCTGGAAAGCATCCTGGCCGATAACGGCACTGGGCACCTGACCTGAAATGATCACCATGGGAATCGAATCCATATAAGCAGTTGCCAGCCCGGTTACCGCATTGGTAACACCAGGTCCGGAAGTGACCAGAGCCACGCCTACTTTATTGGAGGAACGGGAATAAGCATCAGCAGCATGAACTGCAGCCTGCTCGTGACGCACCAGGATGTGTTGAAACTTGTCCTGATTGAAGATTGCATCATAGATATAGAGTACGGCACCACCCGGATATCCGAATACATGCTCAACACCCTCTTCGGCAAGACACTTGACAAGTATCTCTGCGCCTGTAAATTCTGAACTCATAAATTGTGTCCTTTCAAGGTCCATAGGAGATTGATCGGATGTTCTTTCCTGGCGAAATCGACATGTAAATACCGGAAAGCTGAGATCCCTTTACGTGCGGTCACATTCCCCTTTACACATCCGTTGGATATGGTGCCAGGCAAGGCTTAGTGCACTCGTTCAATCAGTATTAAGGCTTTTACAAGGACAGACTTCTCACGCTTGTGGCATGGGTCAGAACAAACAGCTTCTTAAAGCGAACTTGTCGGCGACAGCATTGTGAGCCGTTCCAGGCAAGTATTTTGTGCTCCGAGATTTTGGAGCGGACTCAAACAGTACTGCGTCGCAGCAATTTGGTCAAGGAAAATTCTATAAGAAAAGAAACTTATTTAGCTTTAAAATGTTAGTGAATGACAAGAAATCACAAAATTCAGGACATAAGCACGTATTTTTGCTAGCATGTGCGCAATTTTGCATGGTCAGATCCTTCGAAAAGTTAAAAAAAGGGGCTGAACCTGCTATAAACAACGTAAAGCGCGTAACTGCCAACAATGGCCACAGACAAAGAATTATCCAGCTTTTTGGAAGGTGTAGAGCGTCGCGCCTTTAAACATGCTGTCTATACCGTAAGAAATGAAGAATCTGCTCTGGACATCGTCCAGGAAGCAATGATTAAGCTCGCCGAAAAATATGGTGACAAGCCAGCGGCAGAATTGCCCATGCTGTTTCAGCGTATATTACAAAATACCATTCTGGATTTTTTTCGCCGCGAAAAGGTCAGAAACACTTGGGTCAGCTTATTTTCCAGCATTACACCATCCAATAATCAAGATGATGATAATTTTGACTTATTGGAAAGTTATGCCGCAGAAGATGGTACGGAAGCATCAGAATCCAGCGCCGACAAGATAGAACGTGAGCAAGTTCTCAATATAATTGACGAAGAAATAAAAAAGCTTCCAGCACGTCAACGGGAAGCCTTTCTCATGCGTTATTGGGAAGACATGGATGTAGCGGAAACCGCCGCTGCAATGGGTTGTTCCGAGGGTAGCGTCAAAACACACTGTTCCCGGGCAACACACGCATTAGCTGTCACGCTCAAGGCTAAAGGAATTCACCTATGAACTATTCAAAAGAAGCGAAAGACCTTGAATTTGCTTACAAGGTAAGAAGAGCGCTGAATGAGTCAGCGGAAAGCCTGCCTACCCCCACCTTGGACAGGCTGGCTCAGGCGCGCAAACTGGCTTTGACACGCAAGAAACAAGAAGCACCTGTAACTGTACAAGTATTAAAGGGCGCATTTGCTGGCAATTCTGGCTTTTCTTTCCAGGGCCCAGGCTCGTGGATGGGTAAACTGGGCCTGGCATTGCCTTTACTGGTTTTGGTTGTTGGCTTGCTGGGTATTTACGAATACGAACAACAGCAAAACATCAATGAACTGGCAGATATTGATACCGCCGTTCTGGTTGATGAATTGCCGCCAGCTGCTTATGTTGACACCGGGTTCAGTGCTTATTTGAACAAAACTGAGGAGTAGTAGTGAGGTTAGCTTTAATACCGAAATCTATTTGTTTTGTTATTATTTCTCTTGCAATACCGCTGGCTTTGGCTGGCGGTATTTCTGTTCCTGCGTCCATGGCACAAAGCACTGGCAAGCCAGCTACTGGCTTACTGGGTGGCAGCACGCTGAGCAAACCCTTGTGGACTGAACTTAGCCCTGTGCAGAAACAGGCTTTGGCACCACTCAGCCCGGAATGGGACAAAATGTCCGAACTGGGTAAGAAAAAATGGCTGGAAATTGCCAATCGCTATGCAGCGATGAAACCGGATGAGCAGGCCAGATTGCAAGAGCGCATGCGTGACTGGGTGAAATTGACGCCAGAGCAACGCATGGCCGCCCGTGAAAATTACGCAAAATCAACACAACTCAAGCCTGAGCATAAATCTGCACAGTGGCAACAATACCAACAGTTAAGCGAAGAAGAAAAAAAACGTCTGGCTGATGAGAATCAAAAAAAGAAAAGCGTGACAAATTTATCATCTGACTCCGTCAAGAATCCAAAGATCCTGGCGCCCATCAAAGTTGGCCCCAAGCTTGCTACGAGTCCAGCTCTGCCTGCTGTTAAGGTAGTTACTCCCGCTGCTGTCGTCACTGCCGCACCTGCCTCGACAGCTACCGCCTCTCCCGCAGGCAACGCTGCACCCGCATCCAGCGTGGCCGATTCAACAACAGCGAGTAACCCTGCGTCCCAAGGACCAGGCAAGTAATCCTGTGAATTCTGATCTGACTGCACCAGCTATACGCCGCCGCCTCATTTGCATGGTCTATGAGGCCATGCTCTTGTTTGGTATTGTTTTTGTCTCCGACTTTTTATTTGATGTTATCACTCAGAGTCGCCATGCTTTAGCGTTGCGCCATGCCCGCCAATTTTGGCTATTCCTGGTGATCGGTGCTTATTTCGTGTTTTGCTGGAGTCGCAGTGGTCAAACCCTGGCCATGCAAACCTGGCGCATCAAAGCAACGGATCTGGACGGCGGCAAATTACCTGTTGTCAAAGCCATAGTCCGTTATTGTCTGGCCTGGATGTGGTTTTTACCCGCCATGGGACTGGTTTACCAATTAAACCTGAAAGAATGGAAAATGGCAGGCGTAGTTCTGGTCGGCATGCTGGCCTGGGCTTATACAGCACGGCTGAGCAAAGATGGTCAGTTCCTGCATGACAGGCTGGCCAAGACCAGATTGATCCATATTCCCTCAGAAAATGAGCTGAAAGCACAGTCCGAAGCCTGATACTCTTTTGATGTTGGGCTTTCAATGTTATTCTTATGAAATAATTTATCGAGAAGAATGACATGCAACACAAAGCTCCTCGTCGCACCAGGGAACGCATATTAGAGCTATCCCTGCGCCTTTTCAATGAGTTCGGTGAACCGAATATCACCACGACTGTGATCGCGGAGGAAATGAATATTTCCCCCGGCAATCTTTATTATCACTTTCGCAATAAAGACGATATCGTCAATTCCATCTTTGTGCAGTTTGAGGCGGAGATTAATAAGAAATTAGCCTTCCCTGAAGGACGTAAAGCCAATATTCAGGATATCTGGACTTATCTGCACCTGACTTTTGAACTGGTCTGGCGCTACCGTTTTTTCTATCGCGACCTGAATGACCTGCTCTCCAGGAATCGCAAGCTGGAACTCAATTTCAAAGAGATATTGACGCACAAGATCAAGGTGGCGACCGGACTTTGCACCGGCCTGCGTGCCGACGGTGAGTTTGAAGCCAGCGATATCGATATTGATGCCCTCGCCACCAATATGGTGGTAGTGGCGACTTACTGGTTGTCCTATGAATATGTGCGCAACCCTCGCAAATATACAGAATTGCAAACCATGTCCGAGTCGCTGGCGCGCGGCTGCTATCAAGTCATCGTCCTGATCAGCCCTTACCTGCGTGGTGAAACCAAGAATGTCTTCGAGAAACTGTCGCAAGACTATTTGCGTAAAATGAATCCTACATGAAGAAGATTTGCGTTTATTGCGGCTCCTCGCCCGGCATCACGGAAGACTATGCCATTGCCGCTCGCCAATTGGCAGCCGAACTGGTTGGGCAAGACCTGGGACTGGTGTATGGCGGTGGCAATGTAGGCTTGATGGGTATTATCGCGGACGAAGTCCTGCGTCTGGGTGGGCATGTCACTGGGGTAATACCACAAGCCTTGATGGATAAGGAAGTTGGTCATACCGGCCTGAGCAAACTGCACATTGTTGCCAACATGCATGAACGCAAGGCCATGATGGCCGACTTGTCCGACGCATTTATCGCCATGCCAGGTGGCATAGGAACATTGGAAGAATTGTTTGAAGTCTTGACCTGGTCACAACTGGGGTTTCATGAAAAACCAATCGGTTTATACAATACCAATCATTTTTACCAAAAATTGCATGATTTCCTGTTGCATACGGTGGAGCAAGGTTTCTTGCGCCCCGCCCATCTGGATTTACTCTATATAGAAACAGATCCGGCTCAACTATTACAGAAATTTGCTGAGTATCGCCCCAAACATGTCAAAAAGTGGCTGGAAGTCAAAGATCTTTGATTTTATTGGCGCAATTGAATCTTTACTCAAGGGGCAAAACACCATAGTCAGGTCAAAAGCAGAGTAAAATGCGGCTTCATCCGACTTTTTGTGTTTATTTCAAATTATGAAATTCTCCAAGCAATTCTCGCTGTACGAATCCGAAGCAACCAACTTCATCAAAGACTTGAAAAAAGCCAATCCTGCGCTGGAGCAAAGCCAGCGCGATGGCCGTGCCCTGCTGTGGGACAAGCAAGCGATCGATCTGGATACGCAAAAGCGCACTGAGGAATCACGTATCAATCAGCAAGCTTATGTGTATCAAAACAAGGGCTGATTAAGCCCGCTTGATACCCTGCCATATTGCAATAATCCGAAAAGCTTGTGACTACCACAACTGCTTTAACGCCAAGCGATTTACCTCTGGTTGGCACAGTCGACAGCACACCTGATGTGGTCGATGGTTTGGCGTTTGCCAAACTATATGGCGAGCCTTTGTTCAAGCTGCCAAATGATCTGTATATCCCGCCTGATGCGCTGGAAGTATTCCTGGAAGCATTTGAAGGCCCGCTGGACTTGCTGCTTTATCTGATACGCAAGCAGAACTTCAATATCCTCGACATCCCGATGGCGCAAGTCACGCTGCAATATTTGCAGTATGTCGAGCAGATACGCAAACACAATCTGGAACTGGCAGCTGAATATTTGCTGATGGCGGCCATGCTGATAGAAATCAAGTCGCGCATGCTGCTGCCGTCGAATAAAAACAAAGACAGCGAAGAAGCCGATGACCCACGCGCAGAGCTGGTGCGTCGCCTGCTGGAATACGAGCAAATGAAGCTGGCCGCCTACGACTTGAATGCAGTGCCGCAACTGGGTCGCGACTTCTTGCATGCCCAGGTCTTTGTAGAACAAAACACGGTACTGCATTGGCCACATGTCGATATCGCCGACCTGCAATCTGCCTGGGCCGATGTACTGAAACGCGCCACGCTGGTGGCTCACCACAAAATCAGCCGCGAAGAACTCTCGGTGCGCGCACACATGACCGGTATTTTACGCAAGTTGCAGTCTTCCAAATTTGTAGAATTCTCCGACCTGTTTGACATCAGCCGCGGTGCGCCAGTGCTGGTCGTAAATTTTGTTGCCTTGCTTGAGCTGGCCAAAGAAACCCTGATAGAAATCACCCAGGCTGAAGCCTTCGCACCTATCTATGTGCGCCTGGCCTATTCAGCTGCCTGATCGCATTGAATAAAACTACTCCTCACTATAGAGCCGTAACATGAAAATCATTTCCTCCATTGAAGAATTGCGCGACCAACTGAGTGGACAATTGCGTACTGCATTTGTGCCTACCATGGGCAATTTGCATGAAGGGCATTTATCCCTGATGCGACTGGCAAAAAAGCATGGTGACCCGGTTGTCGCCTCGATTTTCGTGAATCGCCTGCAGTTTGGCCCGAATGAAGATTTCGATAAATATCCACGCACTTTCCAGGCTGACGTAGAGAAGCTGGAAAAAGAAGGCGTGTATGTCTTGTTTGCCCCTACTGAAAAAGACTTATATCCAGAACCGCAAGAATACCGCGTGCGCCCACCAGATGACCTGGGCAATATTCTTGAAGGTGAATTCCGCCCCGGGTTCTTTACTGGTGTCACCACAGTCGTATTAAAACTGTTTTCTTGCGTGCAGCCACGCGTTGCAGTGTTCGGTAAAAAAGATTATCAGCAGCTCATGATAGTACGCAATATGAGCAAGCAATTTGCGTTGCCGACTGAAATCATCGCCGCAGAAACTTTCCGCGCAGAAGATGGCCTGGCCCTGTCTTCTCGTAATATGTATCTGTCGCCAGAAGAGCGTGCCGAAGCACCTGCCTTGTATAAAGTCTTGAATGAAGTCGCAGCAGAAGTGCGCGGTGGTCATCTGGATATGTTTGAACTTGAACGTCAAGCCATGGCAAAACTGGCTGCACGCAACTGGAAACCGGATTACATCTCGATACGCAAACGCTGCGACCTGCAACCACCATCTGCAGGTGACATTGCTCAACAATCCCCGCTGGTTGTTGTGGCTGCTGCTAAACTGGGCGGCACGCGTCTGATCGATAATCTGGAAATCTGATGCGCTTGCCACAAGCACTGCAATCCACAGTCAAATTGGTCGCCAGCAGCACTGCGGTGGCAGCCTGCCTTGCATCCACCGCTGCGTTTGCATCCATCACCGTGCTCGATGATGCGCAACGCCAGGTCACTGTAGATAAACCTGTGCAGCGCATCGTCAGTTTGGCGCCGCATATTACGGAGTTGCTGTTTGAGGCTGGTGCTGCCAACAATATCATTGCCGTCACTGATTACAGCGACTACCCGGAAGCAGCAAAAAAACTGCCGTCCATAGGGAATATTTTTGCCCTGGATCTGGAACGTCTGCTTGCCCTCAAACCTGACCTGGTCATCGTCTGGGGCACCGGCAATGCAAAAATCCTGGCCAATAAATTGCGCAGCAACCACATCACTGTCTTTGAAAGTGAACCGCATAATTTTGAAATGGTGGCTACCTCGATAGAGAGGTTGGCGACATTGGCTGGCACTGACAATGCAGGCAAAGCCAATGCACAAAAGTTCAGGCAGCGTCTCGACAGTCTGCGCAAGACTTATCAATTGCCCGGTTCAGCAACACCGGTCAGCGTGTTTTATCAAATGATACGCAGGCCACTGATGACCATCAATGATACGCATATGGTGTCCGACTCCATACGCCTGTGTGGTGGCAAAAATGTATTCGGCCAACTCAAAGACCTGAGCTCCACTATCACCAATGAAGCAGTGCTGGCTGCCAATCCGGACGTCATATTCAGCAGTGGCGAAAATATCGACAGCATGACGGACTGGAAGCAATACCCTGTCCTGACAGCAGTAAAGAAAAACAATTTTTATGCCGTCAAAGGCGATTGGCTCAATCGCGCCGGACCACGCATACTCGATGGTACCGAAGCTTTGTGCAAACACCTGGCCGCAGCAAGAAACAAATAGACGCTGACAGCAAACAATTTCTTTTCAAGCGATAATGGTAGCCTTGCTTGCTGCTGCAAGCTTTATTGTTGATTGCTACTCATGCGCCAAGGTATCTTGTTTGCAGGCTCTGCTTATTTTCTCTGGGGCCTGTTTCCCATCTATTTCAAAACCTTGTACGATGTCCCGGCACTGGAAATTTTACTCAACCGCATGCTGTGGTCACTGTTATTTCTACTAGGTGTTTTGACCTGGCGCAAGCAATGGACATGGGTGAAAGGTGCAGCACAACAACCGAAACTGATTGCCGGTTTTGCCCTGAGCGCCCTGCTCTTGTCAGCCAACTGGTTTGTGTATATCTGGGCAGTCAATCATGGTCACATTGTTGATGCCAGCCTGGGCTATTTCATCACACCTCTGGTCAATATTCTCATCGGTTCAGTCTGGCTGCGCGAAAAGCTGCGCCCCGGCCAATGGTTGTCGGTGGCACTGGCGGCAACGGGTGTTGCCTGGTTGACCATGCAAACCGGCCATCTGCCCTGGATAGGTCTGGTACTGGCAATGACATTTGGCACCTACGGCTTGCTGCGCAAGACCTCTGCATTGGGCGCGCTAGAAGGCTTGTCGCTGGAAACTGCCCTGCTCTTTCCATTTGCCTTTGGCTGGTTATGCTGGATGACTTTTCAAGGACAAAACAGCTTTATCGCCAGCAGCGTGGATATCAAGATGCTACTACTCATTAGTGGCCCAATTACCGCCATCCCCTTGTTACTATTTGCCGCAGGGGCCAGGCGCATTCCCATGACGACACTGGGATTACTGCAATACATCTCGCCCCTGGTGCAATTACTGCTAGGCGTATGGCTTTATCATGAACCTTTCGATTCCAACAAATTGACAGGCTTTATCGCTATATGGACTGCACTCATTGTGTATTCCTGCGAGGGTCTTTGGAATAACTTCAGATCATCCGAAAGCAAGGCAAATCCATCAGCCTGATTTGAAGGGCTGCCCTAAAAATCGAGCTGCCCTTCAGGTATAGCAAAGCCGTCATTTAATGACTGGTGCTTAATGTGACTCGCACTGGAAATTGCATTTTGCATGCAACACCCTTGCACAGAGCTGGTTTATAGCGCTCTTCCATCAAGGCCATTGCCGCTATCTTTGTCATACGCTCATCTGGAGATGTCAACACGCCAACGGCGTTCGGCGTTCCATCTGCATTGACCTCAACAACGACCGTTAAATCCCCTTTCAGGTGAAGTACATCCTGGGCTTTCATGATCACCCTCAGTATGTCTTTTGTCCCCTTCAATGGATAAGGTGGCTCATCAGTTGCATCCAGATGCTCATACAGTGAACGAACTATGGCCTTCTCCCCGTTGCTCAACTCGGCATAAGGCTTATTGATCGCTACGCTGACATTTGCCACTGCATTTCGCGGGATATGAGAACCAGTCTCCAAGCTCTCATGCTTGAGGGAATATTCTGCTGCCGGTGCAGCTTGTTGCGCATATGCAGATGCGCCATTGAACAGGCAAAAAACTAAAACCCAAGGGTGAAATTTAGACATAAGCATAGGAGTCCAATCAGTGAATTGAGTGATAATGCAGAAAATGATCAAGTAGATACGTGTACAATTTATTAATTATACAAGCCCTAATCATAAAAACCATGAGAAAACCTGGTTTTTTCTTCAATGAAATAAAAGCCCTCATTGCGGGCCAGCATGCCGCGCCAGCCTTGACATGCCGTTTCATGGTAAAGTGTGGCCTACGCTAGGGGTCCTGGGAATTATAATTTCCGGGTGAGAGAGTCCCTTCTACCTGATCTGGATAATGCCAGCGAAGGGAAGCGCAAAGTCCCGGTCGTTCTTGCTTCTTTGTTTGCTCCCGCGCTGTCATCCACAACGCAATAAGAGCAAACCATGTCTAATATCACCATACGTCCCAGCATCATCGCCTTTTCCATTGCCCAAGCTTGTCTCTTGCTGTCATCTGCCCATGCGCAAAGCAACACTGCCAATGACAAGGCACTGCCAGAAGTCACCATTACAGGTAGCAAAGTGACCGAATCCAAGGTCGAGCGCAGCAAGGTTACGGGTTTTATTGACACCGCACTGGTAGATGCGCCTTACTCGGTGAACACTTTCAGTGCAGCACAGATGCAGGACTTGCGGATACGCCAGACCACAGATGCCATGAAGTTTGATGCCAGTGTCAACGATGCCTACAACGCCATTGGTTATGCCGAGCAATTCTCCATACGCGGCTTTGCCCTCGACAATGCCAGCAGCTACCGCAAAGATGGTTTTGCCATACCAGGGGATGCCTCCATCCCCTTGGAAAACAAGGAACGCATAGAAATCCTCAAGGGTATCGCAGGCTTCCAGGCTGGCTTTGCCACGCCAGGCGGTATCATCAACTATGTGACCAAGCGCCCCACCAGCTACGCAGTTCGCTCTGCCACATTTGAAATCAGCGAGCGCGGCACAGTCTATGGTGCCGCCGATATCAGTGACAATTCCAGTGACAAGCAATTTGGCTTTCGCATCAATGCAGCAGGTGAACGCCTGCGTTCTTATGTCAAAGGTGCGGATGGCAATCGTCAATTCGTCTCCGCCGCTTTCGACTGGCATATCACGCCACAAGCACTGCTGCAAATCGATGCCGACTACCAGCACAAATCACAATTATCAGTACCTGGCTTTCAATTATTCAATGGCACGGATTTGCCACGTGGCGTCCCTGCTGACCTGATGCTCAATGCCCAGCCCTGGGCCAAACCCGTCGATACCCGCAACAGCAACCTGGGCCTGCGTTTTGAATATCAGATCAATGCTGACTGGCGCGCCAGTGTCGCCGCCAACAAACATGAGTTCAAGCGCGATGATTACACTGCCTTCCCTTATGGCTGTGGTGCGGCCAATCTGTATCCTGGTTATTGCGCGAATGGTGACTATGATGTGTATGACTACCAAAGCGTGAATGAATCCAAATCACTGTGGGGCACACAAGCCCTGCTGAATGGCAAATTCAACGCTGGTGGCATGCAGCATGAACTGGCTGTTGGCATCAGCCATTCCCAACGCAAGGATTATTTTGGTGACTATGTCTATGACTATGCAGGCAGCAGTAATTTGTTCCGCCCTGTCAGCGTGATGCCATCAGCAAATAAAACTGGTCCAGTCTTTCTGCGTCGTACTGATAAGGAATGGTCAGCCTTTGTGCAAGACATTATCAGCCTGCAAGATAATCTGAAACTGCATCTGGGCCTGCGTCATTTGAATATCTCACGTACTCAGTTTGATAATCCTGGCTATGACCAAAGCAAATTCCTGTCCACGGCAGCCCTGGTATTTAAACCAACCCAGCAAATTTCTGTCTACGGCAGCTTTGCCCAGGGGTTGGAACACGGCGGTATCGCTCCTTTCGGCACCAGCAATGCCAGCCAGATGCTGAACCCTGGCAAATCCACGCAAATTGAATTTGGTGTGAAAGCAGATGTGCAGCGTGACCTGAGCCTGTCTGCCGCCATCTTCCGCATCAAAAAACCGCTGGAATATACCAATAACAGCAATACCTATGTCAGCAATGGTGAAGCACTGCACACAGGACTGGAACTGTCTGCTCAAGGCAAACTCACGCCACAGTTGAACCTCGGTGCCAGCCTGACAGCCCTTGATGCCAAACAACAAAACACGGGAATCAGCAGCCTGGACGACAAGCGCGTCATGAACGTGCCGCGCTTCAAATCTACTGTCTATGCCGATTATGCGGTAGCGGAAGTCAAAGGTTTGAATGTCAACGCAAGCTGGCAATATGCCAGCAGCAAGGCATTCAGTCCGGATAATAGTGTAACTGTGCCTGGCTACCATGTCGTCAATCTGGGTGCGCGCTATGCGACGCAGATCGGTACGACAGCCACTACCCTGCGCTTTAATATCGACAATGCGCTGGACAAATTTTACTGGCGTGACGTGACGCAATCCCTGGGTGGTTATTTATTCCCGGGCGCACCGCGCACTTATAAAGTGTCGGCACAATTTGATTTCTGATAGCTTCCAGATAACTTCACCTCATAAAAAAGACAGGTTCAAACCTGTCTTTTTTTATGTTATCTGCACATCCTGAGTACAGCATGACTTATAGGTGCAGCAATACAGCGTTTTTACCAATTTTCATTTAAGAGCCCGAATCCGGCAAGAATATCCCAGCCCGCGTGCTCAATAATACCTGCACGGATATTGCCACGCCAATGAGCGAGTATACCCAGGAACAGACCGTGCAACATGATGGCGATTACTGAGCTGAGCCCCTCATAGGCATGCCCAATACCGAACAGGATAGCCTGGAGCAAAATGGCGACGCCGACATTTCCCGTCATTAAAGCAAGCTGACGCTGGAGATAACCCCGAAACACGATCTCTTCACATATACCGGCACTGATGGATAAACATATCCAGGCAGTGATTCCGAACAAGCCCGTCGGCCTGGAAGAAAGTATAGGATTACTGGATGGTGAAACATGATCAGGCAAGAGGTGATGCACACCATATGAACATGCAAAAATCAGTACAAGCGCCAGTACGGCATAGGCACAATCAGCGATTAATTTATTCGGCATAAAGGACTTGAATTCAAAAAATTCCAGCACTGAACGGCCATAGCCCTGCATGCCTTTATAAATAAAAAATGCCCAGTACCAAAGTATGGCGATCATGATCAAATTCGTCTTGAGCATTTGAGATGGATCAGGCGTCTGGCTAACAGCAGGCTTGTTTGAAACATTCAACACCCCAGCCACCAGCAAAATCATGACGATGCCAAACAAAGTCAAGGTATGCCTTGGTGAGGCCAATAATTTCTTTGGATTTTCTATCGTTCCGGTCGCACTTGCTGAGTTGTTATAGAGTTGGTTCATGCTGGGCATATCCTTATATTTGGTGGATACCATGTGTGATAAGACATCAGAAGAATTTACTGATGTGATGCAAACCGGACGAAGAAAGACAATGGGCTCCTGCCATTTCACCTCGCCACTATCTTCAGGTTTTTACTTCCACAAAACACGGGATGCATGATCCTTATGCTTTGAATTTTTCATTGCCTTGACTTAACAACCTGACGAAGAATTTCAATGCAGCGGTAGTGCGATCCAGATCGCCCGTACTCATATATTCCAGCACCAGGCCATCGATCACGGCACTACATAAGGTTGCGATGGTACGGCGCTCGGCTGATTCAGGTAAGCCATGCTCAAGTACCTCCAGCCAGCTGGAACTGGTATCGGATAAAAATTGTGCATAGACTGCGGGATTTTGCAGCGCCAGTACTTGAACCTCAAACAACAAGCGCACATAGCGAATATTGTCGTTGTCGGTAATCCAGCTCCAGAACAACTCCATGCTCGCTTCACCTTGAGTGGCATGCATCATTTTGATCACTGATTGCTGCACACGAGAGCGTGCCTCGTCCATCACCACCGTGATCAGTTTTTCCTTGGATTCGAAGTGGTAGATTAATAGCCGCGCACTGGTTCCAATTTGCTCTGCCAGTGGTCGCAATGACAGCTCAGCCAGGCCATTAGCCAAAAAATAGTCAAGCGCGTTGTCGCGCAGTTCATCTCGTCTAGTCATGAAACATATGTTACATGAAACGATCGTTACATACAATTAAATTCAATAAAGCTTTTGATTTATTTTTGACGTATTTAAGAATTGCCGTTCAGCCTTGTCAGGCATCGCCTGCTTATTACCCCAGTATTGATATTCAATACTTTGCAGGCAGCACGTGGCATCACAGGTAGACTGTGTCATCCTGAACCTGACATTCCAACAAACCCCGGAATGATGAGGAGTGAAAGCATGATGAACACGTTCAGGTATATTTTTCTTGTTACAGGCAGCCTGCTCGCTGGCTTTGCAGGCGCGGAAGAAGTGTTGAAATGTCGTGCCAGCTTCCCCGATTTTGGCAATGGCAAACATCAATTTGAAATACAAATCGACAAATTGGCTGATGGAAGACTGGCAGGGGAAATTGATGGCAAAGCAGCCAACCAAGACTTCAGGATGAAGGAATATCTTGTGTCCAGGAATCTTGATTATGCAACTGATCCCTATTCAGCTGCCTATGGCAAATTCAACGAGGCTGAAGTTGCACTTATCCATATCCACAAACTGCAAAGCGACCAGCACCTGGGGGAACGGACTATTATTTCATTTCCACTAAAAGAAGTCAGCAAGGTTGACTTCTATGACATGGCAGGAGGTAAGCCAAACAAATTTGGCGGTACGGTGTTATTTACAGCCTATGATAAATCAGGCAAACTTTTAGGACGGGTATTCCGCTCCATCATGGTGGCTGATTGCATTTAATCGCATTTAATTGATCTCTAGCCCGTGTCCAGGCAAAGCACAGGACAAGGAGCTGCATGCATGATCCAGTGGAAATTACACATTTGCCCTGACGAGAAAATCCATCCCTATCTCGCGCCAGCATTCAATTTCTTTTTGCAACCAATAAGCTACGGTGGGATGTACACTGACCCAGTCACGCTTCATTTCCAGCTCGACCCGGCCTTTCATTTTCAGGCGCACATCTTCAAAGTCAATTTCTGCTCGCGAGTGCATAAGCATGACAGCCAGGCGCAGGGCCAGTACTGCCTTGGCAAAATCCTGGTCAGCCAGGCCATCGCCCACTTTACGCAGGTTACCTTTCTGGCTGAGGATAAGCTTACTCATCACCCTTTGCTCGCGCGCAGTAAAGCCTGCCATATCGGCATTTTCTATCATGTAGGCGCCGTGCTTGTGATACCCAGTATGCGAGATAGCCATACCGACTTCATGCAAGATTGCACTCCATTGCAATAAGCGCACATAGGTATCGCCAGCAGGTTTCAATTGCAGGTACAGGGATTTCACCATATCTGCAACCCGGTTTGCCCGCGACATATCAGTACGGAATAAACTGGCAAAAGTTTGCACTGCCACTTCGCGACGGTCACGCTTGGTGGCGCGCAAATACAGGTCCCACATCACACCCATGCGCAAACCGGCTTCTATGGGTAGCAAGACACTGATATTAAATTCCATCATCAAACCTATGAGTATGGCCAGCCCACCGACTACCATGGCGACACGCTCAGGCTTGATGCCACTTAACTCCAGTTGATTTATTTGCCCGCATTGCACACAATATTGTTTGAGTGCATTCAGACTCTTCAGGGTCAAACTGCCGTCACCGAGTCCACCTTTACTAATGGCATCGGAAATCGCCCGCATCGTGCCTGAAGAACCATAGGCCTTGCGCCAGTGCTGGGGTTGATAAGGTGGAGCTGCATCTTCAAACATGGAACGGGCTGACAGGATGGCAGCCTCAAATGCAGCATCCGTCAAACGCCCGTCAGGAAAAAAGCTGGCACTGTGCTTGACCGTGCCTATGCTAAAAGATTCCACTTTAACGATTGCATGGCCGTGACCAAGTATCACCTCGGTAGAGCCGCCACCAATATCCAGCACCAGACGACGCTCCTCTGGTATAGCCACGGCATTTGACACGCCCATGTAGATCAGACGCCCCTCTTCTTCGCCGGAGATTACTTCTATGGGACAACCTATGGCCGCCTCGGCCAGCGGCAATAATTGCGCAGCATTTTTGGCGATGCGTATGGTATTGGTCGCGACTACGCGCAGGCTTTCTATCGGGTAGGCATTCAGGATTTCACGAAACCGCGCCAGGCAGTTGATCGCTTTTTCCATGGCCTCTGGTGTCAGGTTGCCATTTTTATCGAGGCCCGCTGCAAGGCGTATGGGGTCGCGTGCGCTTTTGATGACTTTGATGACATCGCCTTCATGCCGGGCAATGTGCATGCGAAAACTGTTGGAACCCAGGTCAACGGCGGCCAGCATGTTTTCTATCCTTTACTGTGTATGGGTATGGCGATCAACAAACGTGCAGAAAAAGCAGGTAAATACAGAATAAGCATAAATGATATTAATCATTCTTTATGACCATACAGTGACCTTGACAAGTCACGGTGGTCTGCACACCACAAAATGGCTCAAGACTGTACAAAAAATCTTCTCTGCATGGCTTCCAGCCCTGTCGTTTTCAAGACTTCGGCCAGGCGCTCTGCCGGTCTTTTGGCGGGCAAGCCCTTGTATTCGGCCACGATCAATTCGTTTTTCATGGAATGCTCCCATCCTACCAGTTCTGTGACCCTGACCTGATAACCGTGCGCTTCCAGTTGCAAACAACGCAGTACATTGGTGATCTGGCTACCGAATTCACGTGTATGGATGGGATGACGCCACATTTCTGACAAAGGGTTATCCTTGACCGCATCGCCCTTGGTCTTGCGCAGTTCTGCCGCCACTTCCGCCTGGCAGCAAGGTACCAGCACCATGAACTGGGCTTTTTTCTTGAGGGCGAACTGGATTGCATCATCAGTAGCAGTATCACAGGCATGCAAGGCAGTGACGATATCGATTGTTTCTGGCAAGGCCGATGAAGTAATGGAATCGGCAACAGACAAGTTCAAAAAAGACATGCCAGGAAAATCCAGTCGCTGCGCCAGTTCGGTGGAGCGCTGCACCAGTTCGTCACGCGTCTCTATGCCATAAATCCTGGCCTTGCTTTGCGCCTGTTCTGACTTGAAGAACAAGTCATACAAGATAAAACCCAGATAAGACTTACCTGCACCATGATCCACCAGGCTGATATTCGCATGATCTTGCTGTAATTTCAGCAATAGCGGCTCTATGAATTGATACAGATGATAAACCTGCTTGAGCTTGCGGCGGCTATCCTGGTTCATCTTGCCGTCGCGCGTCAGTATATGCAGCTCCTTGAGCAGTTCCACTGACTGTCCTGGACGTATCTCATGCTTCTCTTGCGTCTCTTGTGTCTCTTGTGTCTTTTGTATGGCCTGCTTATTGACCTTGCCAGCTTTCTTTTTCATGGTATGACGCTCACAGAGAGTATGGGGACACGATAGTCCTGCAACCGATATTAAGACAAACGACTGGAGAGACGCCAGCTCTTTATGCTGGCGCTTCAGCACATCAGAGTATGCCATCAGCCAAAGTGAAAAACAAAAAAGGACTCAGGCATGACACCTGAGTCCTTTGTTTTGGTAGGCCGTGCGGGATTCGAACCTGCGACCAACGGATTAAAAGTCCGCTGCTCTACCAGCTGAGCTAACGACCCAAAACTGCTACAAACTGCTATAAAAATTTAAAGACTTAGTAAAGCGACCTAAGTCTTTGGTATTCGTGGTAGGCCGTGCGGGATTCGAACCTGCGACCAACGGATTAAAAGTCCGCTGCTCTACCAGCTGAGCTAACGACCCGAAGACCAAGATTATAGGTGGTTTCGGGGTCGCTGTCAACGTCACTACCAGATTAAGGGATATGACCCTATTTCAAGGCTGCCAGGCGGTTCTTGGCTGCCTGGGCTGCTTCGGTATCAGGATACTTTGCAATCACGCTTTCCAGCACCTTTTTGGCGGCAGGCTTTTCTTTCAACTCTATATGGCAGGAAGCGATATTCAACAGGGCATCAGGTGCCTTGGGATGATCGGGGTAGTTCTTCACAACCTGCTGCATGTTCAAAATGGTATTGCGGAAATCACGCTGAGCAAAGTAAGCAAAACCCAACCAGTATTGCGCCGACCCGGCAAATGCTGATTGCGGATAATTCATCAGAAAGCTGGAGAAAGCTGGCGTTGCCGCCTTGTAGTCACCTGCCTTGAATAAGGCCATGGCGGCATCATAAGTGCGCTGCTCACTGACATCCACAGTAGCTTCCTGCCCATCCACAGTCATGCGCTTGGGCTCCATCTTGCGAATGCGATTGTCGAGGTCCACATAAAAATCCTGCTGGCGTTTTTGCGCATTGGCGAGGTCGTTGGTCATTACCTCGATCTGGCCACGCAGTTTGGCGATTTCAGCGTGCAATGCTTCATTCTCATTTGCCAGCGACAAAGCGGTACTTTTATCTGCCTTGGTTTCCAGCCTGGAGTCCAGCTTGGCATTCACAGCATCCACTTTTGCTCGCAAATCCAGAATGGCTTTGCGAGCCTCATCATCATCAAAAATGCCGGCAGATGCCACCGAGGGCAGAAATGCGCAGGACAGTGCTGCTGCGAGGAAGGTAGTGCGTAGGGAATTGAGTTTCATGGCAATCTGAAAAAATGGATACGCACTGCATCTTCAACATCAAAGATGCAGCGCCAAATGCAAAGAAAGCCTCAAATGAGGCTTTCAGACACGAGATTACTTGTACAGAATGTCGGAACGACGATTTTCTGCCCAGGAAGCTTCGTCGCTACCGGTTGCCTTTGGTTTTTCCTTGCCCAAAGAAACGGCTTCAATTTGTGCTTCAGATACGCCCAGCAAACTCAGGGATTTACGTACGGCTTCTGCACGTTTTTGGCCCAATGCCAGATTGTATTCACGGCCACCGCGTTCATCAGTATTACCTTGAATCAGGATGTTGCGGTTTTTGTTCGCCACCAGGAATTTGGCATGCGCATCAACCACAGGCTTGAATTCTTCTTTCACAGCATAGCTGTCATAATCAAAATACACGCTACGCTTAGCCAGTGCACCTTGCGTCAATGGGTCAACGTTTGCAGTGACTTGCTTGACTGCATTGGTGTCAGTTTGCGTATTGTTTGTTGTTGAAACTGGCTTGTCTTCAACTTTCTTTTCTTCCAGAGGAACTTTGGAAGCACAGGCAGTCATCAGGACTACGCTGGAAATCAAGATTGCCAGGGTTTTGGATTGGGATGTAAAGCGCATTTTCTCTCCTGAGTAATTAAATAATTAAGTAAATAATTGAGCAAATAACTAAGCAAATAATGAAGTACTGCTTATTTCATAAAAGGACCCCAGGTGGGCTCCCGAATATCTCCGGCCTGGACCGTCAATTTCTGCTTCACCTTGCCATCTATGGACACCACGGCGAGCGAGCCACGGCGGCCAGACTCGGTTGCATACATAATGTAACGTCCATTGGGTGAAAAACTCGGTGACTCGTCCTTGGTAGTATCAGACAATCTTAATTCCTGGCCGCTGGCCAAATCCAGCGCATATAACTGGAACTTGCCTTCACGACGTGAAATATAAGCCAAAGTCTTACCATCGGGGGATATTCTTGGGGTGATGTTATAGCTGCCGCTAAAAGTCACGCGCTTGGGCTCACCACCATCAACACTGATTTTATAAATTTGCGGGCCGCCACTGCGATCACTGAGGAAGTAAATTGACTGACCATCAGCCGCGAATTGTGGCTCGGTATCAATAGAGGAACTGGAAGTCACTTTTTGCAAATTACCGCCATTGGCACTGACAGTAAAAATCTGGGTCTGGCCATCGCGCGACAAAGCCACTGCAAGCTTACTACCATCCGGCGACCATGCAGGCGCCGAATTATTACCCTTGAAATTGGCAACCTCTGTTCTATCACCAGTGACCAGGTTTTGCACCAGAATCACAGGTTTGCGCTTTTCAAAGGACACATAGGCAACCTTGGTACCATCTGGTGACCAGGCTGGAGAAATGATAGGTTCTGCCGAACGCAGGGCAACTTTGATGCCTTCACCATCAGCATCAGCCACTTCTAGTCTGTATTCGGAACCAGCCTTGGTCACATAGGCGATGCGGGTAGAAAATATACCGCGTACACCCGTCAGTTTTTCATAGATATCGTCAGCAATTTTATGGGCTGTCAGGCGTATATTGGCAGGAGGTGCAGATACTGCAAAGCCAGACAAGGTACTGGACTTCACGGTATCGAGCAGTTTATAGCGCACATCGAAGCGGCCATCAGCCAGGCTTTGCACACTGCCCACTACCAGTGCATCTGCGCCTTTGGATTTCCAGTCGCCGAAATTAACGACAGCGTTTTCATTCAGGACGACATTGGCATCAATAATCTTGAAATAACCACTGCGCGTCAGATCATCCTTGATGATACTGGTGACTTGTTGAGGTGTCAGTGCTTCGTCAGTGAAAGCGGCGATGGCAATGGGGATCTGGTTGGAGCCTACACCAGAAACCTCTACCCTGATTTGGGCATTCGCCGCTGCAAAACCAGATAAATTAGCTACCGCAGCAATAACTGCAGTAACAGCAATTTTTTTCAACATGGACATCATTGGAGTTTATTCTTCCTTCATACGATAAACCAGCGTCAGGCTGGTAGGTACTTGACCAGTCTTGTCACGCGGAAAAGGTGCAGACTTTTCTATGCCTGCAGCCACGGCGTCGTCAAAACTGGCAATCCCCGAGGATTTAACTTTGCGTATTGCACCACGGAGTGATCCATCTGGCAATAGGTTAATGCTGTATTCCACTGTAGGATTACCGGCCGTGCTATCAATTCCGCCAAAAACTGTATTGGATCTGACCTTGGCAGCAATTTTTGCGATATAGCTAGGGTCACCCCGGTTATTCCCGGTTGATTTCTCACTGACACCAGCCCCCCCACTACCTACCTTGGCAGCCTGATTGGCAACACGCGTCAATTCTTCTTTGTATAAGTCGTCGGATTTTTTCTTATCCTTGGCCAGCAATTTCTTCTTCTCGGCAGCATCTAGTGCAAGCTTTTCTTCCTTGCGTTTTTGCTCGGCAAGTTTTTCCTGTTGTTCCTCTTTGCGTTTTTTCTCTGCTAATTCGCGCTGATGCTCTTCTTCTTTTTTCTTTTCGAGCAATTTACGTTTTTTTTCCTGTGCCAAGGCGATTTCCGGGTCTTCCTGCCGCACTTCTTCCTTGACGGGGACAGGTTCTTTCGGTTTTTCTTCTACGACTGGTTCAGGTACCGGGACAGGTTTAGGTGCAGCTTCGCGCGTCGTCATATCCCACAGCTCGGCTTCGGTTTCGTTACTAGCCTTATTTTGCCAACTCACGCCCACCCACAAAAAACTTAACAAAACAATATGAACAAGGGCAGCCAGTACGATGGCTCGCAGCCGCCCTGTCTGATGCTGATGAAAATCCGGATGTGCTTGATTGGAAACCTGATTCATAGTCCTTAAGACTTTATTGGCATGACTTGGTTCCGGAATTGTTGACCACGTCAGTGACAAAAAATGCGCATTAATGTTGTAACAGCTGAAATTATAAACCGCAATCGGCTTTTTACCCCAGAGTTCGTCTCTATCTCTTATCTTAGCGCATAACAAAAAGCTATTCCGTGTAAAATTTGTAAGCAATTTGCGCCCACATAAAAGAAGACGATATGAATACACCTTCATCCAGCCCTTCCGCATTGAAGCAATTGAAAATCGAACGTGGCAGCGTCAATCCCGTTAGAAAAATACGCTGGGGTCGCTGGCTAGCTGCTTCTATCATCCTGGCCGGATTAATTGGCTTTGCCCTGAAACCAGGCAAAACTGAAGTACAGATCACCTCGGTGATCACCACCTACCCTTCCCAGCAATATGCACAACTCACTGCCTCTGGCTATGTGGTTGCACAAAGAAGGGCCGCTGTCGCCAGCAAGGCGACGGGTCGCCTGATACAACTAAACGTGCGCGAAGGTAGCCAGGTGAAACAGGGAGATCTGCTGGCCAAACTGGATGCCAGCGACATACTTGCAGCCAAAGCCCAGGCGCAGGCGGGCATCCGCCAGGCCGAGGCTGGAGTTGCCCAGGCAAATGTAGAATTACTCAATGCCGAGTCCGAGCTGAAACGCAGCCAGGGACTGCGTGCTCAGGGCTTCCTGTCACCACAAGCGCTGGACACCGCAAGCAATCGGGTGAATATGGCAAGAGCCGCTATTAAATCAGCACAAGCTGCTGTTGGGGTCGCTCAGGCACAATATAAGGTACAGCAGGTCAGCCAGGACTTCACTGAAATCCGCGCCCCTTTCGATGGTGTGGTATTGGTCAAGAATGCCAATGTTGGCGACATCATTACTCCATTTTCGAATGCTGCAGGGAGCCAGGGAGCGGTCGTCACGATGGCAGACATGACGACGCTGGAGGTGGAGGCGGATGTATCCGAAAGCAATCTGGCCAAGGCAAAGATAGGCTCACCTGTTGAAATAACCCTGGACGCCCTGCCAGATAGCCGCTTCAAAGGCAGTATCGTTGGCATTGTTCCCACAGTAGACAGGGCCAAAGCCACAGTCATGACCAAGATACGGTTTGAAAAACTTGATCCGCGCATCTTACCGGAGATGAGTGCCAAGGTCACCATCTTGTCGCAAGCCATTACTGATGCCGATCAGCTATCCCTGCTGGCTATTAACCCCAAGGCAGTCGTGGAGCATGAGGGTAAAAAACAGGTTTATCGCCTGAAAGACGAGAGCGTGGAATTGATTCCTGTCACCCTGGGCCGGAAAATAAGTGACAACATTGAAGTCAACGGTGCCTTGAAATCAGGCGACAAGCTGGTCTTGTCTCCGCCGGACAAACTAAAACCTGGCGTACACGTCATGGTGGCAACAAAATGACAAGTGACCCACATGAAGTCCTGATACGCATAACGCAGCTCAGTAAATCCTACGAGCGCGGCGGTCAGCATATACCGGTTCTCGAAGGCGTTGATCTGGATGTGCATGCTGGAGAATTTGTTGCCCTGATGGGCCCCAGCGGTTCAGGCAAGAGCACCCTGCTGAACCTGATCGCAGGAATCGACAAGCCCACCAGTGGCTGCATAGAGATAGGCGGTATCAATATTGCCAATCTGAGCGAATCAGCGCTGGCAGACTGGCGTGCCGCCAATGTCGGATTTATTTTTCAGTTCTACAATCTCATGCCAGTACTGACTGCCTATGAAAACGTAGAACTGCCGCTATTGCTGACGCGACTGACACGAAGTGAGCGCAAAACCCATGTTGAAGCCGCACTAGGCATGGTCGGTCTGAGCGACAGGATGGATCATTATCCAAATGAGCTATCGGGAGGACAGCAGCAGCGTGTTGCCATTGCCCGTGCTTTGGTGACCGACCCTACGCTGATCGTTGCCGATGAGCCTACGGGGGATCTTGATAGGGTAACGGCCAGTGAAGTACTTGATTTACTTGAGGAGTTACATAGTGAGTTAGGAAAAACTATCGTCATGGTGACCCATGATCCCAAGGCCGCCGCACGGGCAAAGCGCCTGGTGCATCTGGAAAAAGGGGTACTGGTGCCGGATGAAGCCATGGACACTAGCAGCAATGTAGCGGCACATTAAAAATATTCACGCACAACCATCATGTTCATCCTGCGCCTCTTGCTGAAAAATGCCTTTCGTCACAAATTGCGTACCTTGCTGACCATGGTCGGCCTGGTTGTAGCGATTTGCGCTTTTGGCTTGCTACGCACCATCATCGATGCCTGGTATGCTGGCGTCGAAGGCACTTCCAGCACGCGGCTCATCACGCGCAATGCCATATCACTTACCTTCCCCTTGCCTCTGAACTATGCCGACAGGTTGAAAACAGTGGAAGGCGTGACTGGCATCAGCTGGTCGAACTGGTTTGGCGGCATCTACATTACCGAAAGAAATTTCTTTCCTCAATTTGCAGTAGAGCCAGCCAGTTATCTGGCGCTCTACCCTGAATATGTTTTAAAGGATGAAGAAAAGAAAGCTTTCTTGCTCGACCGACAAGGGGCTATCGTCGGGCGCAAGCTGGCAAATCAGTATGGCTGGAAGCTGGGCGACCAGATACCGATACGCGGCACCATCTTCCCAGGCACCTGGAATTTCACCTTGCGCGGCATCTGGGATGGTATAGATGCCAAGACAGATGAATCACAAATGCTGTTTCACTGGCAATTTTTGGCTGAGTCGGTACGCAAACGTGCAGCCAGGAGTGCTGACTATGTCGGTGTATACGTGGTGCGCATCAATGAACCAAACAACGCACCGATTATTTCCGAACGTATAGATGCCCAGTTCAAGAACTCATTAGCCGAAACCCTGACAGAAACCGAGAAGGCATTTCAACTTGGTTTTGTTTCCATGAGCGAGGCTATCCTGGTGGCGGTAAATGCTGTCAGTTTCGTGATTATTGTTATCATCATGGCTGTCATGGCCAATACCATGACCATGACCGCACGCGAACGTCTGGCAGAATACGCAACACTCAAGGCCTTGGGATTTTCACCTGGCTTTGTGGTTAAACTCTTGTTTGGCGAAAGCCTGGTGATAGCCTTGCTAGGCGGTGGTATGGGCCTCTTGCTGACCATCCCTATCGCCAATGCTTTTGCCAAGGCTGTCGGAACATTGTTTCCTGTCTTCATGGTGTCAGATCTGACCATGCTGCTGCAATTATTGGCTAGTGTCATCGTCGGTGTGGTTGCTGCAACCTGGCCTGCATGGAAAATGAGTCGCATTGATATCGTCAACGGACTGAGGCATGTCGCATGAAGGCAATACCGCTTTCTTATATCGCCCGCAACCTCTGGGTAAGACGCGTTACGACACTACTGACTGCTGGCGGCATGGCTCTGGTCGTGTTTGTTTTCACTACCGTGTTGATGATGAGTGAAGGCATACGGGCCACCCTGGTCGCCACAGGTCAACCAGACAATGTGCTGGTCTTGCGCAAGGGGGCTGGTGCAGAAATCAACAGCGGTATTTCGCGCGAGCAGGCTGCGATTGTGGAAAGCCTGCCCGGCATTGCCACCAATGGCAAAGGTGAGCAGCTGGTCAGCAAGGAGCCTGTGGTATTGAATAACCTGCCCAAGCGTAGCAATGGCAAACCCAGCAATGTCACTGTGCGCGGCACCTCGGTACTGGGTCTGGAGTTGCGGCCGCAGGTCAAGCTGGTGCAGGGTCGTATGTTCCGGCCCGGCACATCTGAAATCATTACAGGCAAATCCATTGCCAGCGGCTTTCGTGGCACGGATCTGGGTGAAACCCTGCACTTTGCACAGCGTGACTGGGTCGTCGTCGGTGTTTTTGATTCGGGCAAAACTGGATTTGACAGTGAAATCTGGGGGGATGCGGAACAAATGATGGCAGCCTTCCGTCGCAATGCTTATTCAACAATGGTATTTCGTCTGGCAGATAAAACAGCCTTTGAGAAAACAAAAGCGGCGATTGAAGCTGATCCGCGCCTGCAAATTGAAGCCAAACCAGAAATTCAATTTTATGCAGAACAAAGTGAAGCACTAGCAACCTTTATACGCATACTTGGTCTCAGCCTGTCGATTATTTTCTCCATAGGTGCCATTGTCGGTGCCATGATCACCATGTTTGCCACCGTAGCACAGCGGGTAGGAGAAATTGGCACCTTGCGCGCACTGGGCTTCCGACGCAGTGCGGTGCTGATCGCTTTCTTGCTGGAATCTCTTTTGCTATCTTTGGTTGGAGGTTGCATAGGCTTGTTTGCTGCATCCTGGATGCAGACTGTGGACATATCAACAACCAACTTCCAGACTTTCAGTGAATTGGCGTTTCAATTCAAACTGACGCCCGGTATCGCCATGCAAACTATCGTATTTTCTTTATTCATGGGCTTCATAGGTGGCTTTATTCCATCCTGGCAAGCGGCTAGAATGAAGATAGTCGATTGTTTGCGTGCCAGTTAGCACAGTTTCATTTTTCTTTTACCCATGTCAAAGAACAAAGGAAAATCATGTCTCACTTAACTACCCCCGGCGCAGTCATCTACGCCAAAGATTTGAGCAAAGTCAGTTGTTTTTATGAGCAACTCCTGCAATCCATAGCAACACATGCAGAAGACGAGTATACCGTCCTGGAATTACCGCATTTCCAATTAGTTATCCATGCAATACCAGACCGCATTGCCAATACTTTCCAGATTAGCTCCCCCCCGAAAAGACGGGGGGAAGCCGCCACCAAATTAATGCTCCCGGTTGCCAGCATCAGCAAAGCCAGGGAAGTTGCTGCCAATTTGGGAGGGCAAATCGATGCAGTCGATCGTGAATGGGAATTCCAACATTGCCGCATCTGCGATGGTCACGATCCTGAAGGTAATGTTATTCAAGTCAGGGAATTGATATCCAGGTAAATGAAAAAATATTTAGCTGCCCTGAATTGATCTTGAAACTTCTGTGCCCCTATTCTGTCTATCCTCTTTTAAACTGACGAGTAAACGAGATGATGGATACAGCAAACCGGCTCAGCAAACTCACTATTTCTTTGCACTGGATCGTCGCCATCCTCATCGTGGTTTTATGCGCTGTGGGCTTGTACATGACCAGGGCTGAGGCTTGGTCGCTTTATCCCATACACAAATCCCTGGGCGTGCTGGTCTTGATTATTGCCATTGTGCGCATCATCTGGCGCATAATCAATGGCTGGCCTGTAGCGGCGGCAAACTATACAAGCTTGGAACAAGTAACGGCGAAGATCATTAAATGGGCCTTGATCCTGGGCACAATAGCCCTGCCCCTGAGTGGCATGCTGTTTTCCGCTGCCAGTGGTCATGGCTTTGGCCTGTTTGGCCTGGTCCTGGTACCTGCCCAACATATACCCGGCAATCCGGCAGAAGTTTTGGCGTATAGCGAATTTTGGGCAAACACTGGCGAAACCATGCATCACGTCAGCGCCTATGTCCTGATTGCTGCCATTCTCTTGCATATGGCAGGCGCATTCAAGCATCACTTCATCGACAAGGATGCAACACTGAAGCGCATGCTGGGTAAATAAGGCACTTCATTTTTTTACAGCATATATGTTCCGCAAATCCTGGATAAGCGGCTCTTGTTTGCCTTTGTCTTGCCCGCCACCATCTCGCAAACCAGCCCCCCGCCTTGGATGCCTGGTTGACAAATAATGCCAGTGATGACTATGCAGGCTGAGCTGACATCTTACTTGCAGCAAGGCTGTATTGAACTACCAGGCGCTGGGGCAATATGGTATGTACTTATCAATAGCACGTTTTATCTAAACTAGGTCACCTGTAGCAAACCATGAGACTGGCAATGGATGCAGCCCTCTACTTTTCGATAAACGACTTATAAAAATCAATAAAAGCCCTGACCTTGGCTGGAATATGTCTGCCTGGAGGTAATACGGCATACACCCCACCTCTGGGCAATTCATAGCCAGGCAAGAGGCGCTGCAGCTTGCCCGCCTTGATTGCCGCCGTGGAGCTCAACTCCTCCATGGCAGAGATGCCCGCACCACTTTGCAAAAGTGCCAGCAAGGCAGTCGGGGAATCTACCTGCATGCGTGACTTCATATGCAAGCTGTGCACGTTACCGTTAGCATCGCTGATTTTCCAGGTCAAAGGGGTCGGCAACAGGGACAATGCTATCCATCGATGCTCACGCAGATCTTCAGGAATTTTGGGTGTGCCATGTTTCTTCAAGTAGCAGGGCGCAGCCACGATATATTGTTGAAACTCGCCCAGTTTGATGGCTCTTTGTGAAGAGTCACGCAACCAGCCCATGCGAAAAGATAAATCTATGCCATCAGCAACAAGGTCTGATATGCGGTCACCAGTACGCATATCTATGCTCAATTGTGGATGAAGTCGAGAAAATTCAGCGACTGCTGGCGCAATAGCCAGGGTAGCATGACTGACACTGGCAGATAAACGAAGTAAACCAGTCAATTCCCCCTGCTGACTACCCACTTGCGTTAATGCATCGCGCAGGCCAGAGAGCAGGGGCTGACACTGCTCATGCAAATGTCGCCCTGCATCTGTCAAGGCCATCTGACGCGTGGTGCGCGTAAATAAGCTTAAGCCTAACTGGCGTTCCAGCCTGTTGATTTGCACACTGATCTTGGCCTTTGCCACATCCAGTCTGTCGGCTGCCGCGGTAAAACTACCCGCCTCAACAACAGCAGCAAATATCGTCAGGCTATTCAGATCAATCTGGTCCAGCGTTGCCACCTACATCCTCCACTTGTGCTCTTCATTCCAATCATTTTACCTTGGCAATGATGATTGATAAGAATTTTCTAACAATGAATTAATAATTATGACGTTTATCTATGCAATCAAAAATGTCAAACTGCATCCCATCAACTCATCGTTTAAGGAAAAACAAATGAATATTGCCCTCATAGGTGCCAGTGGCTTCATAGGATCCGCCATTTTGAAAGAAGCTTTATCGCGTCAGCACAAGCTTAGCGCTTTTGTCGCACATCCAGAGAAATTGGCAGCGACTGACAATCTGCAAGTATTTGCCACCGATGTACAGGATCTGGATACACTGGGCAAACAGTTGACTGGCTTTGATGCCATCATCAGCGCCTTCAGCGGCCATGCCAACGGTGATACCCTGGCTTATTATGTCAGCGGCATCAAGAACATCATTGCAGCAGCCAAACACGTACACACGCCACACCTGCTGGTCGTTGGCGGTGCAGGCTCGCTGGAAGTTGCACCTGGTGTACAAGTACTCGATACGCCGGATTTCCCTGAAGCGTATAGAGCATCTGCAGAAGGTGCCCGTACTGCTCTGCAACTTTTGCGCCAGGAAGGGACGCTCAACTGGACCATGCTCAGCCCTTCCGCCATGATTGCACCAGGACAACGCACTGCGAAATTTCGCCTCGGCAAAGACAATTTATTGGTCGCTGCAGATGGCAAAAGCCATATTTCGGTAGAAGACTATGCCGTCGCCATGCTCGATGAGCTGGAAAAACCTGCGCATCAGGGACAACGATTCACGGTCGGATATTGATGCAATGAGTGATGCGTTGAGCCAGAAAATTCCAAGGCATACTTAGGTATGGTGGTTGATACGGACAGGATTTAGTGTGATATCTTTCGATCTCACCCTAATCTGGCTTCCCGGTTGATTAACCGTTGTAGCCTCCACCTAATCACTTTGGAAAAGTTCTTATGAGCGCACTGGTAATCAAGGAATGGAAAGTTGGCACTAAGGCCATCGATGATAAAAACAATTTCATCAGCATCACAGGCCGCCAAAGCGGACTCATTGCCTGGATTTTGTCTTTGATGGGTGTAGATCCAACTACCAGAATTTTGGTTGGCTTGGACAGAGTGGAATTCACCTCCAACTCCCTGGCTGGAACAGAATCACGTATGTTACCGCTGCAAGGTATTTGTTCCACTTATTACGGCTATCACAAACCTTGGAAGAAGGCACTGAGCTTCTTTGCAATAGCTTTCTTTATTGCGTCTAGCTTGATGAAGGAGCAATTGTTTACTCCCGCAGTTGTAGTATTTTTAGCTGGGGCGCTTATAGGTCTGGTGTACTATTTTTTAAACCGCGAACTGACCATGGGTTTTGTTGAAAATAGTGGATTTATTAATGGTATACGATTCAAGCGCTCTGTCATTGAAAATATTGATGTCAATGAAGAACAAGCAAAGTCGGCCTGTGTCATCATACAAAAATTGATAGAAGCCAAGGACAAACGAACTACGACCAGCAGTAGCTAAATCACGGACCCACCTATTTCAAGAACCAGAATTGCAGGCGGGCTTGTCTACATTGACGTAGACAAGCCCGTTTATTTTCAACACCCTCAGCTTCAGCTAAGACGCTTCAAACGCCTTAAATATTGCCCAGGTGTCCCTACATTCAGATAATCCTTGCCATCAAACACAAAGCTGCGTTTTTGCACCGTCCCGGTATAAGCGCGCATGACATCGGCAAATACATTCATGACTATCGTGCCGCCCAGATGCGGGTGATTGGTATCCATCTCTACCGTATAGGTGCCAAAATAAGCATACGGGCTGGCAGTGGCAAAGCTATCCATCAGCAGGGAATGCGGCACTTCCCAGGGCTTTTGCGGTGTCAGCCACGACGATTGTGGTTGACCGCTAAACGGGTCTGCTGGTATCGCCAGCGGCGGATTTTGCGAAATCATCAGGCTGAAATTGCCGCTCTTGTCATACACCCAGTAACCTGCAGATGGGTTACCCCAGGGATAGGTTTTTTTGGTCGGGTCGCTGGGGTCATCACCTATATCCCAGGCTTCGACCATTTCCCAGCTACCGATGAGGGTTTGTGCATTGAGGCTCATGTGCGTTTCCTTTTGCAAGTTGCTTGGATAACTATTTTGGGTAACCTTCATTGATCCAGGTTTGGAACATCGCAACCTGTTCTTTGGTAAAAGGTGGATAAGGCGGTGGTGGCATGCCCCCCTGCAACTGGCTCAGCACCATGCTGGCGTTAAGCCTGACATCATCGTATTTGGTCAGGTCCAGCCGCCACATCATGGATGCGCGAAACTGATTGAACAGAGGCGCAATATCTTTTTCAAATGAAACCTGGTTCATGATGTCAGCTCCATATTATTGACGGGAATTTTCCAGACACAGCCACTACCAGCGCGTGCGCGTATATCTTTTTTTGCAGTAAATTCAAAATCACCAAAATCAACCACATACATGAAGCTGCCATCTGGCGAAAAAGCGACATCAATGGGCCGATGCCAGGGCACAGATGTCAATGCAGGCAAGGCATGCTTGCTCCAGTCGCTGGTATCTACACGGATAAGATTGCGCCCTACTCTTGGCCCCGGCGGCCCGGTCATGGGACGTTCATCGCCAAATTGCGCAACGATGAGATCACCGGCATGGCGCAAACCGGCAGGTATCTGCGCCATTTTCACAGCACAGGCATTGACGTCGAAGGCCAGCAAAGGTGTTTCTGGAGCTGGCAGTTCTGTATGATTAGCCAGCACAAAGGCCTGGCCTTCACCTTGCGGATTACGATAGACTGGCGCGTTAATGGGTAAGCCGCCGAGATAATCTGGCCAGCCATACCAGGCACCTGGCTTTACTTCAAACAGAAAATCAGGGCAATTCCAGATTGGCCGCACACCGCGTACATCAGTACCCTGCTCAGTCGCGATGAGTCTGCCATCCGGCAGGAATAACAAGCCAAAAGCATTGCGTATGCCCCAGGCTACCAGCTCCAGGTCTGTGCCATCCAGGTTGCAACGCATGATGCTGGCGGTGCATGGAGTCTGGCCTTGCAAGCGGGTCCCGCCTGCATGCACTTGTCCAAAACGGGCAAATGCACTGGTAGATATTTGCTGGCCTTCAGGGTCGCTGACTGTCGCTACATGATCACTGAGCGCAATGTCATAGCCAGGTATATCAGGCGCATGCCTGGTCTCACGCAGCCAGGCCAGGTCGTGTGAATCCCTGCCTATGATGCCGCTATTGGTCATCGCACCCTGGCCGAAATACATTTTATTGTCTGGCCCTACTGCCACCATATTAGTGTGGTAATTGCCAAAACCGGGCAAATCATCGAGCAACACTGTCCAGGTACTCGTGTGCAAATCAAGGCAACTGATGCGACCTGGGTAACCGCCTTCAGAAATGATAAGGCTATTGTCATGCCAGACCAAGCCATTCACTGGCTGGCGCAAATTATTCAATAATTCCTCGACCCTGCCATCTTCATTGACGCTGAGTACTCGCCCGCCCTTGGCAGAACCATCAAATGGCAAACCCGTCTCAGCAATATATACCTGCCCGGCAGGGGAAACAGCCACACTGCTGGGGAAATTAAGATGGCGCACATAGGCATGCATGGCCGTGCGCTCGCTTTGGTCTTTTGGCATACTCAAGCGCCCAATCGTCAGTCGTTATAAATCATGCGCACTGCCAGAAAACACATATAGGCACCGGCCAGCAATTCCACGCGTTTGGGCAAAAAATTGCGTATCCAGTTGGCGAAATACAGGCCAAAGCAAGCCATGCCCGCACTGATGACACCGATGATGATGGCCGAATTCATCACAGGTGCACTGGAAAAGCTGACACCTGCGCCAGCGACGACGTTGTCAAGGCTTAACGCAAGCGGTAAGCCCAGCAAAAAGCCTGGGTGATTGACAAATTGCGGCAAGCCCCTGGCTTCACTCCTGTAAGCCAGCCACAAGATAATCACACCGCAAGCCAGCATCGCAAATGGTGCAATTGTTGAGGCGACCGGTCCCAGCATGCTGATCAGGCCACGCCCGAGCATCAGGCCAAGGATGGCAGCACCCAGTTCACAGACACAGAACGCGATTGCCAGCATATGCATGCGTTTGCGTTGCATGGGCAAGAGCCCCAGGGAGCTGCTGGCCTGCAAATTGTCGAGCCCGGCGACAATACCAAACAAGATGACTTCAAGCATGTTGATTCTCCTGGTCTTTCAAACCATAGATACGCAATACTCCGCCCTGCTTGCCAAATACCAGCGCACCTGCCACCATGTAATTGCCCGCCACTGCTGGCCCCAGGCAATAGCCATAACCGCCATTCATGCCACCGGTCTGGTCACCCAGATTGTCTTGCCAGAGCATCTTGCCGCTATAGGCATCAAATGCATACACGGCCACTTTGGAAGTGGAGAAGAACACCAGATCATTGACGACCACAGGCGAGCTCAAACCAGACTCACCGGGTGTTCTGTACATGGGAGGCTGGGATTCTATATATAATCGCGGATCACTATCGTCCATGGCCCAGGCATCCTCCAGGGTCTCCCAGTCAAGCGCACGCATGAAGGGTGTGGTGCGATAATCAATGCCAGCTTCGACATTGTGATAGTTGTTGCCGCCTACGCCGATAAACAAGCGTCCCAGGCCAGTGTGCACAGCAGCTGTACTATAGGTGCCAGAGTAGTTTTCCTGATCCACGTCATCCGATGCCTGGTTTGGTACATACGGGTCCATACGTTGGTCATTGCCGGAAACATGCGGATCAACTGTAGGGATCTGGCTACCGTCATTGTAATAAGGCAGCAGTTGTCGCCATTGAATCAACTCCAGTGTGGCCGCATCCAGCATGAAGAAGCCACCATTCTTGCAACCTGCGGTGACTACCCGGCGACCATTGATCGTCAACAGGGTTGGCGATCCGCCAAAATCAACATCCACATCAGTTGCACGATAACTACTTTCTGGTGGCGGCTGGAAGAAACCGCAGAATTCACCAGTCGAGGCATTCAATGACAGTATGCCGTTGGAAAACCCCTTGCTGGGCAAGGCTGAGTCGGGGACAGGATTGCCTGTAGCACAGTAAAGTCGATCCAGTCTTTCATCGTAAGCAATGGATGACCAGACCGAAGCCCCACGAATTGCAGGGTTATTCGGCCCAACAGAATACATGGCCGGCAATGCAACACCTGCCACCGATTCAGGAGGCAAGATATTGGGCAGGTTGGGCACACCCTCTTCATATTGGCAAGTGCAGTATATCCATTGCACCTGTCCGCTCTGCGCATCCATAGCGTAGACAAATCCAAAACAACCTGGATTCTCGCCCTCCCCCATACCGACAAAGACCAACCCCTTGCTACCATCAACCGCAGCAATCACGGGCGATGACCAGCCAGCTGCAGGCACACCCACTGTCACGTCACCGAGATTGGTTGTGGGCTGATTGAAACAGAGATCGGCATGACGCAAATCGACTACCCAATTCAAACTCAGGTCTTGAGCCTGAAGACAATAGAATTTGCCATTGAAGGCGCTAAAGTAGATTTTTTCGTCCCAAATCGCGGGTGTACATCCCATCCCCATAAAACCATGCGTATCACCTTCAGCAGGGTCTATAGGCCATTCATAATGAGCCACAGTCTTGCCCGTGGCCAGATCTATCTTCATGAATTTGCCGCCGTTTGCCCCAGGTAATTCATGGTTGTTGGCTAAACCGACATAGAGATAGCCGTCAACAATAGCCGGCACAGACAGGACAGGGCCAGGAATGGCCAGGTCATGCAACAAGGTAAACTCGTCGAGCTTGGCGCGACAAATGCCGCTCCCCTGCACTTCGCCTGTATGTGCTGTATCACCATGAAACATCCACCAGTTTGTTTGCGTCATTGCATATCTCCAGAAAATCAGGCGGGAATATAGTCAAATGTCGGGCCGGCTGTCTGACCAGGAACAACTTCCTGCGTCATCAGCAATTGCGCCTGTTCTCTCAGCGACTGCATGGAAAGCAAGCTCAATGCGAGTTTGTCTGGTTGTCCATTGAAAACATGGTGTAATTTACGCAGCATGTCTGAATAGGTGCGGTTAAAAGTCCGGTTTAAATCTTCAACCCTTGGCTGGCTCTCATAACTATGACGGTTTGGGTTGCTAATGACAGGGTAGACACCACAAGGGTCAAACACTATCCTATGGCCTTCAAATAACCATTCCGGCTGACCAGCTTCCGGTGTTGGATTGGGTATCAGTTTTCGGCCATGATAAATTTCTGCAAATTTATAGTAATGCGCCAACTCATGCTCCGTATCGATGGGGCTGCTCGTGCTACCTTCACCTTGATCTATGATTAATTTAAGAGCGTTCGTAGCAGTATTCTCATCGTACACACCCTGATTCTGCAATTCTGCAAATCCGGTGACCAGCTGTCTTTCGGGGTTTCCTGTGAAGATGTTTCCCATCTTCGATAGCTCAGTTATCTCGTCAATGATGTGTTGGTAAAACTCTCCTATGGTTACACCGTCAGGTGGTGAAGCGTCGCCGTCGACTGTTTGCTCTGGCTCCTCTATCACCATGAACACATCAGACACCAGTTGCTTGGATAAAGCAGCCAAAGGAACAATTAAACTGTCTTCCACACTACCGGGCAAGGTGCCAGGGTAATGCGGAATAAAACGAGGATGATCGATTTTTGGGTGCCCACCTATGGCATTGAGAACATTGCAATCCAGCGACATGTGAAGCATTTCCTGCTTGACGATGGATTTGATGAGGTGAGCTATCTCAAGATTCTCTGCTGTCTTAATTGAATACAAAGCATACAGATAAGGCGGGATAGTAGCGTGCTCCAGCTCTATGGCTGTTTGCAGGGAGTGCTTGAGTAACTTCAGCCGATGTTCGAAGCTGTTGTCAGAACGTTCCATTAATGCTTGTTTGAGGCGAATCATGAATTCTCCCGACGGGTAATAATCATTAACGCTTGATGTCTTCTCATATTCAAGAGACATATTTAACATTTTTACTAGCCTATTTAACATCATCTCTCATGATTATAAAATACGCAAGTGATTATCTAAAAAACAAATAAAAATCAACTTGTTGTGTCTTTCATGTAACTCGTTTCAGATATGCCAGGGCCAGCTACAAACTTTCTGCTACTGCATCACAGGCTGCAAAATCGTCACAAGTACCGGATTTCAATACGTATTGTCCAAGCATGCAGGGCCTGCAATTTTCCATTGGCATAGTTTTTTTAACTTTGCGAGACTTCGCTCCGAGCTCTCCGCCGGAGAGTAGTTGTGCGGCAAGAATGCCGCCTGGACTGTTTAGCTTCCATTGATGAAAAGGGTTCACCATGAAACATATTTTTAAACTGACAGCCATCGCTTTCTCCAGCTTCATGGCAATGTCATTTTCTGCCCAGGCACAAGACAAACCGGCACAAGAACCTGAGTCTACCTCGGTCATAGGTGCCGGTTTTTTCTATGCCCCTGAATACCTGGGTGCAAAGAAAAATCGTTTTGGCCCTGCCTTGTATGGCGAATACCAGAACAAGAACGGCTTCTTTGTCAGCTCTGCCCGCGGCATAGGTTATGGCCAGAAAGTCGGTGATTTTTCTCTGAGCGCAGGATTGGGTTATCGCGCTGGCCGTGAAGACTCACGTGACTCAAAATCCCTGTTCAGCTCTGATGATTTGAAAGGCATGGGGGATATCTCAGGTTCGGCAACTCTGAATTTGAATGCGAGTACCACATTTGCTGGCGGCATCAGTGCCAGCTTCGGTACCAATCTGGCCCTCTCTCGCAGAGAAAACGGTAACGCCTACCATTTTGGCTTGTCGGCCCCAGTGTTTCAAACTACTTCAGACAAAGTCGAAATCGGCGGTTCTTTGACTTATAGTGACGCCAAATACAACCAGACATATTTTGGTGTAACACCTACTCAAACTGCCAATTCCGGCTACAAGACATTTAGCCCTAAAGCGGGTTTTTCCCAGGCCGTGGGAACAGTCTCCTGGACGCATGTCATAGACAAGAACTGGTCAGTACGTAGCGCAGCTGGCGTCTCGCAAGTATTAGGTGATGCTGCGGACAGCCCTTTAACCAAAAAGAAAACCAGCCCTATCTTGTTGACTACGGTAAATTATACTTTCTAATTTTTTGGGTTGAATAGACTCTTATCCTATAAAAACCAGGCCTGATACCCACTGGATTCAGGTCCGGTTTTTATTAAGCAGCTTGTAAAGCAGGATGCGCATTCCTGATTTTTTTGCGCAGATAAGTATTTGCTGGCTCAGCAACATAGCGAGCCACTAAACCAGCCAGTACTGCACTCAGTAGCAGGAACAAAAAGAGGCAAGGCAAACGCATTTCATATGACAATTCCTTCTTGCTGATGACATTGCGCATCAGCGCCAGCACGATGATGTGAAACAGATACAGCTCATAGCTATGCCGCCCCATCCAGCCTAGCCACGCCATACCTTTGCGAATGGCCCAGGTCTGTTGAACTGGCTGTTTTGTCGCTATCAGGAAAACAGCACTAAAGAAAGCGATCAGCGTAAATCCTTCAATTTCATGCCCCCCTACGCCACGTAAATAAACCGTCGCCAAAGCCAGCATGGCAAACCAGCGCACACAAATCGCGACAGTTTTTCTCAACTCAATTTTTTGTGCGAGCAATGCAGTCAGACAGCCTATTGCAATCGCGTCAAAACAGGCGAAATAGGCGTACATGTATTCAATTTCATTTTTCAGATGCTGGCTGCGGAAAATAGGTGCATACACGATCAAAGCCAGGCAAAACAAAATGAACCAGCTCTGCTTGCGTAAAGTGATGCAAAGCAAAGGTAGGCAAAGATAAAACACTTCTTCAACAGACAACGACCAATAAATATTGAGGCAGTAATTAAAATACCCGACTGACTGCATCAAGACGTTATGCCAGAAAGTCAGCACGGAACCCGTCGCGATGAAGAAATAAGAGGCTGGTAGATGATTCCCATTGTCGGAGTTATCAAAATACGGCACACCCAGACTACCCAGTGTAACGATGATGAATAGCGCCAATAACAATGGTGGCATGATGCGGGCAATTCGCAACAGATAAAATTCGCGCCAATTGATTTGCGCCAGGCTGCCCCAGCGCTTGAAGGAATTGGAAGTAATCAGGTAACCGGAGATAGTAAAAAAGATAGTGACACCATAATTGCCGTTCAAGACGATGGAGCGCAATAAATCTGGCCCCAGCAAACTCCCTACAGGGCTATCCTTCAAACCCAAGGCCAGAGAAAAATGCAAAAGCAAGACCAGCAAAATGGCCAGGCCACGTAAAAAATCAATTCCTGCATTTCTGCTGCTTATATTTTCCTGCATGGACAAACATCCTTCAAATCCGGTGGATACACAAAGAAGAGAGTTGATTCTGAATCAACGCATTCGTTTCTTTGTATACCATATTTCCAGGGATGAACGACCTGCAGAACAGTTGAAGCAAATTCTTAGTGAATAGCTTGAGGTTTTACGCGCAAAGCAGTCACAACACCAACAATCAATAAAATGATGCCAAGTAAAACCATGGGCTCGGGTATGCGTTTGCTCAGGATGAAGGCATAGGCCAGCGCGGCCAGGGTTTCAAACACAATGAGTTGCCCGGCCAGATTGGTAGGCAAACGCTGGCTGGCCTGGTTCCAGCACATCGTGCCCAGCCATGAGGCAAACAAACCGATGATGAGCATCAATGTGATGAAGTATTGTGGCCTGGGCCCAAATGGCATGGAAAAATCCTGGCCAGTCACTCCCATGTATATCCATAGTCCAAGATAACCGAGCAAGGCCAGCGGCAAGGTTGCAACGCCCTGGGCACTGGCCCAGACCCTGGGATTGCGGTCGGGGTGGTGACGCAGCCAGTCGGCATTTCTTAATGGATACCAAGTCCAGCAAGCCACCGCAACCAGGGCGAACAAGCCACCGATGATATAGGTCTGGATATCTTTGTCAGAAGCTGCCTGCAATGCGGCTATTTCTACACTGTTGACGCAGGCAACACCCGCAAAAATAATCAATAGCGATGGCAGCATGCGTCGCCAGGCTATGCTGCCATCGCGCCGGGCATTGCGGTAATTGGCAGTGATGGCGATGACGACGGGTAGCGTACCTATCAGCATGGTAGGCAATGGCGCGCCTGAGCGTTGTATGGCACTGGCCAGGCACAGGTAGTAGAGTATATTGCCGACGGCGGCCAGTTTCAGTGCCTCCAGCCAGTCTGACTTATTCAACAAACGCAATTGTCGTCTGTCCATCCAGGCTATCGGCAAAGTGATCAAGCCAAATGCCAGGTAGCGGCCAAATGATTGCAAAGCAGCCGGATATTCAGGCAAGAGCAAAGGACCGATGAATACCAGTCCCCACATCAGACCCGCTGCCATCGCATATAAAACGCCTATACCCATACTGTTCATCTCCTGAAAAGAATCAGCTTAAAACAATACGGGATAGTAGTCTTGTACCAGATTGCGCTTGCAGTCAGTTTTGCAGCGATTTATGCACGCATCTGCTGTTGATAACGAGACGGCGTCACGCCATAACGACGCACGAAGGCCTTGTTCAAATGCGACTGGTCTGTCAGACCAGTTGCTGCTGCCACCTGCGCCGGTGGCAGACCCTTGCCCAGCAGGCATTTGGCCTCATACAAGCGCAAGGCCATCAGCATTTGCTGAGGTGTCGCATGATATTGCGCCTTGAAGCTGCGCAAAAAATGAAATGGGCTGAAACCCGCAACCACCGCCAGTTGTTCCAGGCTGATGCGCTCTGCCATGCTGGCGCGCATATAATCGAGCACAGCAGCAAAGCGTTGTTTGGCTAAGGACACTGGTGCTTGCGGTGCACTGGCAAAGCGTTTGAATTCAAACAGGATATCAAACAAGAGGCTGTCAAAACTCAGTTTATCCGGCGCTTGCCAGATTTGTTCCAGCATCACGCTCAGCCTGCGGGCACTGATGGCATCATGGGCTACTGCATCCCTGAACCACCAGCCACGCTCACCTGTCACCTCTGCCACCACTTGCGGGTCTATATACATCATGCGATAGCGCCAACCAGTATCAGTCTCGGCCCTGCCGGTATGCAATTCATCCGGGTTCATGAGGACTACAGAATCCTGTGGTGCCAGATGCTCACTACCCAGATAACGAAAACGCTCCACCCCGCTGGCGATAGACCCCAGACCAAAAGCTTCATGCGTATGTGGCTCAAAGGCATGGGCGACGATATGGGCGCGGTAAAGTTCTACGCCAGGGCGATGCTGCGCTCTCTTGAATTCAGCGCGGTCGCTCACATGCTCAAAGCTCTCAGGTACACCGGGCATGGACAAAGCATCGTGGTCGCCCTGTTGTATGCTTTTGTGGATGTCGGCTATGCCCATGGAAGATCTTGTTTGTTTTTACAATACCGTTTCAACGCCGCGGTTAGCCAGCTGATCCGCTCTTTCGTTGCCGGGGTGACCGGTATGGCCTCGCACCCAGCGCCAGTCGATTTCATGGATAGTACGCGCAGCATCAAGTTGCTGCCACAGATCGACATTCTTCACCGGTGCCTTTGAGGCGGTTTTCCAGCCCTTGGCTTTCCAGCCTGTGATCCATTCAGTGATACCTTTTAAGACATACTGGCTATCGGTATGCAGGGTGATATGACAGGGGCGCTTCAATGCACTCAGAGCCTGTATCACCGCCATCAATTCCATGCGGTTATTCGTCGTTTCTTTTTCGCCACCAAATAATTCTTTTTCTTTATTGCCAGCGATCAGCAAAGCGCCCCAGCCACCGACGCCAGGATTACCCTTGCAGGCGCCATCTGTGTAAATTTCTATATTATCCATTTGATTCTTTTGATTTGTTTGCTACTGGCAAGGCATGTGCACTAGTGAGCCGTTTTTGTTTCCAGGTAGGGCCTATCAAATGCATGCCTTTGACTCTTTTCACGGCTTGCAATATATACACTGCACCAAAATAAGGCCACCAGCGTTGCCCCGCTTTTTCCATGAAACGATAGCGATGCAACCATTTTTCCGATTTGAAAGGGGGAGCATAGCAACCAAAGTCACTGCTGCCCACTTCCATATTCAATAATTTCAGCCAATCCTTCAAGCGCGGTGGGCTGATGAATTCCCCTTCCTGGGGTAAAAAATAATTCTTGCTCAAACGCCCGGCAGCCTGCCTGGCCCCCCAAAGACTGGCGCGATTGAAACCAGTGATGATGACCCGCCCCTCAGGTATCAGTACCCTTTCCACTTCGCGCAAGATCTGGTGAGGTTCTTCAGCAAATTCCAGAACATGTGGTAAAACTATCAAGTCTATGCTGTGTGCGTCAAAAGGCAATTCAGCAAAATCATGCACCACCACAACAGGTCGTTTTTGTCCAGGCGGACTATCACCAGGCATGCTGGAATTGGTCAGCCAGCGATGTGGCATGCGACTGGCAGCCAGCGCATCAATTTGCGGCAAACCTATTTGCAAGGCATTGAAACCAAAGATGTCCACCGTCAATTTGTCGAGCATGGCCTGCTCCCATTGACGGATATAGCTGCCTGCTGGCAGCTCTAACCATGTTCCAAGGTCTATAATGTTTTTTTCCAAAGCATCCATGCCTGATATGAAGAATTCCCTGAGTATATTGACTGTCCCCGCCTTTGACGACAATTATCTATGGATAATCCATGATGGCCAGCACGCTGCCGTGGTTGACCCTGGCGATGCCATGCCAATTTTACAAGCCCTGGCACAGCATCAACTCACATTGTCCGCTATTTTACTCACTCATCACCATGCAGATCATATAGGCGGTGTACCACGCCTGCTGGAACATGCGGCAGTCCCCGTGTTTGGCCCCAGTAATGACAAGATAGCCGTAGTCACGCAAAAACTGCAGCAAGATGATGTAATAACCGTGCCTGGCATCAACTTGGAGTTGAAAGTACTGGACGTACCCGGCCACACTTTAGGCCATATCGCCTATTTCGCCCCTGAACAACATTGGTTGTTTTGCGGTGACACCCTGTTTGCCGGTGGTTGTGGCCGTCTGTTTGAAGGCACACCTGCACAAATGCTGCATTCGCTGGACCGACTGGCTGCCTTGCCTGACGATACAGCCGTCTATTGCGCCCATGAATACACCCTGTCCAATCTGCGCTTTGCCAAAGAAGTGGAACCAGGCAATCAGGATTTGCTGGAACGCATCAGGCGCGAACAGGCCAGACGTGAACAAGGCATACCTACCGTGCCCAGCCAGATAGGCCTGGAAAAACAGACCAATCCCTTCTTGCGCAGCCGCGAAAGCACAGTCATCAGCCGCCTTTTGGAAAGCGGTAAAATCCCTGCCGCACAAAATGATGCCGACCATTTCGCTGCCTTGCGTGAATGGAAAAACCGCTTTTAAGAACGCTTTTAAAAACAATTGCAATGCAATCGACAGAAACAAATACAAATCCCGCAGCAAAATCTTTAGCCTTGTTCTGCAAGGTTGTCGATAATTTTGGTGATATAGGAATATGCTGGCGCATGGCCAGGCAACTGTATGTAGAACATGGCATCACCGTCACGCTATGGGTAGACGATTTGCTCAGCTTCCAGCGCATCTGCCCGCAAGTGCATATTGATGCCGAAGTGCAGGAAATTGCAGGCGTCATCGTCAGACACTGGCGTGATCAGCAAGGCACATTTACCACTGCCGATATTGCCGACATCGTCATAGAATTTTTTGCCTGCGATATCCCGCCAGGCTACATTCAAGCCATGGCAAAGTGTGAGCCACGCCCGGTCTGGCTCAATCTTGAAGGCTTGACAGCAGAAGAATGGGTGGAAGGCTGCCATACCCTGCCCTCGCCTCATCCGTCTTTGCCCTTGACCAAACATTTCTACTTTCCTGGCTTCAACAACAAAACCGGTGGCCTGTTACGCGAAGCCAGCCTGGGCCATGAAAGAGCTGCCTTTCAAGCTGACACTCCGACTGTGGCCGCCTTCCTGCAGCAATTGGGATTGACCGAAGCTGAGATCAATAGCACCAAAGTATCGCTATTTTGCTACCCACATGCACCAGTAACTGAGCTGCTTAAGGTCTGGAAAAGTGGTGACAAATCCATGACTTGCCTGGTGCCTGAAGGTGTAACGAGCGAAGCCATAGCAGCATTTTTGGGGCAGCCCTCCAAGGCAGGTATCAGTGGCGTCCATGGTGCATTGACAGTACGCGTCCTGCCCTTCATCCCACAGGCAGATTACGATAAATTGCTATGGGCCTGCAATATCAACTTTGTCCGTGGTGAAGACTCCTTCGTGCGCGCCCAGTGGGCCAATAAACCCTTCATCTGGCATATCTATCCCCAGGATAAAAACCTGCATCATGTGAAATTGAATGCATTTTTAAAAACCACTGCTTCTGCCACGGCAAGCCTGATTGCCTTGTCACATGCCTGGAATGGCGTCAGCCATCCGCCGCTGGACTGGGCAGAAATATGGCAAGACTTTCAAGCAGATCTGCCTGAAATTGCCCGACTGTCCACGCAATGGCAGGAAAAAATGCAAGAAAATGGGGATATGACGAGCAATTTATTGAAGTTCGTCAATACAGTTCGGGTAGCAAGCCAAAAAGATGCAGTATAATGTTGGGTTAATTTTTAACCTGTTTTAAATCTCAATCAAACGTGGGCTTGCGGTGATTTTTTGCCAGTAGGCAACAGATGATTTTTATGCAACCTACTTTTTACGTATACTCGCTATGAAATTTGCAAAAGAAATTCGCGTTGGCAACATCATTATGGTCGATAGCAAGCCAATGATCGTATTGCGCTCTGATGTCAACGGCTCCAGCCGTACAGGTTTCACTTACAAGTGGAAAATGAAAAGCTTGTTGACCAACAGCCCACAAGAAAACGTCTTCCGTGGCGACGACAAATTTGACGTAGTTGTATTGGACAAAAAACCAGTTACTTACTCTTACTTCGCTGACCCACTGTTCGTATTCATGGATCAAGAATACAACCAGTATGAAATCGAAGCAGAAAACATGGGTGAATCCCTGAATTACCTGAAAGATGGCATGGAATGCGAAGCCGTGTTCTATGACGGCAAAGCGATCTCTGTTGAATTGCCTACCACTATCGTTCGCCAGATCATTTACTCTGAGCCAGCAGTCAAAGGCAATACTTCAGGCAACGTCCTGAAAGAAGCCAAGATCGAAAATGCAATCGAAGCAAATTGCCATATCGTTCAAGTTCCACTGTTCGTCAGCCAGGACGACATGATCGAAATCGATACACGCACTAATGAATACAAAAAAGTCGTACGTAACTAATACGTAAGATCGAAAAAAACGCTGCTTATTTATTAAATAAGCAGCGTTTTTTTTCGCCTTGAATTTAAGCTTGCCCAAGTGGGATAAGCTTAAACCTGGTATCAGAATGCAGGAACAACTGCACCCTTGTATTTCTCTTCTATGAATTTTTTGACTTCTGGCGAATTCAATGCAGCGACCAGCTTTTTGAATGCAGGGCTGTTTTTATTGTCTTCACGTGCTACCAGCAAATTTGCATAAGGTGAATTGGCATCTTCGATGAACAGTGAGTCTTTGACAGGATTGAGTTTTGCTTCTATCGCATAATTTGTATTGATCAAGGCCAAGTCAACCTGGTTCAATACGCGTGGCAAAGTTGCGGCTTCCAGTTCCTTGAATTTCAGTTTCTTAGGATTTTCAAAAATATCTTTTTGCGTCGCAGAGATATTTTTTGGGTCCTTCAATTTCAACAAACCCTGTTTTGCCAGCAACAGCAAAGCGCGGCCAGAATTGGATGGATCATTTGGGATGGCAATAGTCGCGCCATCAGGCAAGTCAGCCAGTTTTTTATACTTACTGGAGTATGCAGCGAAAGGTTCTACGTGTACCTTGGCGATAGGTACTTCGATATCGTTCTTGTGGCTTTTCTTGAATTCATTCAGGTAAGGCTGGTGCAAAAAGAAATTGCCATCCAGATGTTTTTCATTGACCTGCACTGCTGGCTGTATATAGTCAGTGAATACTTTCACTTTCAAATCCACGCCCTCTTTGGCGAGTTGCGGCTTGATGAATTCCAGTATCTCGGCATGTGGCACCGGGCTGGCAGCGATGTTCAAGGTTTCTACTGCAAATGCAGTTGGTGAAAACACGGCAGCAGCTGTCAGGCTAGCAGCCAGTGTCAGGGTAAAACGGCGTTTCAGGTTCAAAGACATAGAAGCTCCCATTAATAAAAAAACAAAAAAATTTACTTACGTGTGAATTTCAACACCAGCTTGTCACCCACGAATTGCAGCAACTGCACCAGTACAATCAAAATAAATACCGTGACCACCATGACCTCGGTCTGGAAACGCTGGTAACCATAACGCAGCGCCAGGTCACCCAAACCACCACCGCCGATCACACCCGACATGGCTGCATACGACACCAGAGCAATCGTCGTTACTGTTGCTGCAGCCAGCAAACCCGGTAAAGCTTCTGGCAGCAATGCATGCCAGATAATCTGCCAGGTCCTGGCACCCATGGCCTGGCAGGCTTCAATAATTCCCTTATCTACTTCCCGCAATACGTTTTCTACCAGGCGTGCAAAAAATGGTGTTGTTCCTATTACCAGTGGCGGTATGGTTCCTGGCACTCCCAGCGATGTTCCCATCAACAGCAGCGTGAAAGGTATCAATACGATCAGCAAAATAATGAAAGGGATAGAGCGCAAAATATTCACGACTACCGACAGCACCGCATACAACAAGCCCTGTTCCAGCAATTGCTTTTTACCTGTCAAAAACAGCAGCACGCCCAAGGGCAAACCCAGCACTATGGTGAACAACAAAGAGGCACCCGTCATCGTCAAGGTATCAAGTGTCGCCAGTGCGATATCACTCCAGTCAATTTGAGAAAAGTCCATCATTGCACCCCTGCTGCTGCGCTGACTCTTGCCACCCTGACACCAGCATTCGTCAATAAATTCTCGACAGTCGCGGACTGTTCCTGCGTACTGTGCAACTCCACCAGCAATTGCCCGTAAGGCGTATCCTTGATGCGTCCTATCACGCCTTGCAGAATGGCGATATCGACACCTGCTTGCGCCGCGATACGGGTGATGATGGGCTCATGCGTACTGGCACCTACATAGCTCAAACGCAGCAAGTGACGGTCTGCATCCTGATCACTGCGCTCCAGCACAGACAGGTCCAGCGCCTGATTTTCTGCTACCAGGCTTTGTGTCACCGCATGCTGGGGATGCAGGAACACATCAACGACATCGCCCAGCTCAACAATCTCTCCCGCATCTATCACTGCCACCTTGTCACAGATAGTGCGTATCACCTGCATTTCATGAGTGATCAGGACGATGGTCAAACCCAGTTTTTTATTGATATCCAATAGCAGACGCAAGATCGCTTGCGTGGTTTCCGGGTCTAGTGCCGAAGTCGCCTCATCACACAGCAACAGGTGCGGATAATTTGCCAGTGCACGTGCTATGCCCACCCTCTGCTTTTGCCCACCCGACAACTGCGAAGGATACTTGCTGCCTTGATCGTGCAAACCTACCAGCTCCAGTAATTCTGCTACCCTTGCCTGGATTTCCTGTTTGGTATATTTGCCACTCAGCTTGAGCGGAAAGGCAATATTCTCGATAACCGTTTTTGCATGCAGCAAATTGAAATGCTGGAACACCATACCCACACGCTGGCGCAAGGCATGCAGTTGTTGCGTATCAAAACTGGTGATGTCTTCATCATCAATCACGACTTTGCCGGCGCTGGGACGTTCCAGTAAATTCAAGGTGCGCAGCAAAGTGCTTTTACCCGCACCGGATCGCCCTATGATGCCAAAAACCTGACCCGTTTCTATGTTGAAATTAATATTATGCAAGGCCCTTACTTCGCGGCCCTGATGGCTATAAATTTTTGCTAACTGCTCTATACGTATCACTGAATATCTGACCGGCTGTTGTTGCTGTTGGACTCAACTTTATCGAAGGCAACGAGTTTTTTCCAATCATATATATGCATTTGTATATACAACTATTCGTATAAGCAAAGTTGAAAAATGAATACGCACTATCAATTGCGCGGGCTTGATTAAAATTGACGCATGGCAATAAACGGCTATTTATGATTAAATCGCTTGTAATTTGCGTCCAGGCTCACTATGGTGAAATGATCCTGGTTATAGTTTTAGGAGTTAATTTCATGGTCACTTCCGTTACATCTTCAAGCGCAGCGCAAGCTGCACAACAACAGCAACTCTTGCAGCAAGCTGCTGCCGGGCAGCAGAAACAAAGTGCGGAAACCATAGGCGCAGCAGCAGACCGCGACTCCGGTGCCGCTGATGCTATTGCAGATCAAAAAAGAATTACCGCCTCGCAAGCTGAGCAACAGGCGCAACTGGCCAGCAAGCAAAATGTAAAGCAGCCCGAGCCACCGCCGCCTGAGCAGCCAAAACCCGTCATCAATACCAGCGGACAAGTGACTGGCACAACCATCAATACCACGGCCTGAACACCGTACGCATGCAAAAAAGCCACTCGGGATTAATCCTGAGTGGCTTTTTTACTTACTATAATCAGCAATCAGGCTTTGTTCACAAATAAATTAAAACTGGACCTGGCATAAGATTGTTCAGGAAAAACCTTGAGCAGTTGATTGTCAGACAAACCCATATGACGCTCGCAGACTTGCGTCAATACCGAACGAAAATCGGTAGTTACAGGCACATCACGACCCTCATATAACTGATTATTGCCAAGGCCGTGCCAGTCGCCGTATACCTTGCCGCCAGCAACTTTGCCACCGAGCACCCACATGACATTGCCATGTCCGTGATCGGTGCCGCCATTGCCATTCTGTTTGGCAGTACGGCCAAACTCTGACATCACGACTATCGTGGTGTCATCAAACATGGGGCCAAGACGTCTGGCCAGATTCGTCAGGCCCAGACCCAGCGGTGACAGACGATTGGCCAACTGACCTTTACCTGCCCCCTGGTTAGCATGGGTATCCCAGCCGCCCAATGCCATGAATACCATCTGGATTTTAGGATCATTCTTGAGTAAGGTGGCAACGCGGGTACTGTCATCAGGAAAACCATTGGGCAAAGGCGCGCCACCATCCGCAGCCTGCTGCTCTTTTTCCATGGACGCGCCCATCATTTCCTGATGCGCTTCTTTGGCATCACTGAAGGCTTTGGCGTATTTATCGTTGTCCTTATACATCTGCTCAAAAGCTGCACCGACCTTGGGTCTGTCCAGTACATTCGCCTTGGTGCCCGCCGCACCGCTGGCGATATTGCTGGCGGCAACCGTGCCCGACAAGATACGGGGCATGACCGCACCGACACTGACTGCACGCGTTGGCGTCGTCGTACCCGGCAAGTTACCAAGCAAACGATTCATCCAGCCATCTGTCGTGCCTTTACGCCCAGGCGTGCCAGACTCCAGATAATCCTGGGCATCAAAATGTGAACGGGTAAAATCCGGTGAGCCACTGGCATGCACGAAAGCCAGTTTCTTTTGTTGCCAGAGATCTTGCAAGTCTGCCAGTGCGGGATGCAGACCAAAATAGCCATCAAGATCTATTGCACCATCGGCCTGCCCCGGCCTTGCCAGCGCGATGGTCGGGCGCAGGCGCGCATAGTTGGCATCACCATACGGAGCCACCACATTCAAGCCATCGACTGCGCCTCGCAACATGATGACGATGAGCTTGTTTTTTGTTGCTGCTTCCGATGCTGCGCCATTCGCCCTAGCAGCCCAGGCAGCCTGCCCCACAGGGACCAGCAAACCCGCTCCGGCGGCCATGGAATATAAGAAATTTCTGCGTTTCATTTTGCTCTCTTTATCTGCACGGTTTGGACGATCAGCACGATCTAGACGACCTATACGATTACCTGCTTCAATGTTGCATAAAATCCGGGCTGCCTAATATCAGTGAGGCACGCAAGGCTTCTGGATTGCCATTCACAATTTCTATGCTGCGAGCAGACAAACCTGGCCCCAGTGTCTGCAACAAGGCAGCAGCACTGACAGCAGGCATGACTGCGGGCCGGTCTGATTTTTCCTCAGCCTGTTTTGCCAACTGCTTCTTGCCCATTTTGTCTCCATCCTCTATCTCTTTATCGAATGGCAGGCGACCCGTTGCGAGTGCGGTGGCAAAGTTGATGCGGCGACTGATGGCATCCGGGTTCATCCAGGCATCCTGGGTGTTTTTATAACCATCGGGTGTCTGGCTACCGTATAAAGGCATGCCGAGTTGTGCCAGCACACCCAGGGCTGGCCTGACATTTTGCACGTTGACATCACTGGCCCGGATAGCGGACACCACATATTGATACGGGGTTTTATATTTCACACCAATGTTTTGAGGATCGCGAAACTCGGCACTGGCAAATAAGGTTTGCAAGACTGCGCGCATGTCACCACGGGCATCGAGATAACGCCTGGCCAGTTTCTCGACCAAGGCTGGTGCAGGTTTGTCAGCGACAAAATATTGCGCCAATTTAAAACTAAGGTGATGGGCAGTAGATGGATGGGTTGCCAGTACATCGAGTGCGAATTCTGCTTCTGCCTGACCACGGGGCGCTATGGTTTTACCCAGCCATTGCTTGCTACCGTTATCATGCCTGCTCGCATCGAAGTAAAAATTCTGGTTATTCCTGACCATGGCACGCGGATCGAAGGTCCAGCCTGTCAACATGCGCGCGAGTTCGGTGACATCTTTCTGGGTATAGCCACCATCCACACCCAGAGTATGCAATTCCATGACTTCACGTGCATAGTTTTCATTCAGGCCACTGGACTTGGCCTTTTGTCCGCCGCCCTTGCCCTGCTTGCCATTGGCATGAAAGTCTGCCGACGTGGATAACCAGTTATCCAGATAAAACAGCATGGCAGGATGCTTGGCCGTTGCGCCCAGTAAATCACGGAAGTTGCCAAAGACATAGGGACGTATGGCATCGCGCTCATAGCTGGCGACAAGTGCACGGTCCAGACCTTTGCCATTGAAGACATTGAAATGATTGAACCAGAAATCGACCATCACTTCTTCCAGCTGATGTGAGCTTTCTATGGCACGGTATAGCCTGGATTCTGCGGTTTGCTCAATGATGCGACCAACCAGTTCACGGCGCTTCTTCTGCGCGGCATCGGATTCATCGCTGGTATCTTTCAAGGCTTTTTGATAATCAAACAAGACCGAGCCGGCACTCTGGCTCATGACATCGAGTGATTTCAATTTCTTTTGCAAGCCTTCTGGCAAAGGGAGAAATTGTGGATTCAATTGCTGCTCTATATAGGCATCTACCCCCATTTTCCTGACCCGCTCTATGTCGCCAGGACGAGGTCCATAAGCGAGACGATTCAATGCATGCAGAGCTTCAGCATCCGTAGATGGAGTAGCCGGAGTGGCTGCATATACCGGAAAAGCGCAAATATTGACGGCAATCGCCAATAGCAGGGAGCCAGAAATTTTTGTCAGGTTTTTCATATGTTTTTACACCTATTTTTGAGGCTGTGGCAAATGTTTGCCTGGAGGAAGAATGTCTTAGCTTATAGCTCCATCCCATGTCCTCAATATAGAGTCAAGCAAACAGCTTCTACAAGTAACGATATGTAAATCAGATTAAGCAAAACTGCGGATTGTTACAGCCCAGGCATGGCACGCCTTGCGCAAGATACGATACATGTCGCTCATGCAGAATATGCTTCCATTTGTAAGTTGAAGCTCAATTCAGCTTATCAAAATCATCAGCTTCTGATGAAATACTCGGGCAATGGTAAGCTTGCAATATTGAAGCTTGAAAGTTGCCTATGTTTCTCAAATTAAAAAAATTCTCTTCCTCTACTTTATCGGCTGTTGTTGCAACCACTTTGTTGGCGACTTCCTTACCTACCATCAGTCACGCAGCCAATCTCAAGATTGCTTTGGCAGCAGATGTAAACTCCATGGACCCGCATTATTTCAATAGCGGCCCGAATAACGCTATGGCATCGCATTTGTTTGAAGCGCTGGTCAGCGTTGATTCCGATGGACGTGTTGCACCTGGCCTGGCATTGTCCTGGAAGGCTATCAATCCGACTACCTGGGAATTCAAATTACGGCCCGGAGTGAAGTTCCACGACGGCAGCGAAATGACGGCTGAAGATGTGGTGTTTTCTTTGGACAGGCCTGCGCAGATAAAGAATAGCCCTGGCCCCTACACCAGTTTCACCAAGCAGATTCTTAGCAAGCAAATTGTTGACCCCTATACCCTGCGCCTGAAAACGCTAACGGCTTACGGCCCATTGCCGCTGGACATGAGTTCCATCTTCATCGTTTCCAGGAAAGCGGCACAACAAGCGAGCACTGATGATTTCAACAGCGGCAAAGCCACCATCGGTACTGGCCCTTATAAATTCGCCGCATTCAAACGTGGCGATGCAGTGGAATTGACGAAAAACGATGCCTACTGGGGTGAAAAGTCCGCCTGGGACAAAGTGACTTTCCGCATCATCACCGCAGGGGCGCCGCGCATGGCAGCCTTGTTGTCGGGTGATGTCGATGCGATAGAGAGTATCCCTCCAGCAGATTTGAGCAAGCTCAAAAGCAATGCCAAATTTAAGCTGGAACAAAAAATTTCCTGGCGCACCCTGTTCTGGCAATTGGATCATCAGGCCAGGGTCTCACCCTATATCACCGACAAGGCTGGCAAGCCGCTGGCGACCAATCCTTTGAAAGACATACGCGTGCGCAAGGCGATTGCCAAGGCTATCAACCGCACCGCATTGACAGAGCGCATACTGGAAGGCCTGGCAGTGCCTGCATCCAACCTGGTCGGGCCTGGCGTGTTTGGCTATAACGATAGCCTGAAGGTAGAAGCCTATGACCCAGAAGGCGCTAAAAAATTGCTGGCGGAAGCCGGCTATCCCAATGGCTTTGCCATCACCCTGCACGGGCCGAACAATCGCTATATCAATGATGAGCAAATAGTGCAAACCGTCGCACAATTTCTCAGCAAGATAGGCATACAGGCCAAAGTGGAGACGCAACCGCTGGCAGTGTATTTCCCCAAAGCGTCCAAGGGTGACTACAGCATGGCCTTGCTGGGCTGGGGTTCGCTGGCGGGCGATTTTGCCCTGCGTACGACTTTAGGCAGCGTCAATGCCGAGAATGGCTGGGGCAGCTGGAACTGGGGCAAATACAGCAACCGTGCACTGGATGAGGCGATACAGTCTTCCCTCGCATCTGTTGAAGCAGACAAGCGTGAAGGCTTTGCCAAAACAGCCATGGCGACAGCCTTGCAGGACTACGCAGCCATCCCACTGCATCATCAATACGCCAGTTGGGCTATGCGCAAAGGCTTGCACTATAAAGCCAGGACCGATGAATTTACCTTTGCTCATCAATTCAAGCCAGACTGACTTGCAAGTGTAAATTATTAAGTACAAAAAAATCCCGCGATATCAAATCGCGGGATTTCTATTTTAAGCCAAAGACTGCAATCAGGATTTATGTATCAAGATTTATTAAGCACACTCTGGCAAACTGCTTTTTGTGGATCACTCGCTGACAACTTGCCGCAAATGCCATCGAGTTGTGTGCGCGCTTTTTGATAGGCGACCTGGTGTTTGCCTTCTTTATTCCAATCTGTCAGTTTTTTACCCATTTTTTCCAGGTAGGCGCGGTTACGCTCATAGAAAGCATTATCGATTTTCGCAGCTTCGCCAAAAACGTTTTGCACCGCTTTTTCTATACGGGCGTCATCATTGGGTGCCAGTTCAACCAGGCTGCTGACGTAGTTGGAACCCCATTGCAAACGGGTGGCCGGGCCTTTGGCGGCGTTATAAGCCTGTTCATACCAGTTTGCAGCACCCACTTTATCACCACGTTTCTTGGCATTCGAACCCAGGGTGGACATGAAATAATAAGGCGAATGTGAACGCTTGAGCTCAGCCTTGAGCAAGCTGTCTGAATCATCCAGCAAGCCAGCATCACCCAGAGCATGAGCAGCCGCATTGACGACAGACTGGCGCTCATAGGCATCGGTGGTTGCCTGCTCTATCAAGCCCACGCGTTTTTGCACGTCCTTTTGCAAGGCTGCTTCTGGCTTGGCATTATCCAGGCTGGCCAGGGCAACCTGGGCACCGACTGCGCCCAGCCTGTCAGTTTTGGAAATCGTGGCATCATCGGCCAGCTTGACCAGGGCGGTGTTCCAGGCACGTACCAGCTTGTTGCGAGGTTCTGATTTGGCTGTGGTCAGGAACTCGGTGATTTCCCCGGCGGCATTGCTCAACAAATCCATATTGTCGCGCGCTGTCTTGGGGTCATTAATGGCTTTCAAGACTTTCTCTGTTGCCTGTGTCTTGTCTATATTTGGCACAGTCTGGCCAGGCTTGGCCGTGGCTGCAGCGTAAATACCTCGCATATACAAACGTGTGGCATGCAAACCAGCCGGGCTTAACTCAGATAACTTCAATAGAGTAGGAACCAGTTCTTTGCCGGGCACCAGTTTTTGCTCAGGATCATCCCATGAATAATCAGCAAGCAAGCTCCAATCCTCATCCTTGAGATTTTTATTACTAGCCAGTGCCAGCTTCATGGTGTCTTGCACGGACAGCGTGGTATTCAGGGCCTGGGTCAGGACTTGCAGATAGCGCTCAGAATCAACTTCGCCTGGCAGGCGTGTGATCTCGGTGCCGTCAGGCTTGAACAGGATCATGGTGGGATAGCCGCGCACCTTGAATTGTGAAGCAAATTTTTGCGCACCCGGCGTATCACCATCCAGATACACAGGAATGAAATGACGCGATTTATCGATGAACTCCTGGCGATTGAAGATCGTTGCCTTTACTTGGTTACAAGGCGGACACCAGATTGCGCCCCAATACAAAAACAAGGGTTTATTACTGGCCTTGGCCTGGGCAAAAGCCGCTTCAACATTATTATCTTTGCGCCAGTCTATGCCACCCTGCGCGGCATTGGCAGCATGGGCAGAGGCGCTGGCTGCCTTGCTATCGACGGCATGGGCTGGCAAGCTGGCAATGCTACTGGCGAGTAAAGCAAGTATCAGGGAGGGAGTTATCTTCATGGATTTGGACCCGGGATAAATATATCAGGCGTCCAGTGTAACAAAATTAATGTCCCTGTTGTGCAGCAGACCTGGCCTGTTATAAGACTAATTTTGAGCTTGCATATTTGTTTTCTTAGGCTTGATGAGCCAGTTTGACTAAGTGAACTGCGTATTGCCAATGGGCTTGGAAGTTGTCACCTTGAGTGCTATCTGCTATCTTAACGCGTCATTTAACCTTAGCTATTTAACAAATTTCACTATGATGAAACGCTACTTTATTTTACTGATCTCCATACTACTGACCGCATGCGCAGCAACGGGTCCTGCATATCAAGCAGCCAGGGCACCTGACAACGGTAAGGCCTTGGTCTATATATACCGAATTAATACTGCTGCTTTCGGTGCCAGAGATGCCTATTTTTACTTGGACAACAAAAACATCGCTGACTTAAGTGTAGAAGGATATACATGGTTTCATGTACCAGCAGGAGAGCATAAATTTGAACAGAAATGGCCCGTAGATACATTGGCCGGCAATCCTGTCAGGGCAAAATTGCAGCAGCTTTTCACGAAGAAAGCTAACGAAGAGAATGCAGATAAGATGACCTTGAGCGAGGGCTATGTTAATTGGGAGGCAGGAAAAACCTATTACTATCGTTTGGCAACCGCTCTGCCTAGTGTGTACCCAATAATGAAAATTCAATGGCTATTGCAAGAAGTCACTGCAGAGCAAGCCTTGCCAGAGTTAAAAAAATCAAAATTACAAAGCTCTTTCGTAAAATGATGGCTGCGTATTTCGCATTTGATGCAACATACTATGACCGACGTGATCGGACATAACTGCACCAAGAATTCAGCACTCCAGTCTAGACAGCTACCCCCGACACACTGCTTCGCAGTGTGAGCATGATTGAAATGCTGAAATTCAAACTACTCCAATGCAGGCGCTGCCTGCATATGATCTGATACTATCTGCAGCATAGAATGCCAACTACGCCCCCCCCAAAAAAAACACGTGATTTTACGCTCTTGAAAGCCATCGCTTGTTTATCACATTAACACCCCATTCTACTTAAGCAAACCGAACGACTTGCTTGTCACGCCCCTCAATGAAACTGAGCTTGCGCAGCCTAGTACAGCAACACATCAACATCATCCATAGTCAGAAAACGTCTTGCACCTATCATTTCCCCCTTAGGCATGTTCATCGACAGCCTTTAGTCAGCAATCCTTAGTCAGCCCCCTAATCAGCAAGCTTTACTCACAATTGCTTATGCGTTCCTGATCTAAACATGTAGCAATATCATCGTTCACAAGCTAGTTCTTTTTGAGCATCATGGCTGGTCTGCAATTGGAAAGTAAATGATGAGAAAAATTGAGCACGTAAAACAATTAATCAAAACCCGTCAGCGCCAGCGCCGAACCAGTTTCACTGCCGCATTGCTGATCGCAGGCGTCAGCTTGTTCGTTTTCTATAGTACTGCACAGGCCGCCACAGGCAGCATCCTGAATGCATCGTATGACGTCACCCGGGAATTGTTCAAGGACATCAACCCGGCTTTTGTCGCCGACTGGAAAAAGAAAACCGGTGAAAGCATCAGCGTCAACCAGTCCCATGGCGGCTCCAGCAAACAGGCACGCTCCGTCATTGATGGGCTGGAAGCATCCGTAGTCACCATGAACCAGGCCAATGATATCGACATCCTGGCCGACAAGGGTTTGTTGCCACAAGACTGGGCCAAGCAATTTCCCAACAATGCCGCGCCGTTTTATTCGACCATGGTATTCCTGACCCGCAAGGGCAACCCTAAACATATCGCCAGTTGGGAAGACCTTGGCAAACCCGGCTTGAAAGTCATCATCCCCAACCCAAAAACCTCAGGTAATGGCCGCTATAGCTATCTGGCAGCCTGGGGCTCAGTCATCAAGACTGGCGGCACAGAAGCGCAAGCACGGCAACTGGTAGAAAACCTGTTCAAGAATGTCCCTGTACTCGACGGTGGCGGACGCGGTGCCACCACCACCTTCACCCAGCGCGAAATTGGTGATGTACTGGTGACCTTTGAAAACGAAGTGCAACTCGTGCGCCAGGAATTTGGCGACAACTTTGAAGTCGTTTATCCAAAAATCTCCATCCTGGCAGAATCGCCGGTCGCGGTAGTCGATAAAGTCGCAGATAAACTAGGCACCCGTAAAATTTCTACCGCCTATCTGCAATTCCTGTATACCGAAGCTGGCCAGGATTTGATCGCCAAACACTATCTGCGCCCACGCTCAGAAATCGCAGCCAAGAAATATGCAGCCTCTTTCAAACCTGTGAATTTGTTTACTGTCGATGATGTATTCGGCGGCTGGAAACAAGCGCAAAAGAAGCACTTTGATGATGGCGGTGAATTTGACCGCATTTATCATGTGAAAAAGTAAGTGGAAATTTAAAACGGTAAAACCGGGTATATGGAACGGGTAAATTGAAGCGGGTAAATGCCAAATCATTTACCCGTTTTTTAAGGAGCAAACTCTGGAAAGCAAAAAAGCCTTGATTTCTCAAGGCTTTTTTGTTTCTCTTAACGAGAGCTTACTGGCGTCCCCAAGGGGATTCGAACCCCTGTACTCACCGTGAAAGGGTGATGTCCTAGGCCTCTAGACGATGGGGACATATTCTGTCCGTGTTACTGACCTAAACTACAACAACTTGTTGTCCACAATAAGCATTAAGTTTATTGGCGTCCCCAAGGGGATTCGAACCCCTGTACTCACCGTGAAAGGGTGATGTCCTAGGCCTCTAGACGATGGGGACAACAAGTATGTTTTCTGCTCTGCCACATTTTTTGGTGGAGGTAAGCGGGATCGAACCGCTGACCTCTTGCATGCCATGCAAGCGCTCTCCCAGCTGAGCTATACCCCCGACGCTGCAGAACAGAAACAAGATTATAGGGGATACATCGTCAGATGTAAAGCCCCCAGACTTTCTAGCCTGCAATTACGCTCAGGCGCTGCGTAACAACTTCACGACCAAACAGCTCGATCACGGCGTCAATAGATGGTGTTTGCAATTGACCTGTCAGCAGCAAGCGCAAAGGCATGGCCAGTTGCGGCATCTTCAGGGAGAAGTCGGCCAGGGTTTGTTTCATGGCGGCAGACAGGGCAGCCTTGTTCCATTCCACTGTTTTGCACAGCTCGGCGTAGTGACGCAAGGCTGGCAAGATCGCTTCAGTCACATGCTGGGTCATCAATGCAGGATCTGCTGCTGGCTGGCGATAGAACAGCATGGCAGCCTGCCCCAGCTCTACTGTCGTATTGGTGCGCTCTTTCAACAGGGCGATCACGGCTTCCAGTGCAGGAGCATTATCAAACTGCGCGCCATCATCCAGCATTGGCTGTTTGATCAGATCAGCCAGGCGCGCATTGTCGGCGACCTTGATGTAGTGGTTGTTGATCCACGCCAGTTTTTCAGGATTGAACTGCGCAGCAGAACCAGATAAATGGCTTAAATCAAACCAGCTGCACATTTGTTCCATGGAGAATATCTCATCATCACCATGGCTCCAGCCCAGGCGGGCCAGATAATTCAGCATGGCTTCTGGCAGATAGCCCTGTTTTGGATACTCCATCACACTGACAGCGCCATGGCGCTTGGACAGTTTTTGACCATCAGGGCCTAATATCATGGGCAAATGGCCATAATGCGGCAGCGTTGCGCCCAGCGCATTGAGGATATTGATCTGGCGCGGTGTGTTATTGACATGATCGTCACCACGGATGACGTGGGTGATTTGCATGTCCCAGTCATCGACCGCAACACAGAAGTTATAAGTAGGCGTGCCATCAGGGCGGGCAATGACCAGGTCATCCAGCTCACGGTTACCAATAGTGATTTGCCCCTTGACGACATCCAGCCAGCTGACTTCGCCATCCAGAGGATTTTTGAAACGTATCACCGGTTTGCGGTCAGCCGGAATCGCTGGCAAGGTCTTGCCAGCTTCAGGACGCCAGGTGCCATCATAGCGTGGCTTTTCACCGGCTGCGCGTTGACGTTCACGCATGGCTTCAACTTCATCCGGCGAAGAATAACAGTGATAGGCAGTGCCTTTTGCCAGCATGTCAGCCAGCACTTCGCTATAGCGCTCCATGCGTTTCATTTGATAAAACGGGCCTTCGTCATGATGCAGGCCCAGCCAGTTCATGCCATCCAGAATGGCTTGCACGGCTTCTGGCGTAGAGCGTTCGAGATCAGTATCTTCTATGCGCAGCACGAAAGTGCCGCCGAAATGACGGGCAAATGCCCAGCTGAACAAGGCAGTGCGGGCACCACCAACATGGAGATAGCCGGTAGGGCTGGGAGCAAAACGGGTACGTACAGTCATGAGATCACTAGCCTGCGCCCTGCTGCCGATGTAACTGACATACAAGAACGCGATAATGGTTAAAACCAGCATTTTACCGTTTTAACATCCCGGGCGGATAGTTTCATGATGCCAGACAGCCCACCAAACTCCTCCCCCATGCCTGCATGATAGTATGGCGACGAAAACAGACCACTCAATAATCGATCAGACATGCAAGTCCAGCCCCTTCAAACCCTGCCATTGCCAGTACGCGATGGTATCGCGCCCAGCTATATCTGGATACCAGAAGGCCATTGGGACAATCTCTTCCATTTTTTGCAAGCCCAGTTCCCGGATGTGGATGCCAGCACCTGGCAAGCACGGCTGGATAAGCAAGAGGTAGTCGATCAACACGGCAAGGCTCTGCTTACTGACAGCGCTATCAAACGTGGCATGTGTATTTACTATTATCGTGAAATCGAGAACGAAACACCCATCCCGTTTCATGAAGAAATCCTGTTCCAGGATGCGCATTTGCTGGTGGTAGACAAGCCGCACTTCTTGCCCGTTATTCCATCAGGACGGTTTTTGCGAGAAACCCTGCTGGTCAGGCTAAAGAAACATACAGGTTTGATGGATCTGACGCCCATACACAGGCTGGACAGAGAAACCGCAGGCGTTATGCTGTTTTCCCATAATCCAGTCACCCGCGGACAATATCAATCCCTGTTCCAGCGCAAAAGCATGGCAAAGACCTATCATGCAGTTGCAAAGCATTTGCCTGAACTGGCTTTCCCGCTACGACATTACAGCCGCATGGAAGAAGCAGACAAGTTCTTTGTCATGCGTGAAGTGGCGGGCATGGCAAATTCAGAAACCCTGGTTGATATCAAGGAAAGGCGTGGCGGACATAGTCTTTATCAATTGCAGCCGGTAACCGGTAGAAAACATCAATTGCGCCTGCACATGAGCAGCCTGGGTGCCCCCATCCTGAACGATGCATTTTATCCAGTCGCCCTGCCCTGCAAGGCAGATGACTTTTCTGCGCCTTTGCAGTTGCTGGCAAAATCCATCTGTTTTGATGATCCGATTACTGGACAGCAACGCTATTTTGAAAGTAAAAGATCCCTGTAATCGCCTGCCATAGAGGGCCAGACTGGCAAACGGGTTGACAGCAAGTCTCTAAAGCAGTAATATTGCGGTCTTCGGAGTGTAGCGCAGCCCGGTAGCGCACCTGCTTTGGGAGCAGGGGGTCCAAGGTTCGAATCCTTGTACTCCGACCAGATTCCAGGGATCGTCAAAGACGATCCCTTTTATTTCGGCAGATTCAGATCTTGTTTTTCAAGCTGCATCAACCGAGATAATAAATGATAGACCAGTTTTTCGGAGTGTAGCGCAGCCCGGTAGCGCACCTGCTTTGGGAGCAGGGGGTCCAAGGTTCGAATCCTTGTACTCCGACCAAGTTAAAAAGGATCGTTGATTATTCAACGATCCTTTTTTCTTTTCTGCCTTACCTTTTCCTGCTTTACATATAAATGATTTATCTGAAGCGCGCCAATACCCGCAAATCATCTCCTACCTGGCTAACCTCCTGGAAGTGCAAACCCCTGGCCTGATCCACATGCGTTAATTCAGGTAAATTAAATAAACCAGCCCCACTCCCCAGTAGCCTGGGTGCCAGGTACAGCAATAATTCGTTGACACAGTCTTGCCTGATTAACGCACCATTCAATGTCGCCCCAGCTTCCACGTGCAATTCATTGATTTGCCTGCGACCCAGCTCTTGCATCAGAGCTGGCAAGTCGACTTGCTGATTTGCACCTGGCAGGCAAATCACTTCTGCCCCCGCCTGCTCCAATTGCGCCTGCTTTTCAGTATCTGACACAGCACAAATGATCAAGGCACCACCTTGCAACACCCTGGCTTGTGGCGAGATGCGCAGATGTGAATCAACAATGATTTTTTGTGGCTGGCGTGGAGTATCCACGCCCCGCACATTCAGCATGGGGTCATCTGCCAGCACCGTGCCTATGCCAGTCAAAATTGCATCTGCGCGTGCGCGCCAGTGATGGCCATCCTGCCTTGCTGCTGACCCGGTGATCCACTGACTTTGGCCATTACTCAAAGCAGTGATGCCGTCGAGGCTGCCAGCAACTTTCATTCTGACCCAGGGCTTGCCAGTCTCCATGCGCTGGAAAAAACCTATGTTCAATTCCCGCGCCTGCAAGGCAAGATCAGGAAAAGTACCACATTCAACTGCGATACCGGCTTCACGCAAGATACTCAAACCGCGCCCAGCCACCTGTGGATTGGCATCCTGCATGGCCGCTACCACGCGTGCGATACCTGCATCACGCAAACCGTTCGCACAAGGTGGTGTACGGCCAAAATGGCTGCAGGGTTCCAGTGTGACATAAGCAGTAGCGCCACGCACATCATGGCTCTTAGCGGCAGCATCGCGCAGAGCTTGCACTTCTGCATGTGCCTGCCCTACTGGCTGAGTCCAGCCCTGCCCCAGCACCTGGCCATCACGCACTATCACGCAACCCACTTTGGGATTGGGTGACGTTTCTATGCTGGCGCGCCTGGCCAGCTCCAGTGCTTGCTGCATGTAAGCATAATCAGCCTGCTTATCCATACTATCCATACTCGCCTGCACCTCAGGTATTTTGTATGGTGATAGTCGGGAATTTGCTGGTCATATCCTTGGCTTTTTCAGCGACCTTGATAGCAACTTTGCGGGCGATGTCTTTATACAGGCCAGCGATTTGCCCATCAGGCTCGGCAACTACGGTAGGCGTGCCTGAATCAGCTTGCTGGCGTATCGTCATCGTCAAAGGCAGGCCACCGAGAAAATCAACGCCAAAGTCTGCGCACATTTTATGACCACCACCCTCGCCAAAAATATGTTCTGCATGACCGCAATTGGAACAGATATGTATGCTCATGTTCTCGACGATGCCGAGGATGGGGATACCAACCTTTTCAAACATTTTGAGACCCTTGCGCGCATCCAGCAAGGCGATGTCTTGCGGTGTCGTCACGATGACGGCACCAGTCACTGGCACTTTTTGCGACAGTGTCAGTTGCACATCACCCGTACCCGGTGGCATATCAACAATGAGATAATCCAGGTCACGCCAGTTGGTTTGCCCCAGCAATTGCTGCAATGCCTGGGTAACAATAGGGCCGCGCCAGACCATGGGTTCATCCGGATCTATCATAAAGCCTATAGAAGATACTTGTAGTCCATGGTTTTCCAGCGGCTCCATGGTTTTGCCATCGACCGTTTCAGGGCGGCCAGAGATGCCCATCATCATGGGTTGCGAAGGACCATAGATGTCAGCATCCAGAATACCAACAGCCGCACCTTCAGCGGCCAGGGCCAGGGCCAGATTGGCGGCAGTAGTCGATTTGCCGACTCCGCCCTTGCCCGAGGCCACGGCAATAATATTCTTCACATTGGGCATGAGCTTGATGCCTGGCTGCACAGCATGGGCAATGATTTTTGAAGTCACATTGACTGCGACCTTGCCCGCGCCTGGCAAGGCAGTAATGGCTGCCACAACAGCAGCGCGTATCAGTTCAAACTGGCTTTTGGCAGGATAACCAAGCTCCACATCCAGGCTCACGTCTGCGCCTTCTATCTTGATATTTTTTACTGACTTAGTCGCTATCAGATCTTTATTGGTGTTTGGGTCTGTTACTTTTGCCAATACGGCTTTAATGTCGTCAACTGTAATACTCATGCAATTCTCCATAGATATGTCGCAAGTCTAGCGCAATTTGCGTATCAAGGCTGCATCTGTCCTGATCTGTCCTGATTGCCAGGGCTGTTGCAAGTAAGCATATTGAAGTATCGCAAACTTCCCTTGCCCATTAGAGTTCAAGCATAATGACTCTGCCCGTATTTGTACTTATCAAAAAATCAGGAGACATTAATGTCCATTCAAACAAAACTGCAAGCGCGTAAATTCTGCCTGTCATTGGCCGCACTGGGCCTTTGCAGTTATTCCCTGGCTGCCCAGGCTGGCTTGCTGGTGGGTCATTTGACCGACAAGAACGGGCAAGCCATGGGCAATGCCGTTCTGTTTGCAACACCACTGGACACACCCTCACCCGCAAAAAAACCTGGAGATACCAGTGTGGTGGCGCAAGAAAATTATGCTTTCAGCCCATATTTAACTGTCATACGCGCAGGCACTCAAGTTCGCTTCCCCAACAAGGATAATCACGAACATCATCTGAAATCATTTTCCCCGGCCAAGACTTTTGAATTGCGCGTGAATAGCAAAAAAGAAGAGCCTGCCCCTATCTTATTTGATAAAGTCGGTGAAGTTGCCCTGGTCTGCCACTTCCATGACTGGATGCGCGGCTTTATCTATGTTGTTGATGCACCGTATTTTTCCAAGACCGATGCATCGGGCAGCGTAGCCCTCAACAACCTGCCAGCAGGCAAGTATGAAGTCAAAGCCTGGGCGCCAAATATGTTTGGTGAAGCTTTGGCGCAAACCGTACAAGTAGGCAACGATGGCCCGACCAACGTTAAATTCCAGTTCAATTTCGTGCCCAAGACACCTCCAGCACCGCGCAATTTAAGCAAGAGTGCGACATTTGGTTATGACTGATTGCTTCTGATTTACAGAGTGTCTGGCATTGCACCGGGCACTCGTAATCAGCTTAATGAGAGCTTAGCTGGTTTGCATTTGCTGCTGGAAAGTCAGCACAATAAATTCTGCAGGATGCACCAGTGCAACCTTGACCATGACATTCATCACGCCATCGAGTATGTCTTGTGCAGTCATGGTACTGCCAAACCCCACACTAACGCTGTAGGCGTCCGTTGCATTGCTGCCGACCAGGCCACCTTCTTTCCACAAGGCATTCAGGAAATTGCTGATGGCGGCACTCACACTGGTCCAGGTCAGACTGTCGTTGGCCTGAAACACATAGGCCTGCAAGGCAAGTTTAATCGATTGCTCTATCATCATCACCGTACGCCTGACATTGATATAACGCCAGTCATCACTATTCCCCGCCAGGGTACGTGCTCCCCAGACCAGCAGGCCATAATTAGGGAACGTGCGTATGGCATTCACGGCCAGACCATTCAAGGGTACATTCAAGGCAGACTGCTGCTGATCATTGATGACGACCACAGGAGAAATAGCATTGATGATGGTTGTGTTGGCTGGTGACTGAAACACGCCAAAAGTATGGTCGGTACGCGCATATACACCCGCCATCGCCGCTGCCGGTGGCAGCAGGTTCACGCTGGTAGCGATATTGCTCATGCAGAATTGATATAAGGGCGATACCGCCATCAGGCTTTGATGACGCTGGCGCACCGCCACTGCATCACCGCCCTGCGTCAATGCGTTGACGATGTTGAGATAAGACTGCAACTTTGGAGACGGAGCACTTGAATTAGACGGTGGAAATAAAGTAGGCGCTTCTACACTCAAGTCCGCCACCAGCAGAGGCAAGCTAGCTACTGAAATCCAGCTGTAATCTATCTCACCAAGGCTGACGATATTCGTGTTCAACCATGGATAATAACTGACACCATATTTATTGAACTCATCACCCAGCCCGGCAATCTTGTAGAAGCCACCGCTGCCGGTGCCACCTGTGATGGGGTCTTGCGCACTGCCATCGGCAGCTAAATAGCCATTGTGCACATCCAGTAAGCATATGATGTGTTGCGATTGCTCACAGCTTTGCAATGCCAGTTGCGACACACTGGCCCAGTCATCCAGGCCAAGATGTACGGCATCTGGCATGACCAGCAAATCTGCTTCTGCACAGCCAGCAGCTATGGGCAGTGCATTCGTATAGTCGTCTTTATTGAAAGCACCAGCGGCAATCACTTCGCCATAAGTACCAAGAGATAGCACGTAGCAGATACCGCCACCATTATTGAAAAACAATTCCAGACCATAGTAGAGACCGAAAGCTGGCGCGGCTTTATTGGCCAGGTATGGCGGTGTTGCCTGGCTATTGCTGACGTAGTCATACTCTATCTGCGCAGCAGCACCGAAGATATCAATGTATTCTGCCAGCGATGAAATGCGTACGGGCAAAGCTGTGCTGGCTGTCTTGGCACTGTCTTTTGCTGTATAGCCAAGAAATACCGGAATACCGGTGGGCACTGCCACCACGGCACTGGAAAAACCATCTACTTCCGTGACATAAACACCTGGTGTTGCACGTTGCTCTATCATGCCTGGGTACTCCCTGGTAGTTACTAGAAAGATGAGCCGGGTCCAGCCAAGAATGTCAATTCATCTGCGGTAGATGTGCGTCCGAGTATCGCATTCCTGTGCGGGAAACGGCCAAAGCGGCCAATGATCGCGCGGTGCTTTATCGCAAACTGATAAAAACCATCAAAAATCTCGCGCTGTGCTTCTGGCACCTCGCGGCGCAATGCATCATACAAGGCAACCGATTTATCCTGATCAGCCAGCGACTCTGAATGTTCAAGTGGCAAATAAAAGAATACTCTTTGTATGGGGCGCAACTGACGGTCTGCCTGCAATTGCAGGCCAGCCTCACAATAAACCCTGGCCTGCGCATCGTAGGCAAAGGACTCAGGCAGGTTCCTGTACATATTCCTGGGAAACTGGTCGCAAAGGATAATCAATGCCAGCCTGCCTTCAGCAGTATTTTCCCAGCCTGACAATTCACCCTGTATGGCTTGCTCAGTCAGGTTGGCAAAGCCATCCCTGATCGCCGCATCCAGGTCATCGCTCTTGGACCACCATAGCTTGGCCTGGGATTGCGCAGTCTTTGCATCGTCGTCATCCAGGCCAAACCAGAAATTTAATACTGCATGCACATCATCCATCTATGTCCCTCTCAGATTTAAGCCTCATTAAGCCACATACTGAGCAATTTTATCTTTTCATCAAGGAAATTAATAATTCTTTTATTTCTGTCTTGACTGAAATAAGGGAATTAACTACACTGTGTTCATGGAACTTACACCCGTCAAACAAAAATTTATCCTGCACTGGGGCGAAATGGGCACCTTATGGGGTGTTAACCGTACCGTGAGCCAGATACACGCCCTGTTGTATATCGTCGGCTGCCCCATGCAGGCAGAAGAGATTGCAGACACCTTGGGCGTAGCAAGATCGAATGTGTCAAATTCACTCAAAGAGCTGCAAAACTGGAAACTGGTGAAACTGGCGCATGTCATGGGTGACCGCAGGGCGCACTATGAAACCTCGCTGGATGTCTGGGAATTGTTTCGCACAGTGGTGCGCGAACGCAAGGAAAGAGAATTCAATCCTACCATCGCCACCTTGCAACAATGCCTGGATAGCCCTGACCTGGATCAGGAAGATAAGGCTACACAGTTGCGCATAGCAGAAACCCTGGCGCTGATGAAGACCGTCACCACCTGGACCGATGAAATGCTGCGACTGGAACCAAATACCCTGATGAAGCTCTTGAAGATGGGTGCGGCAGTACAAAAATTTGTGCGTGGGGATGACAAGCAATAAGCTTGCTGCAACAGCATTCATCTGAGTCGCACAAGGAAAAAATGCTTAGGCATTTTTTTTGAAAACAAATTTCTGTTTTGACAGAAATGTCAGAAATAATAGTTAGGATGGAGAAAGAGCAAAATGAGCGACTACCCACTGACCCTGCTTTACGATGCCTCATGCCCAGTCTGCAAGCTGGAAATGGATAACTTGCGCGAACGCGATCAATTGCATCAATTGAATTTTGTCGATGCCTCTGCACCTGGTTTTGATGCTGCTAAATATGGCGTGAGCCTGGCAGAAGCGATGCGCATTCTCCATGGCGTCAAGCCTGATGGCACGGTAGTAACTGGCGTAGAAGTCATCCATCTTGCCTATCGTGCCGCAGGTCTGGGCTGGCTGACTGCATTCAGTAATTTACCCTTACTCAAACCCATCTGCAATTGGGGCTACGAACATTTCGCCAAAAATCGCCACTGGGTTTCTGAAGTATTTGCAGATACCATACTGCGCATCGCCGCCAGACGCGCTGAAAAACGTAGTCGCGCCTGCAAAGAAGGTAAATGCACAATTAAATAAGTATCATCATGAAAATTCTTATCTGCGGCGCGCAAGGTTTTCTGGGCCGCCATATCAGCCAGGTTTTGCAAGATGCGGGGCATGAAGTCTGCCACGGTGTACGCAAACCCAAACTGCCTGAACGCCTGACTGATCCTGAAGAAATAGAGATCAATTATGCCCAGGATATCGAGCCAGCCATCTGGGAAAAACGTCTGCGCAGCCTTGGGAAAATTGATGCCATCATCAATGCAGTCGGCATACTCAATGAAACGCCAGAACTCAGTTTCGATGCCATCCATCGCGATGCGCCTGCTACCTTGTTTTATGCGGCAGCCAGATGTGGTGTTAAATCCATCGTTCAAATATCTGCGCTGGGTGCTACGAACGAAACTGAGCACCCGGAAGCCATGACAGCTTATATGCAAAGCAAGCGTGCTGCTGACAAGACACTCATCACCAGCGGCCTGAACTATCTGATCCTGCGCCCCTCTTTAGTGGTTGGCCTTGATGGCGGCAGTAGTCAGTTATTCCGCGGCATGGCCAGCTTGCCTGTGCTTGGCTTGCCAGGTCGTGGTGAACAGCAGGTGCAACCCCTGCATGTAGATGATCTGTGCGCAGCGATCGCACTCTGGCTCGCTGATGAAAACCGTCAAAGCATGATCTTGCATGCAGTTGGCCCGCAAGCCATGTCTTACCGGCGCATGCTGGAAATTTATCGCCTGGCCATGGGCATGCCTGCGCAATGCATGTTTTCTATCCCCATGCCTGTCATGCGCATGGCTGCCAGCGCGGCAAGATTGCTACCGCAAAATCTGCTGACACCAGATAGTTTGCGCATGCTGGAACAAGACAATGTTGCTGATGCTACTGCACTTGCAACACATCTGGGCAGACCAGCGAAATCACATAAGGATTGGTTCACTGACATCCCTGCCCATATGCTCGCCAGCAGTGCGATTGCAGGCTGGAGCCTGCCGCTGTTTCGCTATGTGCTGGCCCTGGTCTGGTTTGTCACAGCTGCGCTGTCGTTTGGGATCTACCCTATCTCAGGCAGTCTGGCTTTATTACAACCCATGGGCCTTAGCGGTGCATCTGCGATGTTCATGCTGATGGCCGCATCGACCCTGGATTTGTGTCTGGGTCTGGCCACCCTGTTCTGGCCACGGCGTATTTTATGGCTGATGCAAATTGCCCTGATTGCGGGTTACAGCAGCATCATTGCGATTTATTCGCCTGAATATTATTTACACCCTTTTGGCCCGGTCTTGAAAAACCTGCCGATACTGGCTTTACTCGCTTATTTATTTGCTCATCAAACAGACACACGAAGAGACACAAAATGAACACCTATCTCTTGCTTAAAACCCTGCACGTCCTGTCTTCTGTCTTACTGGTTGGTACCGGTTTTGGCTCGGCATTTTATATGTTCTTCACCAACCGCAGCAGACAATTCAGGGCACAGGTCGTGGTTGCGCGGTTGGTGGTTCTCGCGGACTGGTGCTTTACTACGCCCGCCGTAATCATTCAGCCCCTGACCGGCTTTGCCATGGTGCACATGGCAGGCTGGCCTTTAAGCACACCATGGATCATGTGGTCCTTTGTCTTGTACCTGTTTGCCGGTGCCTGCTGGTTGCCGGTGGTGTGGCTGCAAATACGCATGAAAGCCATGCTCGAAGTTGCTGATGCGAATAACACCAGCACACTGCCTGAGCAGTACTGGCGTTATGCAAAGATATGGGAATGGCTGGGCTATCCGGCATTCATCGCCATGATAGGCGTGTACTTTTTGATGGTGAACAAGCCCAGTTTTTAAAGCTGCTTAGAACCTGTTTACGATCTGTAGCGAGCGAGCGTCAGCGGGGTCAGGGTAACAAAAACGCAGCGCAAAAAGCGGAATGTACTTTAGTACATGAGCATTTTGAGCAGCACATGAACCCCCTCATTAATTCTGTTTGCGCTCGCGCTTAAGATCGCAAACAGGTTCTTAAATGCCTTTGACCTGGCGTGTAGCCTGCACCATTTCATGCACATCGTTGGTCATCACCGCCAGGAAGCCCAGCAAGATCAGGTAATAAGCAGCATAGGTAAAACGCACTTCGGCCGACATATTGTAGTAAGCCTTGTTTTCTTCCGCCTCAGGATCATATTTCCAGGCGCGCCACAATTGCGGCCAAGCCAGAAGTCCAATGATGATGAGCATGGGACTGGGGCGGTAGTAAAACAAGGCCAGCAAGACGGGCACGCCAACAAACCAGATGCGTGGTGTCAGCACGGCAGTAATGCGCCCACCGTCGAATGGCGAGAGCGGTATCATATTAAACAAGTTTAAAAAGAAACCTGAATACGATACTGCCAGCAATAAATCGCTATTGTAATTACGGGCCAGAAAATAACACAGGATGGAGCCGACCGTACCTGCCAGTGGCCCACCCAGGCCAATATAAGCCTCGGTCTCGGCATCGTGTGGCATGTCTTTCAATTCTATCCATGCCCCCAGAAAAGGGATGAAGGTAGGCAAGCCCACATCCAGCCCGCGCTGACGGGCGGCGATGTAGTGCCCCATTTCATGCACGAACATGAGCAAGACAAACCCCACCGCATACCACCAGCCAAATATCCAGGCGTAAAAAGCGATGGAAATAATCATGGTGCCACCCGAAGTCAACAGCTTGCCAAACTTGACGCCAGAAAACAGCAGAAACAACAATTTCATCATGATTAATTCACTCTCACCTGGATTTGATACCAATACTGCTATTCAGTTTTTATTCCGCTTTTTTGCGCCCAAACAGCTTGCCTATCATTGCACCCAAACCTACTACAGCCAGCAAAGCCAGCTTGGCAAACTTGGCGAGGAAGGCAAAGATGATGGCAAACAAACCCAGCTTTTTAGCTGCCACACCTGCCACAAGCGCGGCCAGGCCATATTCAGCCACCTTGTCGGTACTGATATTAAAGTCACTATAACGCTTGCCTTCTGAAAATTGCAGTTGGCCCAGCAAGTTTTTGGCGATGGATTTCTGTTGCGGCAAATCTTTCAAGTCCGTCACCAGATTCATACTGATATAACCTTCGCGACCCAGTGCATAGGTATTGTAGTTGACGCCCTGGCGATCATTGCTACCTAGTTTATCCTTGGTGATGGCGGACCACACCAATCTATGCGTAGGTGCTTCATAATTTGGTTTTTCTGCCCAGCCTACCAATTGCATTTCAGGGATACCGCGCTGGCGGCGCTCCTTATTGCCTTCTTCCGTACCTTCTTGCAGGTTCTTCAGCAAATCATCGGCATTCCACTCCTTGGCATCATCATCTTTGATATAACCAGACTTTTGATAGCGCGCAACGATCATCCAATTGCCATCTTCAGGGAAGATGGCACCTAGCAAACTCGGGTCAGAAGAGTTACCCATGGCATGCATGATGCGCCCTGCCTGAGGCATGGGAATGTAAATTTGACCTGCAGGCAATTTCAAAACTGCCTGATCTATCATCTTGATTTCTGCAGGTCCAGCCTGCATGACTTTCTTGGCATCCTCAAATGCAGCTTTGACCTCTGCATCAGCAGCCGCATTTTGCGCGCAAGCAAAATGGCTGAACATGATTAAAAATAAGCCTGCTACCCACTTTAAAAACTGCTTGGCGATCATATTTATTCCCTGTAAATTTATAGACCTTGACAGGTATTACCCATTGCCGTGGCCACTTGTTATTGCAATTATTTCATGGTTTTTGTGTATTTATACACATTTTATTTCCATAACGCTATGCATAATGCCTTGAAGGTTAGACTAAATCAAATCCATACTTAGGTATTAGGCGCTAAAATAGCGCCCCCGGCTTAGCTATCAAATACAAGTGTTTGCCATCTTTACAAAAAGACAAACATAAGCAGACTCATGACTTCCTCCGCCAGTAATACCGACACAACCATCAATCAAACTGTGGAGAACCTGCCTGCCGCCGTTATTAGGATGGCCGAACACAATTTGCGCGATATTTTGCAACTGGCATTCGAACACACCGAGCAACAGCAAGCCGTAGTTGTGTATGACCAACGCTGCCCTTTGGCAGTGGCACTGACCAGCGCCTACCGCGCTTGCCTTCCTGACGCACGCTTTATCGATTTTGATGCAGAAACACCTGAGCTTATTTTATCGACCTTGAATGCCTTGCAGGCGTCTGATCTGGCGGTGTTGATACAGTCTACGAATTTTCGCCTCGAAGCCTATAGGCTTAGAGTTGAGTTATTCAAGCGCGGCCTGAAAGTCATAGAACACCCTCACCTGGCGCGCATGGAAGGCGACGAAAACCTGTATTACATAGAGTCACTGGCTTACGATGCCAACTACTACCGCGGCACAGGCAATGCGCTCAAACAAAAAATTGATAGCGCCAGCCGTGGCATCGTTGACAGTGGCGGTGCTGAACTGATCTTCAGTGGCCGCTTTGAACCAGCCAAGCTCAATGTTGGCGACTATAGTCAGATGAATAATGTCGGTGGCCAATTCCCTATCGGTGAAGTGTTCACGGAATCGGTAGCACTAGAAGACGTTTATGGTCAAATCCGTATCTTTGCCTTTGGCGATACGACTTTTACCGTCAATCGCCCTGAACAGCCCATCACCCTGATTGTGGAAAAAGGTCAGGTCGTTGATACCATCAATTCCACGCCTGAATTTGACCAGGTACTGGCTAATATCCGCGCTGACGATAGTGTAGTCTGGGTGCGCGAACTGGGTTTTGGCATGAACAAGGCTTTTTCCAAAGACAAGACCGTGCGCGACATAGGCACTTATGAGCGCATGTGCGGCGTCCATCTGTCTCTAGGGGCTAAGCATGGCAGCTATGCCAAGCCGCATATCAAACGCGGTGAAGGCCGCCATCATGTCGACGTTTTCGCAGTTACTGAAGCAGTAAAACTGGATGATGAAGTTGTCTACAGGAATGGTGCCTGGGTAGTTTAAACAGCATCCCTTAGCAAAACAATACGAAAATCCCCTTACTATCCCCCAGGATCAGGGCATAGCGGCTGCAATTTGTGCTTTCGCTGTTAGAATAATGCTCTTGTCCGTTCATAAAAAGTGCATCAACCATGACCCGTAAGCTGTTTGTTACCACCGCCCTGCCCTACGCTAATGCGCCCTTCCACCTTGGTCATATCATGGAATATATCCAGGCTGACATCTGGGTAAGGCATCAGCGAATGTCGGGTCACGAGGTACATTTCGTCGGCGCGGATGATGCACACGGTGCACCTATCATGATTGCGGCTGAAAAAGCCGGTATTACACCACAGGCTTTTGTGGCGCAGATCGCTGCTGGACGCAAACAATACCTAGACGGTTTCCATATACAGTTTGATAACTGGCATTCAACCGATGGCGAAGAAAACCATCAGTTGTCCCAGGACATCTATCGCAAGCTGAAATCTGCTGGTTTCATCACCAGCAAGACCATAGAACAGTTCTTTGACCCGGTCAAAAACATGTTCCTGCCTGACCGTTACATCAAGGGTGAATGCCCTAAATGTGGTGCCAAGGATCAGTATGGTGATTCCTGCGAAGTTTGCAGTGCCGTATATGCGCCTACAGAATTAAAGAATCCTTATTCTGTCCTGACCGGTGCAACACCGATCATGAAATCGTCCGAGCATTTCTTCTTTAAACTGTCGGATGAAAAATGCGTGGAATTCCTGCGTGGCTGGGCCTTGAAAGACAATCGCCTGCAATCCGAAGTGGCGAACAAATGCAAGGAATGGCTGGAAGGCGAAGGCGGTCTGGGCGACTGGGATATCAGTCGCGACGCACCTTATTTTGGCATCGAGATTCCTGATCAACCGGGCAAGTATTTCTATGTCTGGCTGGATGCGCCTGTCGGTTACCTGGCGTCGCTGAAGAATTACTTCGGCAAGACCGGTCGTGATTACGATGCTTTCATGGCTGACCCTACGACGGAACAAATCCATTTCATCGGCAAGGACATTACCTATTTCCACACCCTGTTCTGGCCAGCGATGCTGAAGTTCTCTGGTTATAAAACACCAGACAATGTGTATGCCCATGGCTTTGTGACGGTCTCTGGCGAAAAAATGTCCAAGTCACGTGGCACTGGCATTTCGCCACTGCGCTACCTGGAAATCGGCATGAACCCTGAATGGCTGCGTTATTATTTCGCCGCCAAACTGAATGCCAAGGTCGAAGATCTGGACATGAATCCCGAGGACTTCGTCGCGCGTGTCAATTCTGACCTGATCGGCAAATACATCAACATCGCCAGCCGCGCTGCCGGCTTCATCAGCAAGCGTTTTGATGGTGTAGTGGCGACAGACTGGGCGACGGCTGATGATGCCTTCCTGAATAATCTGCGCAATGTAGCACCAGAAATCAAAGCCTTGTTCGAAGCACGTGAATACGGCAAAGCCCTGCGCGCTGCGATGGAACAGGCTGACCTGGTGAATGCCTATGTCGATTCCAACAAACCTTGGGAACTGGCGAAAAAACCAGAGAACGATGCCAAGCTGCAAGAAGTCTGCAGCCGCTTGCTGGAAGCATTCCGCATCCTGACTATCTTCCTGAAACCGGTCTTGCCACAACTGGCAGCACAGGTAGAAGCACAATTGAATATCGCGCCACTGCAATGGGCTGATGTTACTACCCCATTGCCGCATCAACACAAGATCAATCCTTATACGCACTTGATGCAAAGGGTGGATTTAAAGATATTTGACGACTTGTTTGATGCACCAGCCCCGGTAGCTGTGGCTGCTTCTGAAATAACAGAGGCTACAGAAGTTACCACTTCTGACATCGAAGCATTGGCAGAAGAAATCAAGATTGATGACTTTGCCAAAGTTGATCTGCGCATTGCCAGGATCGTCAATTGCGAGCATGTAGAGGGTTCAGACAAGCTCTTGCGCCTGACGCTGGATGTGGGCGAAGGCCGCACCCGCAATGTGTTCTCAGGCATCAAGTCTGCTTACCAGCCAGAACAATTGATAGGCAAATTCACCGTCATGGTGGCTAATTTGGCACCACGCAAGATGAAATTTGGCATGTCAGAAGGCATGGTATTGGCAGCCTCTGCCGCTGACGAAAAAGCCAACCCAGGTTTGTATATACTGGAAGCCTGGCCTGGTGCACAGCCTGGTATGCGTGTACGTTAATATCTTGACCGAGTATGAATATTGTAGTCCGTGAAGCTGCTCTAGAAGATGCGCAACTCATCGCGCATCTGACCCGCACTTGCTGGAACAATAAGGTTGCAGCAAGTTCTACGGGTCATCATGAAAGCAGTGAACGCGTCTGCAATGATTTGATGCTAGGCGGTGGTTTTATTTTATTGCTGGATGATGAGCCCATTGCCTCAGTACGCTGGCTGCCACTGGATACAGAAACTCAGTGCTGGGAAATGCTGCGCATGGGCGTGCTACCTGCCTTCCGCGGTTCAGCCCTGTCCCAGCATTTGCTGGAAGCCGTCATCCATGCGGCCCAGGCATCTGGCATAGAAGAATTACGCCTCGGTGTACGCAGTGACCAGCCCCGCTTGCTGGACTTGTATGCCGCATTTGAATTCGAGCTCGCGCCTGAGCTTGAATACTCTCACGCCAATCCGAATGAACCTGCCCCACATGTTATGCGGCGTTTCCTGAAAAATTAGAGAAATCGGCATACTTGCTCACATCTAATATATTTTAGGTATACTGCTCTATAGTTATGTTAATTCAGGTTAATGCTGGCATTTTATCAATGCAGGCAAACTTGACCTGCATTGACAGCGTCTTCGTATTAAACTTGCCCTCACTCCCGTCTATCCTGCTTTGGAACTTCATCCATGAACAGCCCTGTTAGCCCTTCTGCCATCACCTCCCCCATCCCTGCCCGCCTGGTGCAATTACGCGCTGCCATGCAGGCGCAAGGGCTGGATGCCTATATCGTGCCATCCTCTGACCCGCATTTGTCTGAGTATTTGCCGGATCGCTGGCAAGGTCGCAGTTATTTCTCAGGCTTTACCGGCTCGGTAGGCACGCTGATCGTTACGGCAGATTTTGCTGGCTTGTGGGTAGACAGCCGTTACTGGAGTTCGGCAGAGGTAGAACTGGCGCCAACTGGCATCAAGATGATGAAAATCGCCTCAGCCGCAGCCACCCTTTATATAGATTGGCTTGCCAGCAATCTACAAGCTGGGCAAACGGTGGGCGTGGATGGCGCAGTATTGGGGCTGGCAACTGCCAGGGCACTGGAACAGGCTTTGCACAGCAAGGGCATCACATTCAATACCAGCCATGATCTTTTAGATAAAGTATGGAACGAACGTCCCAGCCTGCCACAGGCTGCGATCTACGAACATATAGCACCCTATGCCGTAGTGGCCCGCGCCGATAAGCTGGCGATGCTACGTGAGCAAATGCGCGCTAAAAAAGCTGACTGGCACTTTATTTCTACTGTCGATGACCTGGCATGGATTTTCAATTTGCGTGGCGCTGATGTCAGTTATAACCCGGTCTTTGTTGGTCATGCGCTGATCAGCCAAACCGAGGCAAAACTGTTTGTATCCGCAGGCAAAGTCCCGGCAGAGCTGGCAGCGATACTGGCAAAAGATGGCGTCACCCTGGCTGACTACAGCGAAGCAGCATCCACACTGGCCGCCCTGCCAGCAGATAGCAGCATCATGATAGACCCGCGCAGGATTACTTATGGTTTCCGTCAAAGTATCCCGACAAACGCCAAAATCATAGAAGCCATCAACCCTTCTGTATTTGCCAAATCCCGCAAGACGGCAGAAGAAGCGCAATTCGTGCGCGAAGCCATGGAACAGGATGGTGCAGCGCTATGTGAATTCTTCACCTGGTTGGAAGGCGCATTAGGCAAGCAGCGCATTACTGAACTGACCATCGATGAAGAAATTTGCGCCGCCCGTGCGCGCCAGCCTCAGTTTGTCTCACCCAGTTTTAATACCATCGCTGGCTTTAATGCCAATGGTGCCATGCCTCATTATCGTGCGACCAAGGAATCACATTCCGTGATTGAAGGTGATGGCCTGTTGCTCATCGACTCCGGTGGTCAATACCTGAATGGCACGACGGACATCACCCGCGTGGTTCCTGTAGGCCAGGTATCAGAAGCGCAAAAGCGTGATTTCACCCTGGTCTTGAAGGGTATGATCAACCTCTCGCAAATGCGTTACCCGCGCGGCACCTTGTCACCCATGCTCGATACCGTAGCCCGCGCACCTATCTGGGCAGATGGTGTTAACTATGGCCATGGCACAGGCCATGGCGTAGGTTATTTCCTGAATGTGCATGAAGGTCCGCAAAGCATTTCCCCGGCGATAGCAGAAGCGCATATGGCGATGGAACCGGGCATGATCACCTCGAATGAACCCGGCATTTACCGCCCGGGCAAATGGGGCGTGCGTATAGAAAACCTGTTGCTGAATGTGCCTGCCCTGCAAACAGAATTTGGCGAATATCTGGAATTTGAAACCCTGACACTCTGCCCCATAGACACGCGCTGCATTACGGTAGATTTATTGCGCGAAGATGAAATCAAATGGCTCAATGATTACCATGCCATGGTCTTGCAACGCCTGTCACCACGTGTCAGCGGTACTGCATTGGAATGGTTGAAGGAAAGAACTCAGCCTCTACTGCGTTCAGGCACATGATAGTCTGTTTACCCGTTTGACAAATATTGCTCGAATTGAATGAGGTACAGGATGGAAGGTAGCGCTTAGGCTACCTTCTGTACTCTGCTGAGCTATTTCTTTGCTCCGTCTGCTAACACTTGCAAGCGCTGAACGGCATTCTGATTTTGCGGATTGAGTTCCAGGGACTTTTGGTAATTGCTCTTCGCAAGCTCAATCATGCCTGCCGCTTCATAGGCTTCTGCCAGGCTATCGTAAGTATTCGCACTTTTTGGATACAGGTAAACACTCAGTTTGAATAACTCAACAACCGATTGCGGCGTCCCGGTTTTCATTTTGGCGTAAGCCCATTCATTCAAGACTTCCTCACGCAAAAAGAAATCTGCATCTTTGTCTTTTAAATCCTGATAGACAGCAAGTGCCTGATCGTAACCCGCTTTCTCTATTGCTTGCACGAAGCTGGACGGTATTGTCCATTGCCGCAAACGGTACTCGCTATTAATGATCTTGCTACCTATATCATCTACATCTGTCGTAGCATTAGATAGCACTACTACGCCTTTGCCAGCTTTCCTGTCAAATCCGATATAGCTACGGTAACCACCAGTACCACCAGAGTGATTGATAATTTCACTCCCATATCTATTGCCGCCACCCCAAGCTAACCAGACTGGTTTTCCTGGCCCTTGGGGCTCCAAAGGCTCCTGCATTTTATCGACGATGGTTTGCACGGAACTCTTTTGCTTCCCCATATTGGCAGCAAGGAATTTAAGCATGTCCGTGGTGGAAGAGCGCAATCCACCTGCCCCATTGAATATTCCCAAATCCCAATTAGAAACGTGTGTCAATTTTCCTTCGCCAGCAAACTCTTGGGTCACGCCATAAGGGCTGGCCAGGTGCTTCTTCATATCCGAGGTCAGATTAATGCCTGTGCTCTGCATATTCAAAGGCATGAGAATGCGGACTTGTACCAGCGCCTCATAATCCATACCTGTTCTCAAGCTCAACGCATGGCCCAGCAAACCCACCCCAAGGTTTGAGTACTCGCTTTTGGAACCTATATCACGCGGCAATTGATAGGTGGATAAAAATTGGTAGAGTAAATCCTGGGTATAGTCTACGTAAGGATTCTTTGGGTCTTTGGGTGCAAAATTGCCTGGCATTCTGGGCAAACCAGATACATGAGTAGAGAGATCGCGCAGGCTGATCTGCTTACCAGCACGGCCAGGTATAGTCACTGTTGCCGGTAAATATTTTGCCACCGGATCATTCAAGCTGAGCTCGCCTTTTTCGACCATATCCACCAGGATCAGACTCGTGAATACCTTGGTGATCGAACCGATTTCAAACACGGTATCAGCATCTGCCAATATATGATCTTCCAGATTGGCATAACCATGGCTGATGACGCGACTGCCTTTATCATCGATGATGCCGACAACAATACTCGCACCCATTTTTTCCTGGTCTATGCGCTGCTTAAGAATGTCACGAATTTGCGCATCACTTAGTGCGGTAGCGGCATGCGCAATCGCTGCACTAAGTGTCAGGGCAATGATGCTCAGTTTAAAAGCCTTAGACAGGATCCGGTATTTCAATCTATCTCTCTCCATAAAATAAGAGCAATGATATTGACGACCACCATTCGATCGACAAGTTAGTAGCACTGCAACTCATGAGCCCACAGCACAAAATATGCCAGCGCCTGAATGCTCAATTTTATATGGAAGTCTGATGAATACGTCTGTCCGGCTGACACAGGCGGACAAGAGCGGACAATGAGCGGACAGCAAATGCAGGGAAATGCCATCGGCAATTCACACGCTATCACTGTCTCTATTGGACTGTAACTGCTAAATAGTGACCGCCGAACCCGGAAACTGCACGCAGAATTTACTACCTACATCTGGCGCAGATTCAATCAGCAAATTCGCCTTATGCCTGAGTAGTACATGCTTGACAATGGCCAGCCCCAGGCCAGTACCCTGAGTTTCGCGCGAGCGGCTTTTATCGACGCGATAAAAGCGCTCAGTCAGGCGCGAGATATGTTCAGCGCTGATGCCTATGCCATCATCCTGTACGGCAAACTTTGGGCCATTAGCAGTATCTGCCCAACTGATCTTGATACTGCCATTCTCAGGTGTATAGCGGATCGCATTTGTCACCAGGTTAGTCAAAGCGCTGCGAATTTCGTCATTGCTGCCACGGATATCCGGGCCAGTACAATCCAGGGTAATCGTATGTTTTCCTGCCGACAGTGCATGCGCCTCTTGCAAAATCTGTTCTAGCAGGCCCAGCATATTGATACGTTCTGGACGCGGCGGATAATCAACAGATTCCAGCCTGGTCAGGGTCAGCATATCTTCTACCAGGCGTTGCATGCGTTCGCCCTGCTCTGTCATCAGTTTCAAGTGCATGCTACGGGTGTGGTTATCCAGATCATCCTGCATGGAAGCGATTTCCAGGAAACCATTAATGACCGTTAGTGGCGTGCGCAACTCATGCGAGGCATTGGCGATGAAGTCGCGGCGCATCATGTCTATGCGCTCAGATTCTGTGACATCATGGGTCACCAGAATCTGGCGACGGTTTTCAAATGGAATGATATGAGCAATCAGCTTGCGATCACGGAAAGACAGGGTCAGCGGCGTCTCATAGCGACCGAGAATAATGTAATCCATGAACTCCGGGCTACGCACCAGATTGGTCACGCGCATACCTTTGTCCTGAGCATGGCTCAAACCGAGATGGTTTTCTGCTGCCGGGTTACACCATTCCAAAAACAGTACATCATCCATGATGACAACACCATCAGGCAAAAGCGTCATAGCTTGACGAAAGCGCGCCAGCCATTCTGCCAGTTCGGCCTGGTTTTTTTCGTCGCCACGACGCAGCCTGTAAAGACGCGAGAAGATATCCGTCCATGCCCCCCATCCATCAGGCAGGCGAGAGCTATTTGGATGGTCCAGCCAGTCGGCCAGACGCTGCAAATAAAATAGCTGCACACAAAACAGGACAACCATCCCTATCATGCCTATCACCAAGCCAGCAACCGGTCCCCACAAATAAATAGCGCATGCGGTTCCCATGAAAACCAGGAAGATGCGTACAAATGCAGAAATCCAGAAAATAAGGCGTGGAGACATGTTGAGTCCTGATGGTCCTGAGTATTGCTTGGAATATAAAGAGCTATGCAATGAGTGTATGCAATGATATACGGTTTGCTCATCTCGGTGAGCAGTATGTGTGGCCATCCCTTGCGGGAATAGCACCGCCGCACTGCATAAGGCTACACAGTGGGCGACACACTATGAACCCTTGATTTATTTTTCAGACAGCATATAACCTACACTGCGCACTGTCTTGATCAGCGACTCTGCATTCTTCAAGACCTTACGTAGACGCAGCACATGCACGTCTACCGTACGCTCTTCGATGACGACATGGTCGCCCCAGACTTTGTCGAGCAACTGGCTACGTGAAAACACGCGCTCAGGGTGGGCCATGAAGAATTTCAGCAATTTGTACTCGGCATGGCCGATATCAACCTTGTTGTCTTCTATCTTGACAGTGCAACTGACGGGATCCAGCACGACAGGGCCAGCAGTCAAGGCTGTTTGTGCATGCTCGGGACTCTTGCGACGCAGCAAGGCCTTGATCCTGGCTGTCAGTTCACGCGGTGAAAAAGGCTTGGTGACATAGTCATCTGCACCATGGTCAAGTCCGGCGATCTTGTCTTCTTCCATGCTTTTTGCAGTCAGCATGATGACAGGTATTTCATTGAACTGGCGGTCCGAGCGTATCTTGGATAACAGACGCAAACCACTCTGATCAGGCAACATCCAGTCCAGTAAAATCAATTGTGGCGTGCGGCGCTGCAAATAATCCCAGGCTTCTGCCGTGGTATTGACAGCAAAGGTGTTCCAGCCTGCGGCACGCAGGGAAAAACTGACCAATTCTACAATTGCCGGTTCATCTTCTACGATGAGTATTGTTGTGTCTGTAGCCATTATCAATAATTAATTCTGTTGTTCCTGCTTGCTTGCCACATAGTCTGAATGACGGATGTCTTTGCCTTCAACGATATAAATCGTATGTTCGGCAATATTTTTTGCATGATCGCCGATGCGCTCTATCGCTTTCGCCACCCACAGGGCATCCAGCGAAGATGATATGGTACTCGGGTCTTCCATCATGAAGGTAATCAAATTACGCATGATGGAGCGGAAATCATTATCAATGATGGCATCATGGGCGATCAATTGTACTGCCTTTCCGCCGTCGAGGCGGGCGAAGGCGTCCAGCGACTGATGCAACATGTCGGCCACGCTGCTGGCCAGCACGCGCACGGTTTCATAACCACTGAACATAGGCGCGCCACGTTTGCTGGTCGCTGCATCTCTTGAGATACGTGCAATTTTAGTCGACTCATCACCTATGCGTTCAAGATCAGTGATGACCTTGCCAGTCGCCATGACAGTACGCAAGTCATTGGCTGCCGGCTGGCGCTTGACGATGAGGTGGCTGCACATATCATCAAGTGACACTTCGAGACGATTAACTTCCAGGTCAGATTGAATGACAGCCTCGGCCTGCGCTGCATTGCCTGTGCGGAAGCAAGACATGGCATCATGAAAATGGCTTTCCACCAAGCCGCCCATCAACAAGACCTTGGAACGTATCGTCTCCAGGTCCATATCATATTGTTTTGAAGAGTGTTCGCCTGTCACAGGTTTCTCCTGAATTCGCAATTGCAAAATGTAAACGTCACTAGTTCGCGCAACATGGTCTATCCATGTTCACATGGATAGACCTGCGCAAACATGTTCCGTCTGTTAGCCGAAACGGCCAGTAATATAGTCTTGAGTTTCTTTCTTCACAGGATTCATGAAGATATGATCAGTCTCACCAAACTCGACCAGTTCACCCAAGTACATATAGGCAGTGTAGTCAGAGCAACGGGCTGCCTGCTGCATATTATGGGTAACGATGGCGATTGTGTATTCTTCTTTCAGTTCATTGATGAGTTCTTCAATCTTGACTGTAGAGATAGGGTCAAGCGCAGAGGTTGGCTCATCCAGCAGCAAGACTTCTGGCTTCACGGAAACACCGCGGGCGATGCACAGACGCTGCTGCTGACCACCAGAGAGACTCAGGCCACTCTTATTGAGCTTGTCCTTGACCTCAGTCCAGATCGCAGCCTTTTTCAAAGCCCATTCAACACGCTCATCCATCTCGCCTTTAGAGAGGTTTTCATACAAGCGTACGCCAAAAGCGATGTTGTCGTATACCGACATGGGGAAAGGTGTAGGCTTCTGAAACACCATGCCTACGCGGGCGCGCAGCAAGTTGATGTCCTGGTCCGCATCCAGGATATTTTTGCCGTTGTAAATGATGCTGCCCTCTGCACGCTGGCCAGGATACAGGTCATACATGCGGTTCAAGGTACGCAACAAAGTCGATTTACCGCAGCCAGATGGGCCGATGAAAGCGGTGACTTTTTTGTCATAGATATTCAGATTGATATCGCGCAGGCTGCGTGTCGCGCCATAAAAGAAATTCAGCCCGCCGATTTCGATTGCTTTTTTCTGTGTAGAGTCTTGTGTAGTAGTCATATCGAGGCCAGTATTAATGCTGTGTTTTTTGGTTAAACAAAGTACGCGATAAAATATTCAAACCGAGAACGCTGAAGGTAATCAACAAGGCACCACCCCATGCAAGTTCACGCCAGTTGTCGTAAGGGCTCATGGCGAACTGGTAAATCACGACAGGCAGGTTGGCCATAGGCTGATTCATATTGCTGCTGAAGAATTGATTATTCAAAGCAGTGAACAGCAAAGGTGCCGTCTCACCAGAGATACGCGCTACCGCCAACAAAATACCAGTCACGACACCAGCTTTGACGGCACGCAAGCGTATCAGCAATGCTACCTTCCAGCGTGGCGCACCAAGGGCAAATGCTGCTTCACGCAAGTTTGCAGGCACCAGTCCCAACATATTGTCTGTGGTACGCACGACCACGGGAATGGCAATGAGAGAGATGGCGATACTGCCAGCCCAGCCAGAGAAGTGCTTGACGTTGGCAACGTAGATCGCATACACAAACAAACCGACTACGATAGATGGAGCCGACAACATAATGTCAGTCACAAAACGGGTGACGCCACCAAACCAGCTCTTGTCACCATATTCTGCCAGGTAAATACCTGCCAGTATGCCTATGGGAGTGGAAATCAGTGTAGCAATACCCACCATCACAAAGCTGCCGAAGATGGCATTCATCAAACCACCACCATCACTACCTGGCGCAGGTGTGGATTCTGTAAACATGGAAAAATTAATCGCCGTAGCGCCCTTGAGCAGCAAGGTAAACAATATCCACATCAGGAAAAACACACCCAGCACCATGGCGATGGAGGACAGTGTGATACCTATTTTGTGCATCAGCAAACGTCGGCGATATACCGGATTGCTGGCAGATTGCATTGTGGAGTTTTCCATTATTTTGCCCCTTCTTTACGTGACAGGCCAAGCAACATCAATTTCGCAGCAGACAAGACAATGAAAGTGATGACGAACAAGATCAAGCCCAGCAAGAACAAGGACGAAGTATGCAAAGGTGTTTCAGCTTCGGCAAATTCATTGGCCAGCGTGGAAGCAATACTATTACCAGCAGCAAACAGCGACCAGGACAGATGATGGGAATTACCAATCACGAAGGTAATCGCCATGGTTTCACCCAGAGCACGGCCCAGGCCCAGCATGACGCCGCCGACGACACCAATTTTGGTGTAAGGCAAAACGATCTTGCGTACCACTTCCCACTTGGTGCAACCCAGACCATAGGCAGATTCTTTCAAGACTGGCGGCACGACTTCAAACACATCGCGCATGACTGAAGAGATGAAAGGAATAATCATGATGGCCAGGATCACGCCTGCTGGCAAAATACCCATGCCTATCATGGGACCAGAAAACAAGATACCGATAACTGGCAACTTACCCAAAGTCGCCGCCAACACCGGCTGCACATATTGTGAGAACAAGGGGGCGAATACAAATAAACCCCACATGCCGTAAATGATACTGGGCACACCAGCCAGCAACTCGATTGCCGTACCCAATGGGCGCTTGAGCCAGTTAGGGCAAATTTCGGTGAGGAACAGGGCAATACCAAAACTGACAGGGAAAGCAATCAGCAAGGCGATGACCGAAGTCACCAATGTACCGACGATGGCGATCATGCCACCGAATTTGTCATTGACAGGGTCCCATTCTATCGTCCAGATGAATGGCAAGCCAAATTCCTTCATGGCCGGAATGGCACGCAGGAATAAAGAAATAATGATACCGACCAGCACTACCAATACCAGGGCAGCGAAGCTAAAAGTCAGTTTATGAAAAAAGAAATCTTGCCAACGCTGACGGCGCATGACAGCGGCCATTCTCGCAGGATCGATTTGTTCGATCTGATGCGGTATTGCGTTTGCAGAAGGTGGGATTGCAGTTGGTGCAGTCATGTTGACGGAGGACATGTGAGTAGTCATGGGTGTCTTTTCCACCGGAAGGTAATCCGGACATTTCCGGATTACCTCATTCAATGTAATTCAATCGTTTGTATCTATTTTTACAGCTCTTTCCTAGCAGGAATTACCAGATTGCCTTACCGCTGGCATCCTTGACTTTTGCTTTCCAGTTGTCTTCGATCAACTTGACGACTGCAGGTGGCAGGGCAACATATTCCAGTTCAGCAGCCATGGCGCCACCGTTTTTGAATGCCCAGTCAAAGAACTTCAAGACTTCTTTACCTTTTTCAGCATCAGCCTGCGCTTTGTGGATCAGGATGAAAGAAGCACCAGTGATAGGCCAGGTGATTTTGCCAGGCTGGTTAGTCAACACCAGGTACATGCCTGGTGCCTTGCTCCAGTCAGCGCCAGCAGCGGCAGATTTAAAGTTCTCATCATCTGGTTCAGCAAACTGGCCATCTGCATTTTTCAACAAGGTGTAAGTCATCTTGTTTTTCTTGACGTAGGCGTATTCAACATAGCCTATGGAGTTTGGGATTTGCTTGACACTGGAAGCAACGCCTTCATTGCCTTTGCCGCCTACGCCAACTGGCCATTTGACAGCAGTCGCAGAACCAACTGCAGTTTTGAATTCTGGGCTGACCTTGGTCAGGTAATCTGTCCACAGGAAAGTCGTACCAGAACCGTCAGAGCGATGAACGACAGTGATGTCTTCCGCTGGCAATTTCAAACCAGCATTGATGGCTGCGATTTCTGGCGCATTCCATTTAGTGATCTTGCCCATATAGATAGCGGCCAGCACTTCGCCAGTCATCTTCATTTTTCCTGGGGCAACGCCATTCAGATTAACAACCGGTACGACACCACCGATAACGGCTGGGAACTGCACCAAACCCTCGGCATCCAGCTCTTCTAATTTCAGAGGTGCATCAGATGCGCCGAAATCAACAGTTTTAGCTTTGATTTGCTTGACACCGCCGCCAGAGCCTATGGATTGATAGTTCAGGCCATTACCACTGGATTTTTTGTATGCCTCAGCCCATTTTGCATAAATTGGATAAGGGAAAGTCGCGCCAGCACCTGTAATATCGGCGGCTTGAGCAGCGCCAAATGTGACAGCGACGCCAATTGCAGCGATGAGAGTTTTGACAACACGTTTGATTTGCATGTTCACCTCAGAGTTAAATAACAGTATTCAGTACTACGAGGCGCACTGTACAAGCCAAATATGACAAGATTATGACTTAAACCAAAGCCTGTGAAATAATTGAACTTATTATCATTTTTTTGTCATAAACTTGTCATTTAAGCCGTCTAGAATGCTTGCGTATATATATGACGGCTTTTATGACATGCAAAAAACTATGCCAAACCAAGAAGCCCCCTCTTCAACGACAGTGTTGGAAGAAGTGAAGCAAGATAACCATCCAGAAATCAAGGCTGTGACCAAGCCTGCCAAGCCAAATGTGACAGAGTTGTCGCGCTCTGTGATTTTCCTGGACCGGGAAATGTCACAGATCGCTTTTAACTGGCGCGTGCTGGCGCAGGCGGAAGACCGCAGCATCCCCCTACTGGAAAGATTGAAATACTTATGCATCGTTGGTAGCAACCTCGACGAATTCTTTGAAGTCAGGGTAGCCAGCCTGCTGGCACAAAACACTGTCGATGGAGAACTGGTGGAACATCCGGCTTTCCAGGCCATGCTCAAACGTGTCAGCAATGAATGTCATCAACTGGCAAAAAGACAATACGAATTGCTGAATCAGGAAATCCTGCCCCAGCTATCCAAAAAAGGTATACATCTGCTGCGTCACTCTGAACGCAATGAAGCGCAGCGCGCCTGGGTCAAATCGTATTTCGAGCGTGAAGTCAGGCCCTTGCTGACACCAATAGGCCTGGACCCTGCTCACCCCTTCCCGCAAGTGGTGAACAAAAGTTTGAATTTCATTGTCTCACTGGCAGGTAAGGATGCTTTTGGCCGTGGTACGGCCATCGCCATTGTCAAGGCACCTCGCGTTTTGCCACGCATCATCCGTTTGCCTGATGAATTATCAAATGACGGCATGGCTTTCTGCCTGCTGTCTTCCGTGATTCACTCACATATAGAAGATTTGTTCAATGGCCGTGAAGTTTTAAACTATTCTCAATTCCGCGTCACCCGTGACAGCGATCTGTGGGTAGATGAAGAAGAAGTCAAGAATCTGCGCCAGGCTTTGCAGGGTGAGTTGCAAACCCGCCAGTTTGGTGCGGCAGTACGTCTGGAAGTGGCAAAAAACTGCCCCGAGGATCTGTCACGCTTTTTGCTCGAACAATTCAATCTCGACAGTGACCGTCTGTATCCAGTCGATGGCCCGGTGAATATGGTCAGGCTCGGTGAGCTGGTCGATCATGTCAAGCAACCAAACCTGCGCTTCCCGCCTTTCTCTGCCAAAGCAATCGGCAAATATGCGCATGCTGATATTTTCACTTTGCTACGCAAGCAAGACATACTCCTGCACCACCCCTTCCAGCCTTTCCAGACCGTTATTGATTTCATACGCTCAGCCTCGCAAGACCCCAGCGTAGTTGCGATCAAGCAGACTATTTACCGTACCGGCATGAACTCTGACTTGATGGAGTCATTGATCACGGCAGCCAGACTAGGCAAGGAAGTCACTGTCATTGTTGAGTTGATGGCACGTTTTGATGAAGAAGCGAATATCAACTGGGCCGATAAATTGCAACGCGCCGGTGCGCAAGTGGTGTATGGCGTAGTCGGCTTGAAAACCCATGCCAAGCTGGCGCTGGTGATACGTCGTGAAGAAGGTGGCACCCTGCGTCATTATGCCCATCTGGGTACAGGTAATTACCATCCTTCCACCACGCGTTTTTATACTGATTTTGGTTTATTGACGGCGCATCCGGGCATGGCGGCAGAAGTCAATGAAGTTTTCATTCATCTGACCGGTTTGACCAAGCCCAAGAAGCTCGATTATTTGTGGCTAGCACCGTTTGCCCTGCAACCGCAAATCATCAAGGCCATACGCAATGAAGCGCGCATAGCACGCGAAGGTCGCCCGGCGCGCATCATCGCCAAGATGAATGCCTTGCTGGATGAATCCGTCATCCGTGCCCTGTATGCAGCGTCAGCAGATGGTGTCAAGATAGACCTCATCATACGGGGCGCCTGCGCCTTGCGCCCTGGCGTGCCGGGCCTGTCAGAAAACATCAAAGTGCGCTCCATCATCGGCCGCTTTCTTGAGCATAGCCGCATCTATTACTTCCGTAATGACCTGGCACATGACGTGTATCTGGCCAGCGCCGACTGGATGAACCGCAACCTGTTCCGCCGCATAGAAGTGGCTTTCCCGGTCTTGGAAAAGTCCCTGAAAAAACGCGTCATTTCTGAAGGTCTGGAACCCTACCTGAAAGACAATGTGAACGCCTGGACATTAGATTCAGATGGTCGTTACGAACGCAAGAAAGCCAGGGCAAAGCAAGTGCGTTTCTGCGCCCAGCAACATTTGATGTTAAGCCTGGGCTCACTGTCGGATACGGATAATTGACAATGGACCTTATCCTCTGGCGTCATGCAGAAGCAGAACCGGCAACTGCTGAAATAACAGATGAATTCAGAAAGCTGACAGGCAAGGGAAACAAGCAAGCCAGCAAGATTGCTTTCTGGCTTGACAGCACCCTGCCAGAGACTTGCCGCATACTGGCCAGCCCGACTATACGCACCCGTGACACTGCCGAGGCCCTGATTGCTTGCGGTAGAAAATACAAAGTTATCCCAGAGCTGGGTCCGGAGGCGACAGTCAAAGATGTACTGACAGCCGCCAATTGGCCCAACAGCCGCGAACCGGTACTCATCGTCGGCCACCAGCCTTACCTGGGCCAGGTCGCGGCTGAATTGCTCGGGCACCCCTTGCAAGAGTACAGCGTGCGCAAGGGCAATGTCTGGTGGATCACGCAAAAGCAGCGCGAGAATGCCATAGTACAGACTTACTTGAAGGCCATCATGTCACCCGACCTGGTGGTCAAGTAAACGCACCAGGCACTGGTAAAAATACCGGGTGTCTGCAGCGATTCGCCGCAACTGTTAGTATGTAGGCCCGTCTTTACGCATAAAGCACGATGAAACCCACGCACATACTGGCCGCCCTGCTCGCTGTTATCACCTGGGGCATCAATTTCGTCGTTATCAAGATAGGCTTGCAGGGCTTGCCGCCCGTGCTGTTTACCGCATCGCGTTTTGTATTTGCTGCCCTACCCCTGATATTTTTTGTCCCCCGTCCAAAGACATCCTGGAACTGGGTAATTGCCTATGGCATGTTCCAGTTTGCCTTCCAGTTCACGCTACTGTTTTGTGGTATCAAACTCGGTTTTCCGGCAGGGCTGGCCTCTCTGGTCATGCAATTGCAAGCCTTTATCACCATGGGTCTGGCAGTCTTGATGCTGGGTGAAAAACCGCAACTCATGCAAGTCCTGGGGGCCTTGATAGCCTTGTCCGGGATGGCACTGGTGGCCATGCATCTGGAAGCACAGGCAACCATCGTCGGTTTTCTGCTGGTCGTCGCTGGTGCGGTGTGCTGGGGTATCGCCAATATCGTCACCAAAAAAATAGGTGTAGTCAATCCCCTGTCCATGGTGGTCTGGGGCTCGGCAATAGCCAGCCCTCCTTTGCTGCTGGCCTCTTTCATGATGGAAGGCATGGATGCCTGGCAAGCCGCTTATACGCAATTGAACTGGACCTCGATAGGCGCTATCGCTTATCAAGCCTACCCCAATACCATAGTCGGCTTTGGCATATGGTCCTGGCTGATGCGTAAATATCCGGCTGCCACAATCGCCCCCTTTACGTTGCTGGTGCCGGTAGTGGGCATGCTGACAGCCTCTATCGTTTTGAATGAAACTTTATTCTGGTGGAAAATTTGTGCGGGTTTATTGGTACTTGGTGGCCTGGCTTGCAATCAGTTTGGTTTGCGTATCTGGTCCTGGGTCAGGCCGGCGACGGCAAGCTGATCAGGCACTTGCCACTTCAAGTTCGCTTTCCAAGCCCTTTTCCTCTTCCCTCTCCTGCTCCACATAGCTATCTGCCACCTGGTCCGGGTGACAGATATCATGCCATGTAATCAATCTGAGTTCCCCCTTGGCATCTTCTACCAGGGCTGACAAACTCTCGACCCAGTCACCATCATTGCAATACAAGATGCCACCTATGTCGCGAATTTCCGGCTTGTGGATATGGCCGCAGATAATCCCATCCAGGCCCTTGCGACGGGCTTCATCTGCCAGTGCATCTTCAAATTGGGTAATGTAGCTGACAGCGTTCTTAACCTTTTGCTTCAGGTATTGTGACAGCGACCAATAAGGCATGCCAGCACGGGCGCGCCAGTTATTGAATATCTGGTTGAATTTCAGGATCACGGTGTACAGGCTGTCGCCCACATAGGCCAGCCATTTGGCGCAGGCGATGACACCATCAAACCTGTCACCATGCAAGACCAGCATGCGTTTGCCTGCAGCAGTGGTGTGCACCAGCTCATCCCTGATCTTGATGCCGCCAAAATCGAGGTCAATGAACTGGCGCACAGATTCATCATGATTGCCGGGCACGAAAATCACATTCGTGCCTTTCTTGGCTTTTTTCAAAACAGTCTGCACGACGTTATTGTGGGTCTGGTCCCAGTACCAGCGACGCTTGAGTTGCCAGCCATCGATAATGTCACCAACCAGGTACAGCGTTTCTGAATCGGTGGCACGCAAGAATTCCAGCAACTTGGCCGCTTGGCAGCCGCTCGTTCCCAGATGCAAATCTGAAATCCAGATAGTGCGGAAACGCTGGGTTTCTTTCTTACCGGTTTTATACAATTTGCTATTAAGGAACTGATCGGCTGGTTTCATCTTTATTGCTCCCCTGTGCCGTAATGGCGTGCGTAACGGTTGTCCAGATTCGCCAGCGGCAGCATGACGAATAAATCAGCACTATGAAAATCAGGGTCCCAGGCCGGGTCACCACAAACCCAGGCACCAGCGCGCAAATAACCTTTCAACAGCGGCGGGATGCGCGCCTCGGTAGAACTGCTATCGATTTCATCAAGAGGAAAAGGTGTGTGTGGCGTGACACGGTATTCCAGCGGGGAGAAATCTGCAGCAGACAAGCCACGGTAGATTGCCGCTGCATTCTGGCCGCCATCAGTCAGGCTGATACTGGCGCAACCTATCAGGTGCGAGCAACGTTCGCGGCGCATATAAGCGGCCAGGCCAGCCCACAGGAGCATGATGACGGCACCACTGCGATAATCAGGGTGGATGCAGGCGCGACCTGCTTCTGCCACGCTATTGCGTATATGCTGCAGACGGGAAAGGTCAAATTCAGTTTCGGAATAATAGCGACCCAGTTGACGGGCAGCGTTTGGCCCCAGTATGCGGTAAGTGCCTACCACTTTCAGGGTCTTGGAGTCGCGCACTATGAGGTGATCGCAATGCTCGTCAAATTCATCCTTATCCAGGCCATCTGGATTGGATAAGGCAGACAGGCCCATGCTTTCTATAAAGACTTTATAGCGTAGGCGCTGCACTTCTTTGACTTCTTTTGCCGTGGTAGCAAGGCTCAGATTAAGCTTGGAAAAACTGGGATTAGCATCGGCGGGTATCGTGAGTAATCGCATTCATCGTCCTTGTCATGTTGTTCGTTGATCCGACGAACGAAGAATAATCAAGGATTACTTCAGCAAGATGACAGACAGATGTCGGTTTGATGACAAGTCAAAAAAACAACAATCCTTGCTGATGTGTATCATGCAAGGATTGTTTTTGCGAAATTATCAGGGCCTGTTGCTTTTGGCGGCAAAACCTGACCTGCCCTATGCCGGGAAGAATAATTAAAGCAAGCAGAACTGATCTTACTTTTCTTTCTTTGGTCTGCCCGCTTTGAGCGGTGCCAGGCCAGCAATCAATTTCTTCAGGCTAGGCACGTCAGTCCTGCTCAACAAGGCAACACCTATGCGCAACAACTGGCTTTTCTTGACTTCCACACCCGCCTTCAGGCAGGCTTTTTTGACGGCACCCAGAGCTGCGTATTCGCTTTCTGGCATGGTGAAGCTATCACGTACCAGCTTGGCTTTCTTGACTTTTTCCAGCACCTCAGCCACTACTTTCACTTCTGTGGCTTTTGCCGCTGGCTTGCTGCGGACACTGGTTTTTGCCGCTGCCTTTACCGGTGCTTTTTCCACGGCAGCAGGTTTGCTGACGATTTTTTTCTTGAGAGCGGCGACTGGACTCTTCTTCACAGCCACGACTTTTTTCTCTGTACTTGCTGCTGCCACTACCGGACTTAATTTCTTCGATATTGCGGTTGCCATTCCAGCCTCCAGGTTAAAAAACATGTAAACAATATAAACAATTTATTGTTGATATGCAAGGAAGAAGCATAGCCAGCAGAAATGACAAGACCATTACGAAAAAACCGCCGCCAGCAATAATTTCTCATGTCATGAGATAATCCGCGCCATTTCACCGGGTAGCAATGCCCCACTCCTTTGGCATTAAATTTTTATTATGATTACACGCAATTCTCTCTTCTTGCCCCTGGCTTTACTCCTTACTCCCGTCATTTCTCATGCTGACATCCAGGGTTCCGGCTCATCTGCCGCTGCCCCCTTGTATCAAAAATGGGCCGACGCATATAGTAAAAATGGCGGCCCCACCATCGCCTACCAGGCGAGCGGTTCATCTGCAGGTATCAAGAAAATCAAGGAAAACACAGTAGAATTTGGCGCCAGCGATGCTGCGATGAGCCAGGCAGAACTAAAAAAAGAGAAATTGATACAATTTCCATCAGCCATTTCTGGTGTCGTACCTGTTATTAATTTGCCTGGCATCAAGACAGCGGACTTGCGCCTGACAGGTGAAGTACTGGCCAGCATATTTTCTGGCGATATCACAGTATGGAACGATGCGGCCATCACAGCCCTGAATCCCGGCCTGCGCCTGCCAAACAAGAATATAGAAGTGATCGTGCGCCAGGAGGGTTCAGGCACGACTTATAATTTTTCCGATTACCTGAGCAAAGTTAGCAAAAACTGGCAAACAAAATTTGGCAAGGGCCTCACCATCGTCTGGAACACCAGGCTGACACAGGTCAAGGGCAGTAGCAATATCGCCAGTACAGTCAAGAAAACACCCTACTCCATCAGCTATATAGATTATAACTACGTGAGCCAGGAAAAACTCGACTTTGCCCTGCTGCAAAATCGTGATGGCAAATTCATTGCCCCTTCTGCCGAGGCATTTTCATCCGCCCTGACGAATAGCAGCTGGAAAACCGATGCCAATTTTGAAGAGATGCTGACAGACAAGCCAGGCGCGAAATCCTGGCCCATCACCATGGGCACCTTCATCGTCATGCAGCAACGCGCCAAGGATGTACAGCAAACCACGGCCACCATGCAATTTTTTACCTGGGCCTTCATGCGTGGCGATCGCTATGTCAACAGCGTGGATTTTGTGCGCCTGCCGGATAGCCTGCAAGCCAGGATATTCAAGGAAATGACCACGGTCACCGATAAAAAAGGGGAAGTATTGAACTGGAATTTGCGTACCGACATGCACGCAAAAAATTAAGCAAGCCCCTGACTGCTTCCTCTGGCCCTGGCGATCAACAAGGCAGCAATCGTCAACAAGACTGCAAAGCCGCTAGTCGCGCACAAGGCCAGGCGAAAGAGAAATGCCTCATTCGCCTGGCTGGACATGTAAAAGGCAATTGGCAATGCCAGCAAGAATGCCGTCAATGCAGTGCTGACAAATAGTATGTAGCGCCACTGATCGTTCTCCCGGGGTTCCAGGATCACGATATGTGGTAGTTTCTCCAGCCATTGCCAATAGCAATATACCAGCCCCGTCACTCCCACCACGCTACTCAGATGCTGTAACAGGTGAAAGACTTGAGTATGAAAACCTGCAACCACGATGGTCTCACGCAAAACATCGAAGTAAGCAACGGCGAAACCATGGTCATGGGTAAAGGCATCCCAGACGATATGTGTCATTGCGCCCGAGAGCAAAGACAACGAGATCCAGAGGATTTGTGACCTCGACAAAGCTTGCGGCAAAGACGCATGTGCCTGCAGCGCCTGCCTCTGCATTTGTGGCAGCAAATAAATGAAATGCGCCTGCATCAGACGCATGAACATGAACACCAGCCAGCCCGCCGGCAGGCAAACCAGTAGCAAACCCAGCCATTGATGAGCTAGCGTGGCGAGATCAAAAGCAAATACGTAATAGCCGAGGTCCGGGGCTATGCTACCTATCACCAATGCCATGAGATTGAAACGCTGGGGGGCAAGACGCCGCAAGGGAAGTATGGCGAGCGGATGAGCAAAGGTCCAGGGCATGATGTTTGGTCTTAATTCTTTTTCAGAAAATATCAATACCGGCCCAATACCGGTTATAGCAATTCAAGACAATATTCTCGGTCCGACTGGGGTCTGCACATGTGCTAATAATTGTGGTGCCTGCGTTGCAGGAATTGCTGTGACCACGATATCACCCTTTATTTTCAAGTCTTGCAGGAGTTGTGAAATCCTGGCCGCATCAGGATGCAATAATTCCAGTTTCAGCAGGCTCATGCCCAGATCTTGCATATGTACGGCAGGGTGTGCCGCAGTATGCCACTCTATCAGTGCTGGCGCTATGCCATGGAGTGGCAAGGAACCGTCTTCCGGTATAGTGATCAGCCAGTGATTGCTGCCACGGCTCATAGGTTCGACCTTGCCCAGGTCTTCATGGCTAAGTTTCAAGCTCGCCTGGATGTTGCTGCTGCGTGCCACCCAGTTAGACAAGCGTGGCTGGCTACCAGGCTGCAGGGTATCGAGTGCAAACCAGCGTGGTCGCTCTGGTTTGCTAGCAGCAGGATTGATGGCGATCACTTCAAGGAATAATTCAGGTCCCAGACGCACAAACATATTGTGCGTGCCCATGCGCACATGTTCGCCACCTGTGCTGGGGTCTACCCCCAATACTTCCTTGACATAGGCTGCGCCCGAGATTAAATCAGGCGCAGTGATGGTGATGTGATCGAGTTCACAATACAACAAGTTGTTCTCCATATTTTCGAGGGATGATGTCAACTTGCTTCGCGCTTATTTTGCTTCTATGGCCTTGACTGGTGCAGGCACAGCCGGGGCTACTGGAAATGCATTTCTCCAGTTCTCTGGCGTGCATTGATCCCATTTCGCATTCGACACGTAAAACAATGCCGCCTGTTTGTGGGACAGGAAGTGGAAAGATGGCTGCTGGATTGCTTTTACTGAACCATCAGCAATGAAATATTCTATGGAAAAACGCGGATAAGCCATGACCAGACCACCTACGGCAAAAGACACATCTTCCGGCTTGATAATCTCTGCCACTTTATCTTCACTGGTACCAGTGGTAACTTCCATCAGACGCAGCCTGGTTTTTTCGAACAGTTCGCGCTCAGCCATGGATTCACGCGCATTATTAAGCTTGCGCAAAATTCCGAAAGGATTGGTGCCTATATCCACCAGGGAACCGATTTGTGACAGCGAAGGATTATTGACAACTTCGACAATACTACGCCAGGTAGACTTACCCGAAAATTGCAGAGTTACTGCAGTAGCGCTCTGGCTAGCCGCCAGCAAACCCTCTATCCAGGCATTGGCATCCTTGGCCCAGTGATATTTGGTAGCCGAGGTATAGCCACGGCAGCTATAAAATGCCAGGGCATCCTGTTTGGAGACTATACCCGAGAGTTTATTGTCGACAAACACCAGGCCACCGACCTCGCCATCCGTCATCGCCACGTAGGCGATATTGCGGCCCTGGGCATCTTTCATCTCGAAACGCTCCATGGCAGACTCTGGTGGCACTGTCGTGACGATATAGCGTGCATCTGATTTTTGATCGACCGCCAGGCTTTTGATAGGGCCAGTATTTTTATTGGGCTGGTCTACATTATTAGCAGCTAGAACAGGAGAGGATATGCACAGCGCGAGCGCAGGCAGGCAGGCAAGTAGAGTTGGTCGCATATGATGAAAAAGATTTATAAAGAAACAATCTTAACTTAAATTACTTCTTTATAGCATTTTTCATCTGCGAACTACAAGACAGCATTGCAATTTGTTACGATCAAACTTAACAATAGTCAAAGAAATTAATTAACGATGACTTCCATAATCTGGAAGATTTCAGGAAAATCATCACGCTGCGCCTTGACATGGTAGACACCAGCTTTATCTGGCGCTGTATAGCGGCCCAGTATATCCATGCTGCCCGCATTGACCTCCACCAATGACCAGCTTACAGGTTGCCGTATAAAGAAAATATCTGGCGGATAATTGATACTAGCAGAAAAGAAATACTGAGAACCCGCCTTGACGGTGACGCTTTTGGTTTCAACATGCAAATAGGGAGTAAACACTGTGGCTGCTCCACTTTCTACCTTAACTGTAGCAAGAGCTATCAGCACCGGGAAATCCTCTCTTTGTACTTGCACATGATAGACGCCAGGCTTATCTGGCGCAGTGTACTCACCATTGCTAGTGATGCTGCCTCCATTCGCCTCTTGCACCGTCCACGTCACTGGTTGACGCAGGTAATTAATATTGGGCGGATAATTGATAACTGCGGCAAAACTCAGCTTGCCGCCGGCCGCAACCACCGCAGCGGCTGGAGAGAGTTCCAGTATGGGTTTAAGGATTATCCAGTGGCTGCCCGACGGCAATGGCCCTGACCAACAATTCCAGCGCCTGCGTTTGTTGAGCAACACTCATTTTTGCTTTCAGCGCATCCAGTAATTTATCCTGGACGTCACCGCCACCAGTATTGGCTGCGGTTGCGGCTTTCAGTGGCGTGCTATAAAAATCAGGTAATTTACTGACATCAATAAAATTCAACAAGGTCAGACTGACATCGGTCTGAGCTTGCTTGATGGCAGCGGCTGTCACGGTTTTTTCTATCGCTGCAGCATCCGGGCTAGCAAATATTGTGCGCATGTCGCCACGCATCAGGCGAGTGGACAACATATCAGTCAAAGGGGTCAGGTTAATGGTTCCTGCATTGATGGTAATTGCATGCAACTTCTTACCATCTGCCGGATTAATGATCTGCAAAACACAAGGCAATGCGCCGCCAGTTATCGTTAAAGCAAAACCACCATCGGAAGCTGTTGTGGTGGTGCTACTACCAGTGCGACATTTGACATTGACAGGGGCGCCGGATAACGCCATTCCTGTCGCAGCCGTGCCGGACAAATTCAATCCAGCCACAGTCGTTACTACGCCAGAGCTCACACTAGTGCTCGCACCACCACCACACGCCGCCAACAAAGCTGTATATACGCAAAAAGTCAGGGCCAAAACGCTTTTCAATTGCCTTGCCTTGCAAATATTTTTGATATGAGCCTAGTGTAAGACCTGCTAGCATTCAAATATGTTGAAAAATGTATTTAAATTGTCACCAAATTGTATTTACCACTGAATTTGTAACTACCTGGCCAGACTCAGTCATTGGCCGCGGTGCGGTAGCGATTGACTTCTGCCGAAGTCAGCACAGCTGCCTTATTACCCCAGGCATTGCGCGCATAGCTGAGCACCAGCGCGACTTCGCTATCATTGAGCATATGGGCAAATGGCGGCATGCCATACGGACGGGGATTGCCACTGGTCACAGGCGGGAAACCACCTGACAACACCATGCGCACAGGATTCGATACAGCCTGGCTGAGCAATGCCGGGTTGGCTCTGAGGGCAGGATAAATATTGGGCACGCCCTCCCCCTGTTCGCCATGACAATCCATACAGTGGGTTTTGTACAATGCAGCGCCTTGCTTCATGACACTGCCCATATTTTCCGCACTCAGTTCAGGGCCAGCCATGGCCTGGTCAAACATATCTTTTTCTGCTGCCTGCACAGTAGGAATCGCTTGCAGATAAGTCACTATGGAATTGATATCGGCATCAGACAAATGCTGGGTACTGCCTGCCACTACCTCAGCCATGGGGCCAGATACAGCGGTATGCTGATTGACGCCGGATTTCAGCAAGGCGACCAATTCTTGCGCAGGCCACCTTGCCAAACTGACTTCCTTGCTGTTGGTCAGTGCCGGTGCATACCAGCTCGTCAATTCGCCACCAGACAAATCACTGACACCCGCATTGGCGCCCAGACCATTGCGACTGCTATGGCAGGCACTGCAATGGCAGGCACTGCAATGACCCAGGCCCTTGACCAGATAGGCACCGCGGTTCCATTCTACTGATTTGCTTTTGTCTTCCTGGTAGCTAGTGGGTCTGAAATAAGCAGCGCGCCAAAATGCCAGCAAAGCCCGTTGATCATAAGGGAAGCGCAATTCATGCGCCTGGTTTGCTTTGTCCACTTTGGGCAAGGACATCAGGTAGGCATACATGGCATCTGCATCATTGCGTGACACCTGGGTGTAATTGGTGTAGGGGAAAGATGGATAGAGCATGCGCCCACCCTTGGATTTACCATTATGCAAGGCTTGCCAGAAATCCTCAGCCGTCCAACTGCCTATGCCAGTCTTGGCGTCGGGCGTGATATTAGGTGTTTTGAAGTTACCAAACTCGGTCTGTAGTAAACGTCCGCCAGCAAAGGCTGTCTCGCCTTTTACCGTGTGGCAGCCCATGCAATTTCCAGCCTTGACCAGATAGGCCCCCTTACTGATTTGATCAGTTGTAGACAACTTATCGGGGATGCTGGTCGCACTTTTATCGTCAACCAGATAATAACCAAAACCAGCCACGGCGGCGGCCCCTGCCAGCAATAACAATAAAACAGACAATACAATTTTTTTCATAAACTTGTTACGACTAAGTGATTCACCATTGGAGATAAATGCCCTGCACCAGCTTACCGCGCCACGCTACCGCAATTGAGCGGCAATTGTGCATATTCATCCGCCCTCAAAATAGGGGCAACGCTATCAGTCGGCACGTTCTGCACTGCCAGCCAACTGGAGACGGCAGCAATATCCTCGGGCCTAAGCTTGCCAGCGACTTGCTGCATGCAATCAGGAGCATGGGCTTTGCGGCTACCGGTTTGCCAGGCACCCAATTGGGCTATCAGATAATCACGCGGCAAACCCAATAAGCCGGGAACAAAGGGAGCAAGCCCCGTCATACCCTTGCCGTGGCAAGACACGCACGCAGGCAATCCACGCGCTTTGTCGCCTTGCACTACCAGCAGCCTGCCCTGCTCCAGCAGACTGGCATTGGCTAGGCTGGCTTGTGGTGCAGAATAAGGTGGATGCTGGCTGGCAAAATACTCAGCAATCTCTTTCAGGTAAGCATCCGACATATGGGCAACCATATAACGCATGGCAGGATAAGTGCGTTTACCATCCCTGAAATTGAGTAATTGATTATATAAATAGCCAGCAGGCTTGCCAGCAATGCGCGGATAAAAACCATCGCTATTCGCCCTGCCCTCGGCCCCATGGCAGGCGGTGCAGGCTTTCAGCCTCTGCTCCAGAGTATCAGGTACTTTTTGCGTAAGCTGTGCAGACGCCATCAATGGCACGCCCAATAGCAGATAAAGTAGACTGGATTTCAAACGGGATTTCAAATGAAATTTGAAATAAGATGCAATGGACATGGTGATAACAACAAATGTTTGCACAAAGACGCTAGCTTAACAGTTTGTCCAATTTCTTTGCCAAACACTGCAACAAACACTGATCTACATCAAACCTTGCCAAGTAACACACTACTTGAAGCCTAAAGCAAATTGCCTTAAAACCCAGGCATGACCTACATCTCTGCGCCCTACCGCAGTTTGTCTGACAGCCTAGCCAGTGGCAGCAAGAAATTTTCTGCAAAAGAAAGCAAAGTCTTGCTTGTCAAGAACGCCTAAGCCGAGGATAATTCTGCCCTTTCGTCTCTTTTGAGGCCCAGATTCAGCAAGATGACCTGGCCCGCTTTTACCAGCGGGCTTTTTTATCCGCGCCGCGCCTGCCGTTGATCTGCAAATGATGATCGCCAGCAGCTTTTCGCCCTTGCTATTGCCAAACACCATTGACAAGCATTTGTTGTCGTATTCGAATTTGTTACATGAAAAATAGCTTAACTGACTCAAACACTGCACCTCCTACAACAAAAACAGGTTCAACCCTCACCCTAGGCAAGAAACCACCATTGCAACTGAACCGCCAGCCGCTCAGCCTTGCGCGCACGGCTACGGTACAAACTGTGCAAATGGTGGTTCCAGTTGTAGACACAACTGAAGACACGCCTACCCTGGTGACGACACCTGTGACTGTGATTACCAAGCGTCGCTCAAGATTGGCCTCAGCCTCGGCAGATGGCACGACAGATGCGACTGAAGATGCAGTGGATGCTCCAGTAGCCACAGATATTGAAAGTGCAGACGATGCCAGCGCGACATTCGCAACTCCTTCGTCAGATTTCGCTGGCGTACAAGTTGCAGAAGCGGTAGAGGCTGGCAATAAGCCAGAAACCGTTGCGACCACTGCCGATGCTGAAGTGGCCAAGCCACGTGTCGTAGTGATACGCAAAAGCGGTCCAAAACTGGCCAAGAAGTTATTGCTGGCTGACCAGCCTGCGACTCCTGCACCCACGCTGATCAAGCGCGAGGCACGCATAGGCTCAGGTAAGCTGGCGCCACCGGCACCTGTAGTAACACTGAAACCTGTAGCCCCAGCCACACCTGGCGCAGTTGCCGGATTTGTGGCATCAGCGACGCCAGCCACATCCTCTATTCCTGCCAGAACTGTCGCATCGGTGGCACCTATGACTCCTGTGGCACGCACTACTCCGGTAGCCATGGACGTAGCCACTGCCCTGAATGCCATCGTATCGGCTTCGCCTGCAGCAGCCGCAACCAGCATCAAGGATATAGATACATCGGCTTATGTCTTGCCAGCCATGCGCGAGCCTGCCAAACGTGGCCGCAAGTCTTCTGAATTTCATTTTGAAAATGATGAAATCCAGGCGCTGAATGCAGCTGAATCAGCAGAAATGAAGCGCGCGGCCCGTGTCAAGGCCAAGAAGCCTAGCGCAGCCAATGCGGCCAGCCAGGAAGCGCAGCTGGAGCTGTATCGCAAGCAATTGACTAAATTGATCAATCTGGGTAAGGATCGCAGTTACCTGACCCACGCAGAAATCAACGATCATCTGCCCGATGATGTTGCCGATGCCGAGATGATACAAGGCGTAGTCAGCACCCTCAACGACATGGGTATTGCTGTGTATGACGCAGCACCAGATGCCGCCATGATGCTGTTGACTGACAACGTCGCCAACAATGTCACGGAAGATGAAGCAGAAGCCGCTGCTGCTGCCGCCTTGGCGACGGTAGATTCTGACTTTGGTCGCACCACTGACCCGGTACGTATGTACATGCGTGAAATGGGTGGTGTAGAGCTGCTGACACGTTCAGGTGAAATTGAAATCGCCAAACGCATAGAAGATGGCTTGAAAGACATGGTGCAAGCCATCTCTGCCTGCCCTGGCACCATACAAGAGATACTGGTGATTGCTGACAAGATCGCCAAAGATGAAATCCGTGTGGATGACATCATTGACGGCTTGCTGGACCCGGATGCAAGCGATGCACCGGCTATAGAACTCAGCGACAATGATGATCTCGACGATCTGGATGACGACGATGATGCAGTAGCAGAAAACGCCAGCGGCATCAGCGATGAGCAATTGCAACACATGAAAAATGTGGTCTTGCAAAAATTTGCCATCGTCAGCATGCGCTTTGAGCAAATGCAGGCTGCCCGCGCTGCAGATGGCTACAAATCGCCTGCCTACCAGCAGGCACAATTGGCCATCACGCGTGAATTGCAAGGTATGCGTTTCAGCGTCAAGACGGCAGAAAAGCTGTGTGACTCTTTGCGCAAGCAAATGAAGACCATGCGCCAGACTGAAAAGCAGATGTTGGAATTGATGGTCAATAAATGTGGCATGCCACGCGCTTATTTTGTTGAGCATTTCCGTCAAAATGCGACCAACCCTGAGTGGCTGAACAAAGAAATCAATGGTACATCCAGCTATGCCGCCATCCTGGGTCGCAACATCCATGCAGCCCGTGAATTGCAGCAAAAGCTGATCGACCTGGAACACAATGTCAGCCTGCCCTTGCATGATCTGCGTGAAATCAACAAGCAGATGGTGGCCGGTGAAAAACGTTCCAGCGAAGCCAAGGCCGCCATGACTGAGGCCAACTTGCGCCTGGTGATTTCCATCGCCAAGAAATATGTCAACCGTGGCCTGCAATTCCTGGACCTGATCCAGGAAGGCAATATCGGTTTGCTCAAGGCCGTGGATAAATTTGAATACCGTCGCGGCTATAAATTCTCTACCTATGCAACCTGGTGGATCAGGCAGGCAATTGCCCGCGCGATTGCTGATCAGGCACGCACTATCCGTGTGCCAGTGCACATGATAGAAACCATCAATAAGATGAACCGCGTGCGTCGCCAGCTCTTGCAAACCACCGGTCTGGAACCAGAACCTGCAGCGATCGCCGAAAAAATGGGCCTGCCAGAAGGCAAGGTAAGGGAAATCCTGAAGATCGCGAAAGAACCGGTTTCCCTCGACGTGCCTATCGGTGACGACGGTGATTCACAATTGGGTGACTTCATTGAAGACAGCATGACCCTGTCGCCTATGGCAGCGGCAATGCAGGCTTCTGTACAAGAAAAATTGAAAGAAGCACTGGACTCCTTAAGCCCACGCGAAGCCAAGGTCTTGCGCATGCGCTTTGGCCTGGAAACCAGTACAGAATTCACGCTGGAAGAAGTGGGCAAGCAATTTGAAGTCACGCGTGAACGCATACGTCAAATTGAATCCAAGGCCATGAAAAAACTGCGCCACCCAGCCCGTGCTGACCACCTGAAGAGTTTGATGGAAAGCAGCTAAGTCATCATAGCTTCAAATCAAAAAGCACTGCATCTTCATGATTGCAGTGCTTTTTTTATTGGCGCAGCTCTATTAAAACACCATGATGAAGTACTGACAGCCAAGCTGTAAGCTAAGGAGCAATGCTTTTAAAAACAAAGTGTAATCAGCACTCTCGTAATTTCGTAGGAGCGGCTTTAGCCGCGAACAATGTGCCGTGCCAATGATTATCGACAGTAACAGGCATTCACGGCTGAAGCCGCTCCTACATAAGGGTACTTAAGGGATTTCTACATTAACTGAGCAGGAAAGACAGGGCAAACTGTACCTGTTCCAGCCGTGCCTGCGTGCTGCCCTCAACCAGCAAGAAAGGAATTTCTCGCTCATCGAGCACATTCAACACTTCTTCATGCACGCGATCACGCACATAGGCAGACTCACGCTGCAAGCCATCGGCCTGCCAGGGAAAATCCGGTGCAGTGACGAGGCAAAAATCATAGTGATGCGAGAGTTCCAGCTCCGCCAGTTCTGCATCCGGCTCACCAAAATAATGACGGCTATAGATGGCGGTCATGATGGGGCCGGTATCACAAAACAGCCATTGCCTGGCCTGCTTCACCAGCTCTGCTTCGCGCTGCACCTGCGTCCTGGCAATCAGGATTTGCTCTTCCTGCTTTGGCACTCGCTGATGCTGCTCGACAAATTCACGCAAATATTCAGGCACCCACAAAGTTTGATAATGGGCAGCCAAAGCCTCTGCCAGTATGGATTTACCGGAAGACTCTGCCCCCAGAATGACAACGCGATTTACCGGGGACATGCTTTACTCCAGACACGCAGGCCAGCGATGGCCATGAAAATGAAAATAGCATACAGCACGGCTGTCAACATCAAGCCCTTGTACACATACAAGCCCACATACAGGACATCGACGATAATCCAGACATGCCAGTTCTCCAGTTTTTTACGGCTCAGCAAAACCTGGCCCAACAAACTGCCTGCCGTCAGGAATCCATCGGCATAGGGCACATCGGTATCTGTATAGCGCTTCAAAAACCAGGCCAGCAAGACAAAAGCCAGCAGCGTCACTCCCACAGCAGCCCATCTGCCCTGCGCTTGCAAACGCGTCACAGGCAAGTGCTCATGCCCATCATCGCCACGCAACCAGCACATCCAACCCCAGACAGATACCAGGATAAAAACAAACTGCAAACCCATGTCACCATATAGTCTGGCGTCAAAAAATACCGCCGCATACAAGCCAGACGAAATAATGGAAAACAGCCATGCCCAGTGCAACTGCCTTATATTCAAAGCGACAGTAATAATGGAAAGTGCAAACGACAGCAGTTCCAGCAAGCTGGTGCTGAAGCCAAACAGGGGGATAGGATCATTCATCATGCATAAGAAAATTGGCTAGCCCGCATTATCAACGATAGTGCCATCGATGTCATAGTCAATTGCGCAACATGAGCGAGGCCAGGTAATGACAAATCCAGTATCATCCTGCACTACAGCTATATTTAGATTGTGATAAGCAATACTTATCCGCTATATTCCTAGAAACACACAACATTAATAGTATCAAGAGAAAACTGGCACCATGAAAAAACATTCGGGATTTACGCTATTGGAAATGATGGCAGTCATAGGGATTATTGCCATTTTAGCCTCAATGGCTGTTCCTTCCTATATGTTCAAGATCATCAGGGAACAACTGGAAACCGGGATAAAGTTTGCAGACATCGCCAAGAAGCCAGTGGAAGCAGCCTGGCTGCTTGAGCACAAATTTCCGGCCGATAATAAGACTGCAGGCTTGCCAGCGGCAGATAAGATAGTCAGTAATCTCATCAGCTCGGTTGCTGTTCAGGACGGTGTTGTCAATATCACCTTTGGAAATAGCGCCAATAGCGTACTCAAAGGCAAGGTCATCAGCTTGCGCCCGGCCGTGGTTGACGATGCTCCCATCGTACCGATTGCCTGGGTCTGTTCCACCGGCCCAGTGCCTGAAAAAATGACGGTCAAGGGTATAGACAGCACTACCGTCGCCCCAGCCAATCTACCGTCTTACTGCCGCCCTAAGGTAGAAGGAAAAAAATAAGCGGCACTTCGCAAGATACAGCGCTGTATAAGAAATACCAAAGACCAGCAAGGGCACTTCAGGGATGAAGTGCCCTTAATTATTTCAGAACTTATGTTCAAACATGACGCGGGCAGTCACTGTGGTAGGCGTGATATTGGTTTGAACCGAACCGTTACTGCCCGTATAGCTGCCAACACTGATGTTGTCCTGATGCAGAAGATTGCCCAGAGACACACGCAAATTTGTCTTGGGATCAAACTTCCACAGGGCGTATACATCCAGTACACGCTTGGGCACAGAATACGAACTCTGAACATCAGAAATTTTGACCTGACCACCGTCCTGGAAGCTGGCATTACCGCCTATGGTTAAAGGTATCTTGTCCAGTTTGTAATCTATACCAAGATTGGCGCTGACAGGTGTTTGTGAATCCAGACGATTATTTGGCCCAGCCACACTGCTAAGGCTAGACCAGTTGAAAGAGACATTCGCCCTGAAATCGATAGCCGGGGCCCCTTCTATCATTGCACGCAGAGGGAATTTGGCTTCCAGCTCTATGCCCTTGGTCGTTGCCTGACCATCATTGACTGGCATACTTACCCACTTGCCATTCGTATCCTGAGATAAATCTGTGCGGGTAATATCATTGATCCTGCGGAAAAATACACTGGCACTCAGCATACCGCCACCTGGCAGATAATGTTCATAGGCCATATCGAGGCCCCAAGCCAGTTCCGGCTTGAGGTTAGGATTGCCCTGAGTATCTGGATTACTGGCGCTGTTTTCATTCGAATAGAAACGACGCGGTATCAAACGGCTGGTATCGGGTGCTTTGTAGGTGCGGGTAATACCCAAGCGGACCTGGTCATTTTTACTATCTGGCAGCTTATACAAAGTCTGCAATATCGGGCTCCATACACTGGACTTGTTATGTATGCTGTAAGGAGTATTGTCCGAATTCGGACCAAGCGCTTTAAAACTACCACTGCTACGAGTATCAATACCCTCCCAGCGCAACCCACCATACACGGACCACTGCTTGGTTACATTCCATTCGTCCTGGGCAAACACCGCCATGCGGGTTACATCTGCATTGAAGTTTTCGTCAAGATCATTCGCTAATAAGGGGTAAAGCTTAAGTGTATTTGCGAGGAAATTAACATCGTCTTTTTGAGCTCGTGTCTCGCTGCGTTTGCTAAACGCACCATCCCAGCCAAATACAAATGAGTGATCCTGAACGAATGGCGCACTATATTTGCCACTCATGGTCAAGCCTTTGTCGGTCGCTCCGGAAACACTCTTGCGATCCAGTATTTGCGCATGATCCTCGTTATATCCTGCAAACCCGACATCCGAATTACGTTTGTTATAGTTCACACCCAATTTGACATCCAACTTGGCACTATCAGCCAACTTGTGTATCCAATTTAAATTAGTGCGCAGCATGGAAAATTCGGAATGTATTTTTTGCAAGTCGCTGCTATACACTGGCAGGAAACCATTGAACTGTGGATCATTTGACCTCACATCGCTGGAATAGCCATCAAAACGGTTCGCATTGACAAAGCTTTGTGTTGTTAGCGTATCACCATTTTCAAAATTCCAATTTACCCGAGGTGAAAAGCCCACGCTGTTGAAAGTCCCCCAACCAAGGTTGTAGGTATGGGTTTTGACATATGGATTGCCATTGGCATCTATACGGACTTCATCCGAATACGAAGGGCGCTCATATTGCCCATGATTGAGATTGCCGGAGATGGAATAAGACATGCGCCCGGCCTTGTCGGAGACCTGGTAATTGATATTCTCACCAAATTTGCCGCCATCCTCAAACAAACCAAGCTTGAGTTCCTTTTGTGCTGTCTGTACAGACTTTTTCAAGACAATATTGATCGAACCCGCAATTGACGCGGTGCTGAGGTCGGCTGTCGCTGCACGAATAACTTCTATGCGCTCTATCAAATCCGGCGACAAAGAATCCAGCGAAAAGCCCGGCGGGCTAGGTTCACCGTTGAGCATGATCTGGGTATACCCGGCACCCAGGCCACGCATGCGTATATCACCGCCGCGCCCCTGCACGCCGCCTATGGTAACGCCAGGCAAGCGCTTGAGCACTTCGCTGACCGTAGTATCGCCATAACGCACTATGTCTTCCTGGGTGACGACGATCTTGGTGGCGGTATCCTGGCGGCGCTCGTCATAATTACGTGTGCCCTGCACCTCTACTTTTTGCATCTTGGGTTCTAATGCTTTGGCATCTGCTTTTTCAGCAGGTTCAGGCTTGGCCGGATTGATGGTTTGTGCAAAAGAAGACTGGCTGAAAGCTGCCATGATCGCCAGAGATAAAATAGTCGGGCGCAAAGAAAGACTGGATACTGGCATATGATATTATTGTAACAACAGTGATATAGAGTGAACTTAAGACCATATCACATCAACCGAGTTCCTCCATGCAACAATTCGTTACTTAAGCTGCAAGCTCACTACGCCACTTAGTTTATTCAACATACCGCAATATACTTCCATCATGGCAGCTTTCTTGAAATACCTGATACAGAGATTTACACTATAGTTGTCAACGCAAAGATCCTGTCAAACATTGAATACTGAGTAGTACAACAGGAGTCAATCATGCGAATTAAACTCATTACCATGACAGCCATTATCTTGGGGATGACCAGCTTGTCAGGCTGTGTCGTGGCACCAGCAAACGGGTACGGATATGGTTATGGATCGCGGGTCTATATCAGCCCGCCCCCTATCATTATTGAAGGCGGTTCTTACTGGGGTGGCAGGCATTGGCGACGCTGGTAGCAACAGTACGGGAACAGCTAATTCTGCCTTCCACCGAATTAGCTGTTAAAGTCGGTATTTGCTGATTTTTGCTTGCCTTTACTTACTTATCGCTCACTCAAACAGCGGCGCTATGGCGATAGGTGTTTGCGGTGTCAGCAACTGGCCTTTTTCCGGCACTTCGGCAAACCGCAGTGTCGCGGTTTTATAAGCCTTGTTAGACTCATCAGGGAAAGCACTATTATCCAGCAAGGCAAGCAAATGCATTTGCGCATCTGCACCCCTGAATTTTAGCCCTGCATGTGACAGATTTTTGGGGTAAGAAAAACGCACTCCAACGCAAACTTTGTTGGCCACTTTAACATCCCCTATGCTTTTTAGATAAGTCTGTGCCTGCTCACAGGCCAGACGCAGGTCAGTCAGCTCATACATGCCGTCTGCCCTGGTTAGTATCGATATCCTGCTTTGAAAACTGAACTGCCCCGCTGCCTGATTAATTGTCAGTTCTGCGTTTTCATCATAGGCAGATTTCAGCAAAGGAAAACTGGCACGACCCAGCACGTCCAGAGGCAAATTCAGCCGCATGGTTTTACCGACCAGATTTAATTGCAGATTGTCTGGCAAGGTATTTCCGGTTTTGCTGGAAACCTGGAAATGACTTTGAATCAAATGTTTTGCTTTGCCATATTTTTCAAACTGTATCATCAGTCTATAGGCATTGCGGTAAGCTATCCATTCAGTATCTGCCTGGCTTTCCGATGCCTGTAGCGCTGCCTGCTTCATGCCGGACAATGCGCTATTCGATTGCGCAAAAACCTGCATGGCAGCAAACTGCATCATGACAAAAATGGAGGCGTACTTGATGATCATGCTTTTATAAAATTAAAATCGATATGCCAGTCCCGAATACACGGTGACATAATTTCTTTTACCCAACCACAAACTATCCTGGTCTATATCAAACTGATGAGTTGCCGTTACTTGCGAGGTAATGATCCAGGACGAACTCAAGTCCCAATTCCAGTGCACACCCAGGTAAATATTTCTGACGTTGGCATTATTATTTGGCGCAGGCTTGCTCGTTTTCCAGGTTAAGGTCTCGCCACTCGAAGTCGCGAAACCATTTCCAGAACCAGCGATGCCGGCGACAGTTGCCATGGAACCATCAGCAAGATTGGGATCAAATCTTGAGTTGGCGTTATCGTAATAACGTCTGCTCCAGGTCAGGCCAGACGACAATGCAAGCCCGTGATGATCAGCAATTCTGTAATAACTGCGACCTTCTATATTCAGGTAAGTCGTCTTTTTCCCGGCACCGGCGCCCAGCAGCAGTTTGGTAGCGATGCGCAGATTATTCAAAGGGCGCAAGTTAAAGAAACCGCCTACCTGAAAACTACCATCCACATCCCCATATCCTGCCAGCTTGCGCGCGGCCGATGCACTGCAGCCTCTTTGATAAGATAGCAAAGGGCCAAACTCGTAAGCATCGGTCCGGCTCAAATGCATGCCAAAATTGGTATTACGCAAGAACACACCATTACTCCACTGCATTTGCACGTTAGGCATGAGGCGGGTTGTTTGTTCCCCGCCCACTTCGCAACTGGGTTCAGACAATACCCCCAGGCCGATATACATATCAGAACTACCGTCCGGCAAGCTACTTGAAGCCGGAGTCTGGGCACAGGCAACATGGGCGACACAAAAAAGGGATGCAAATATTATAGATTTCATGCTGATCAATTGTAGTCGTGTATATACCCAGCCTATCGTCAATACCATCAAAAAAGCGAAGCGATACTACAGGTATAGAGGCAAGGGAAATCCGCATCATAGACAGCTCTTTCCAATTTCGCAACGACCATACCCAAGCACCCTCCGCTCAAGGTGCTTTCGCATCTCCTGAAATCACATCGACATACAAGCGCACATAATTTTTTGCCATCATTTCAGCCCTGAATACCGTCTGATAACGTGCCTGGGCAAACTTGCCCAGGCGCTCTGCCAGTTCTGGCTGGTCCCATATACGGCTCATGGCTGTACGCAAAGCAAGCACGTCTCCAGACGGCACAAGCAAGCTGGTTTCACGAGCAATATTGTCATAGCTGGCGTCCCCATCCATCTCGCCGGGTAACTCAGTCGATATCATGGGCTTGGCAAACATCGCTCCTTCCAGCAGCGATATATCCTCGCCATCCGACCCCACATGGGATGGCAACAACAGCCCACAGCAAAGACCCAGTAAAGCGACTTTATCTTCTTCAGGCAAAGCCCCCAGAAAATGCACCTTATTGAGCCGCAAGTCCCTTGCTTGCTGCTGCAAATTTGCCTGCTCCGGGCCATCACCCACTATCAGGACGGTCATGGTACTGCCTGCCACGGCCTGCAGCAAAATAGGCAAACCCTGCTGCGCACTCAGCGTTCCTGCGAACAAAAAGAAACGTCCGGCAAAGCGTTGCCGCCATTTATTCAACATGGCAGGTAGTGGCTCCCTGCCCGGGAGAGCCTCACTGTCGTCACGCAACTGAGCCAAGTGGATGTTACCGGCCAGATAATCCGGTGCATCCAATGCCAGCTTGTCGATATCGTTCAAAAACCAGTGACGCAGCGGCTGGTACACTTTTTCAAGAAATTTTTGTCGCACGATGTTTGAGTGAGGGCTCACGATTACAGGTTTCCTGATTCCACAAAACAGATGCATTAATCCATGAGAATGCGCACTAACCTACAAGCGCGAGATCAAGGAATACGAATGAAATACGAAAGAACATACAACAGCACACCATGAAGAGAATGATAGAGAGCAGCAGGCTACAAATCTTCCCCAACTTGTCTGGCAAATGTCATCAATTTGTACGTCTGTGGCTTAGTTGGACTAATCAGGCCTGTAAAGGTAAAGAAATGATAAATCTGGCACCTCCAAATTGTCCCTCTTGCACGATAATTTGACCGCCATGGGCCTCAATGGCTTTCCTTGCAATGGCCAGGCCCAGGCCAAAACCGCCAGTGTTGCGGTCACGACTACGGTCCAACCTGTAAAAAGCATCAAAGACACGTTCCCGTTCACTGGCAGGTATACCTGGGCCATCATCTTCCAGGCTAATGTCGATATTGCCATCCACTCTCCTGGCGTCTAACCAGATACGTCCGTTGGCATATTTGGCGGCATTGCGCAAAAGATTGCTGATAGCCCGCATCAGCAAACGCTGGTCTGCCTGCACATTGCCAAGACCGGCAGAAAAATCTGTCACTAGCTCGTGAGCCACCAGCACGTGCTGCAAACTGCTGACGCAGTTATGCAAGCTCATTCCAAGGTCAAACTCACTGCAATCCAGCTTGGCATCCTGATCCAGTTTACCCAGGTCCAGCAATTCACTGACCAATGCATTGAGCTCACTGATATCCGCCTCCATGGCCAGCATGCGCGGCTCAAGCTGGGGATTTTTTGCAGCGTTTCTTAATAATTCCAGGGCAAATTCCAGCCTGGCGATGGGGGTGCGCAATTCATGGGATACCGAATGCAAGAGATTCTTTTGCGCCGCCAGCAAAGCCTCTATCCGCGTTGCCATCTGGTTCATGCGCTGCGCCAGCGGGTAGATACTGTCGCGCTCGCTGGTTTGCGCCCTGACCTTCAAATACCCAGCGCCAAATTCGTCGGCGACTTTTGCCAGCGCCTGCAAACCGCGCCAATGGCTGCTGGACCAGACGGCAATCGGTATCAACAAACACAGGGCGACTATGATGTAGCGCAGCAATTCGGTTTTTAGTACAGGCACGACATCGATGGGTAAATCCTGCGCCAGCAAGACTTCTTCATCACTGCCGATATAGCGCTCACCATTCAAGTCGACACGGCGATAAAAGGATTTGGCAGCCACATCCATGACCACATCCCCCCGCATCAATTGCGCCTGCTTTGTCTTGCTCATTTTTTGCTGCGCCATTTGCAAAGGGATCAGCTCTATCCTGGCGTGGGTAATTTCCCGTATCTTGTTGAGGCGTGTCAGCCACTCATTGGGCCCGGCCTGGTCGACATATTCCGTCAACAATAAAATCTGTCCTGACGCCTGCTGCAGCGCCACTTCTTCCAGGGGATCACCAAAAAAGAGGGTGATGGAAGCGTAAATGGCGATCGTGGCGACGCTGATGGACAGCATCACCAAAGCAAAGAAGCGCAGGAACAGGCGATTCATCCCCTGATCCCATTAATCCCAGGCGGACGGGCTGAACAAATACCCCTCTCCCCAGACTGTCTTGATCTTGTCGGCATCTGCATCGTCAAATTTGCGCCGCAAGCGAGAAATTTTATTGTCTATGCTGCGGTCCAGGCCATCAAATTCTATGCCACGCATCTGTATCAGAATATCATTGCGCGACAAGACCTTGCCAGCAGCCTCTGCCAATACCAGCAGCAGTTTATATTCAGCACTATTGAGCGCAACGGGTTGATCGCGCCAGAATACCGTGCGGTCATTGCGGCACAGGCGAAAAGCACCAAAGACCAGTTCGCCACTGTCATCTTCAGGCTCATCCTTGACACGCCTCAGCAAAGCACGCAAACGTGCCAGCAATATCCTCGGTTGCACAGGTTTGTTGACATAGTCATCTGCGCCTTGCTCCAGGCCAGATACTTCATCAAAGGCATCTTCACGTGCAGTCAGAATCAAAATCGGTACAGTACTGATGGCGCGCAACTGGCGGCAAACCACCATGCCATCCATGCCGGGCAACATCAAATCAAGAATCACGATATCTGGCGAACTTTGCTGGAAATGCCCAAGAGCTGCATCACCACGGCTGACGATGTCTATTGTAAATTCATATTCACCCAAATATTCGGCAACCAGCGCCGCGAGCTTGGCATCATCTTCCACCAGCATTACACGAAACATACATTTCTCCTTGGCCCGCATTGTTATTAGCAGGCCGCGATTTTACGCAAAAAGCCAGGTATGTAGAGGCCGCTTACAATTTTCAGACAATTTCAGAGCTGCGCCGAATCTACAAATTTAAGACAAATATTCTACATTTCGAGAACGATTTTCTTCATCCCCGAAGCTATTCTCTGCTCCATCAAGCTCTTATTAACTGAGGCCTCTTGTCAGGCCATCCCCTTATACCCTTAGGTTCTTCCATGAATTTACCAAAGCACTTACTCTTCGCCATCTTCGCCAGCGCTGTCCTGACTGCCTGTGGAGGCAGCAGTGATTATATTCCCAAGCCCCTTCCTGCGCAGCTCACCATAGATTTCAGTGGCGAACCAACGGGCTGGGCCTTTGGCACCTCGGACTTTAGCAGCGAAACCCGGCCCACTGACATCATCACTGAATACCGCACCCTGCCCCTGCCATTTAGTGGTAAAGGTTTATACACCTATGGCACCAACCGTAGCGATGATTTATTTATCTACATCAAGAAAAAATATTCAGGCTTTGCCCCCAATACCGAATATGCCCTGAGTTTTCAAACCACCATCGTCAGCAATGTCGCCTCGGGCTGCTTCGGTGTAGGCGGCTCACCTGGCGACAGCGTGTGGTTATTTGCCGGTGCCTCCCCGACAGAACCGTTGACAGTACAAAAAGGGGATGAGTTCATCATGAATATAGACAGAGGTGGCCAGTCAGGCTCGGGCAAATATGCCCTGGTGCTGGGCACCATAGGCAATGCCAGCACAGATTGTGGCCGAGCGCCCTATATGGAGAAAAAACTCAGTAATCAAACACCATTAAACGTCAAGACCGATGTCGACGGCAGCCTGTGGCTCTTGCTGGGCATAGACTCCGGCTTTGAATCCACCAGCCACATCTATTACAAAAGCATCATAGTAAACGCCGTACCCGTCGCTAAATAAGGCGAAGACAAGGTCAAAGCTGCCGTTTGCCTGTACGCCGGGCACGCGGCACAGTAAAATTCTCTATCGTGAAAACCATAGATGAATTCCATGTCAGCAGTTAATACAGATAAGCCAGACAATCCAACAGCAGCAGAACTATCCGGCATCAGCGCACAGATACAAGCCGCCGCCCTGCAGGCCGGCCTGACACTGCGCCTGGCTGCCAAGGGCTATACCAATGGCCCAGTCTATCTGAAGGCAGAAAAAATCCTTGGCCATAAACTAAGCTTTCGCAACGCCACCGTGGCAGATGCCGACTACATCGTGGCTTTACGTACCGACGAGCAAAAATCCAGGTTCATTTCCAGTACGTCAGCAAATGTTGAGGCACAGAAGCAATGGCTGGAAAAATATGCCCATGATGACAGGCAAATTTACTTCATCATCCAGGATATGGCAGGAGAAAAGATAGGCACGGTGCGCCTGTACGACCAGCAAGCGGATTCATTCTGCTGGGGCTCGTGGATCATACAAGCTGGTTCAGCCAGCAGCAGCTCGATAGAATCCGCCTTGATGGTGTATCACTATGCACTGGCCCTGGGTTTCCAGCAGGCGCATTTCGATGTGAGAAAAGCCAATGAATCCGTCTGGAAATTCCACGAACGCTTTGGCGCAAAAAAAACCGGCGAAACGGCAGACGACTTGCTTTACACCATCGCCGCCAGCGACATCATCCACTCCCTGGACAGGTACGCAAAATTCCTGCCCAGGGGTATACAAATCCAGTTTTGATTCAGTATTGCCAACGCATCAGTATGTCAGCGCATCAGCCGTCTTGATTGATACGGCTAATGAGCGTCGCCAACACCTGCTCTGCCTGTTCATTACCGACCTGGCAAGTACCGGCATTTTCATGACCACCGCCGCCAAACTCCAGCATCAAGGGACCAATATTGGTTTTGGAACTGCGGTTCAAAATCGACTTGCCAGTCGCAAACACGGTATTCTGGTTTTTTAAGCCCCAGAGTACATGGATGGAAATATTGGTCTCAGGGAATAAGGCGTAGATCAGGAAGCGATTACCTGCAAAAATGGTTTCTTCATTGCGCAAGTCCAGTACCACCAGGTTTTTATGCACGGTAGCGCAGCGCAGGATTTGCTCCTTGCACTTTTCTTCATGCTCAAAATACAGGTCCACCCTCTCTTTGACATCCAGGTTTTGCATGATTTCCGCGATGCCCTGGGTCTTGCAGAGATCAATCAATTCCATCATCAAATTGTAGTTTGATATCCTGAAATCACGGAAGCGCCCCAGGCCAGTACGCGCATCCATCAGGAAATTCAGCAAATCCCATTCTTGCGGATGCAAGACTTCCTGGCGATTGAATTGCGCAGAGTCACCCTTATCGACCGCCGCCATCATGCGGTCCCAGGACGCCGGGAAAGCCTTCAGCCCGCCATAATAGTCATATACCACTCTGGCTGCCGACGGTGCCTCGGGCGCGATGACATGGTTCGTCCTGGCACCACCCTCTGCATTGCGCAAAGTCTCAGACAAGTGATGGTCAAACGCCATATGTATTCCATCGACATAGGGCAAATTAGTGCTGATATCATTGTCGCTGACAGCAATCTTGCCATCCTGCATGTCTTTAGGATGAACAAAGAGAATGTCATCTATCAAATCCAGATGCTTGAGCAAGACTGCACACACCAGCCCGTCAAAATCACTACGCGTAATCAAACGAAATTTTTTGGCATTGTCAGACATGAATACTCCCCCAAGGTAGTGGTTTATTCCTGATACAACAAAACTCGCCTTACTAAAGTGCCAACATATTAAAACTGGCTAGATTTGTTTAATGTAATCACTTTCCCCGCGCTTGTCCATGAACTCAGTGAATATGTAACAAGACATCATGTTTGCAGCAAAATAGTTCGATCTTAAACCACCGCTTCGTCAAACATGACATTGATTTGTCTGGATAATTTTTTCTTTGCCTGGATTTCGGGCATACCTCATAACCTGAGCTAGCGAGACGGACGAGGCCAACCAGAATCCTTGGCAACCGACGATCTGGGTTCATTGCCGCCTTACGCCTTTTTGCTAAAGCGGCTGCCTTAGCTTTGTGTCCTGTACTGGTTACAGCTCCTGCATTGAATTATTCAAAACGCTCCTTGACGATACCGCGATAAATCAGGAAGGTCGCCAGCAAGCCTATGCCGCCAGCCATGGCCAGCCAATATCCTGGTGCAGCCTTATCGCCGGTGGTTTCTATCAACCAGGTTGACACCAGAGGTGTCAAACCACCAAAAAGCGCCGTGGCCAGGCTATAGGCCAATGAAAAACCTGCAGTACGAATGCGTAAAGGGATAATTTCAGTCAGGGCAACTACCGTGGCACCGTTATAGCTACCGTACAGGAAAGACAGCCATAATTCCACGATCAGCATATGCTCATAACTTGGATTGGCGATCAGCCATGACAACAAGGGATAAGCCGTGACCAGCGTCAGGCCAGAGAATAATGCCATCAACGGCCACCGGCCTATGCGGTCTGACAGCGCCCCCATGACAGGTAACCAGATGAAATTGGAAACACCCACAAACAAAGTGACCAGCAGGCTTTCGACTGTCGTCAGTTTCAAGACACTCTTGCCAAACGTAGGCGTATAAACTGTAATCAGATAGAAAGATACGGTAGTCATGACTATCAGCATCATGCCGGTTAACACCAGTGGCCAGTTCAGCGAAATCGTTCTCAGCATTTCCTTGAATGTGGGATGCGTTTTTTGTGCCAGATAGGCTTCGGTTTCCTGCAATGAGCGCCGGATATAAAACACCACTGGAATAATAGAACAGCCGATAAAAAACGGGATGCGCCATCCCCAGTCTGCAATAAATTCCTTGCTCAGGTTTTCATTTAAAAAATAACCCAGGCTGGCAGAAAAAATGATGGCGACCTGCTGGCTTGCTGATTGCCAGCTCACATAAAAACCTTTGTTTCCCGGCGTCGCCATTTCCGACAAATAGACCGAGACCCCGCCCAACTCAACACCGGCAGAAAAGCCCTGCAACAAACGCCCTATCAATACCAGCAAGGGGGCCAGCAAACCTATCGTGGCATAACCCGGCACGAATGCGATCAATGCCGTGCCCGAAGCCATGATCCCCAAGGTCAGCACCAGACCTTTACGGCGGCCTATGCGGTCTATATAGCCCCCCAGGATAATGGCACCCAGAGGGCGCATGAAGAAGCCTGCACCAAAAGTGGCAAAGGTCATCATCAGAGCGGCATATTCACTGCTGGCCGGAAAAAATGCCTTGGCGATGTAGGTCGCATAAAAGCCAAACAAGAAAAAATCGTACATCTCGATGAAATTCCCACTGGTGACGCGTATCACGGTAAAGAATTTCGATTGCTGCGGGCTGGCAGTTGTACTCACCTGAAGTCTCCTGAATGCTGCTGATAAGAATGCAAAGAATAGCGTAAATAGTAACGTGACTTAAGCGTCATGGTCACATTTACTACTTTACGTTACAGTTCTTATTGTTTATTTGCATGCAAGGCTGGCGCTTGCAGCGAGACAGTTTTATGTTAAAGAAATGTGTGAATTTAAGGTCTGCCCCTCTTATTGGCTCACGATTACGACCCAGGTTTCGCGAGTTATGCGGCTTATCTTGACGAGTAGAAGAAAGGAGTGCTTGACATGACATTGCCAGGCAATATTCGCCGCTGACACAATTGTGAGCAGATTCCGTTACGGGAAGTCGCCAGACGACTGACATCCCTCGCAACACGGCCCATTGCTACCCGTGCGCTACTATTTACGCTCTGAAGTCACAGAGCCAGCCTAGGCGTAGCGACAAGTATGCATTACAGCTTTCAAGCTGACTTAGAAACCGAAGCCAGCAAAAACTGCAAACAACGACGCAGCGTAAAACAGCTTTACTTGAATCTGAACGAGCTGGGATTTAAGGTGGTGATGGCCGGTTGGCGAGCCTCATCAGGAAGCGGAAGGTGAATCAACTGACAGAATCAACTCAGCTAACAAACAAACAGACGTAACAATCCGATCAGATATCTTCTTAAAAACGGAAGCCCGGTATTGATGACATACCAAGTGGCAGGAATATAGATAATCGTTAAAAAAGAAAAAGCCCCTGGTTACCCAGGGGCTTTTTCAGTATTGCTGGCGGAGATGGTGAGATTCGAACTCACGATTCAGGTTACCCCAAATGCTTCCTTAGCAGGGAAGTGCCTTCGGCCACTCGGCCACATCTCCACACTATTGCAACCGCCAAAAGCTCAGCTGCAATTGAGACCGTGATAATAGCTGCTTGTGTGACTTTGGTCAACAGTCAAGCCAGAAAATTTTTTAAGCGCTTTCCAGACCAAATGCTTTATGCAGGGAACGGACTGCCAATTCCATGTATTTTTCATCGATCAGGACCGAGATCTTGATTTCTGAAGTGGAGATCATCTGGATATTGATGCCCTCTTCCGACAAGGTGCGGAACATCTGGGAAGCGATACCTACGTGGCTACGCATGCCTACGCCAACGACGGAGACCTTGGAGACCTTGGAGTCACCCACGATGCTGCCCGCGCCGATATGCGCCTTGACGCTGCTTTCCAGCACGTCCATGGCCTTTGTGTACTCACCGCGTGGCACGGTGAAGGTAAAGTCAGTCTTGCCTTCGACAGACTGGTTCTGGATGATCATATCGACTTCGATATTGGCATCGGCAACCGGGCCTAGGATTTGATAGGCAATGCCTGGCCTGTCTGGTACGCCCAAGACGGTGATTTTTGCTTCATCACGGTTAAACGCGATGCCGGTGATGGTAGCTTGTTCCATGTGTGTATCTTCCTCAAACGAAATCAGGGTGCCGGAATTCGCTTCTTCTTCCAGCGGCATTAATGGGTCGGTCAGTGATGACAAGACGCGGGTAGGCATGCGGTAGTTACCGGCAAATTCGACGGAGCGAATTTGCAGTACTTTGGAACCCAGCGAAGCCATTTCCAGCATTTCTTCAAAGGTAACGGTATTCAGGCGACGTGCATCAGATACCACGCGCGGATCAGTCGTGTAGACACCGTCAACGTCAGTATAAATCAGGCATTCTTGCGCCTTCAAGGCAGCAGCCACGGCCACAGCAGAAGTATCAGAGCCACCGCGACCCAGGGTCGTGATATTGCCCAGTTCATCCACACCCTGGAAGCCAGTGATGATGACGATCTTGCCTGCATCCAGGTCAGCCTTGACCTTGGCTTCATCAATCGAGGCTATTCTGGCCTTGGTATGGGCAGAATCAGTCTTGATGGCAACTTGCCAGCCAGCATAGGAAACGGCTTGTTTGCCTATCGCTTGCAGGGCAATGGCCAGCAAACCGACGGAGACTTGTTCGCCGGTGGAGGCGATCATGTCGAGTTCACGAGGATCTGGCTGGGCAGAAATTTCTTTTGCCAGACCGATGATACGATTTGTTTCACCAGACATTGCTGAAGGCACCACGACTATCTGGTGACCGGCATCATGCCATTTGGCGACGCGCTTGGCGACGTTCTTGATGCGTTCTGTCGAACCCATCGAAGTACCGCCGTATTTGTGGACGATTAAAGCCATAGATATAGAGACTGAGATAGAAGACTAAAGGGTGAAAAATGCGGAAAATCAACCTCTTACTGTACATGCTGCTCTGCAAAATAACAAGGCACTTAGATCCAGAAAAACGGAAGAAACGCTGGTCCGGGATTTGGCGCAAGCCGATTTTTTACAGAAAGATGGCAATAGAAATAAGGGATTTGCAGGAAAATAGCATTGAATAAGGCTGGATGCAGCGTGGAGGCTTGCCGTTATTTGCCCTCTGACAGCAAATAACGGAGTAGATAAAAGGAAATTTTTAGATATTTCCTTTAAAAATCAAAAGCTTAAAAACACATACTCCCTATCAGTATATTCATTTTTAATGATTTACGCTGATTAGCGATAAAAAGTAAATTGTAAATTACTTATTTGCATATCAATATAAGAATTGAATAGATTGATATGCAAACTGCTTTTGTTGACGCTTTTCTTGACGCTTTCTTGATTTTACTGATCCAGGCTTACTTTTTTTCGTATTTGGAAAACAGGCGACGCCAGCCTTCATGGCCCAGTTCGCGCATGGTTTCCATGTTCTTTTCATAGATTTGCTCTGCTTCCGGGAAAGCTTCTACTGCCTTGTCTATGCTTTCTTCACGCAGCAAATGCAGGGTCGGGTATGGTGAGCGATTGGTATAGTTTTCTATATCATCCTGCTCGGTGCCAGCAAACTGATAATCCGGATGGAAGCTGGCAACTTGCAGGATGCCATCGAGTTCCATTTCTTCCAGCATGCCATCGGCCACATCAAGAAAATCATTGAAGTCGAGGAAATCATTCAATGCCAGGGGATGAATGAGCAAGGTGGTTTCTATTTTCTCTGGATTGGCTTCGGCCAGTAATTCAAGTTCACGCTCCAGGTCTTCCAGCAAGGCTTCTGGTGTTTTAGCCAGGCTGACGACATAGCGCACTTGCTGCTTGATTTGCACAGCCTTGGCGAATGGGCAGAGATTCAAACCGATGACGGCTTTGTCCAGCCAGGCTGCGGTTGAGGAAATGACGTCGTCGGTATCGATGAGATTGCTGGGCATGATGGTCATAAAAGAGCTGAAGGCCTGAGGATACCATGCCAGATTTTCAGATGCATGACATCCGACAAGTTTGCATGGTATTTACCAGCCTGCAGCGCTTGCGCCCTGCCCAGTCTTACCCTGGCTTATTTTGCTTCGCCAGCAATCGCCTTATAGCTGACTGCACCCAGCACTGCACCAACGATAGGGGCGACCCAGAACAACCATAATTGCTGCAAAGCCCAGCCACCAACATAGATGGCAACACCGGTACTTCGCGCAGGATTGACTGAAGTATTGGTGACAGGAATACTGATCAGATGGATCAGCGTCAAACCCAGGCCGATGGCGATAGGAGCAAAACCTTGTGGTGCGCGGCTATCGGTAGCACCGAGTATGATGACCAGGAACATCATGGTCATGACCACTTCTGTGACCAGTGCTGCCACCATGGAATAACCGCCAGGAGAATGTTCGGCGAAACCGTTAGAAGCAAAACCACCCGATACATCAAAACCTGCCTTGCCACTGGCGATCAGGTACAAGACACCACCAGCAACGATGCCACCCAAAACCTGGGCGACGATGTAAGGCAGTAATTTATTCGCTGGAAAACGGCCACCAGCCCACAGGCCGATAGAGACAGCTGGATTCAAATGGCAGCCAGAGATATGGCCTATCGCATAAGCCATGGTCAGTACAGTCAGGCCAAAAGCCAGTGACACGCCATGCAAGCCTATGCCCACACCAGGGAAAGCTGCTGCCAGCACGGCACTGCCGCAGCCGCCTAGTACCAGCCAGAATGTTCCCAAAAATTCAGCACCATATTGTTTCATCTTTTCACTCACTTTTCTAAGGTATGGGGTTGCCCGGATTTGCTGTGCAGAAGACCACAAGTTGCGCCAGCACAGTGGCAACAATATAACAAACTTATATTGCCTTATTGTTAAAATGTGTGATGTATTGCTACTTTTTTCCTGAGCAGGCTAATGAATTAAACATGTTTTTCAAAAATCATTGCCCACCTTTACTAAAAAGCAATTAAAAAAGCGAACACCCAGGTGTTCGCTTTTTTGGCATCCCGCAGTCTTGGGAGAAGGCTGCAATATTACTACGACATCAGATTTCTTCGTACAAAGGCAAAGTCAGGAATTCAGCAAAATCTTCAGAAGTCGACATTTCCTCAAAAATTTGCGCGGCACGGTCATAAGTTGCACCATTACCAGCGACCTCTTTGACTTTGACCAATTCTTCCGGGATCATGGCGCGCACCATGTCGGCCGTGACTTTGCGGCCATCTTCCAGATTGCCCTTGACAGAACGTATCCATTGCCAGACTTGGGAACGGCTGATTTCTGCGGTTGCTGCATCTTCCATGAGGTTATGGATAGGCACGCAACCATTGCCAGCCAGCCATGCGCCGAGGTAATGAATTCCGACGTTGATGTTATAACGCAGGCCCGCTTCAGTGATCGGTGTTTCAGGCTGGAAGTTCAGCAAATCTTTGGCACTGACTTCGATATCTGGGCGTTGTTTGGAGATCTGGTTAGGTGCGTCGCCCAATACTTTCTTGAACTCTGTCATCGCCAGCTCTACCAGGCCCGGGTGAGCTACCCAGCCGCCATCGTAACCATCGGTCGCATCACGGGCTTTGTCATTACGTACACCGCCCATGGCGATCTCGTTTTTCTCTGGATCATTCTTGATAGGGATCAGTGCTGCCATGCCGCCGATAGCCGGTGCATTACGCTTGTGGCAGGTTTTCAGCAACAGCAAAGCATAAGAACGCATGAAAGGCGCTGTCATGGTGACCTTGGCGCGGTCTGCCAGGCAGAAGTCTTTATCGTTCTTGAATTTTTTGATGCAAGAGAAAATATAATCCCAGCGACCAGCATTGAGGCCTGAGCTATGTTCGCGCAATTCATACAAAATCTCATCCATCTCAAAGGCGGCAACGATGGTTTCGATCAACACTGTGGCCTTGATGGTGCCTTGCGCCAGGCCGATTTCATTTTGTGCCATGACGAAAATGTCATTCCACAGGCGCGCTTCCAGGTGGGATTCCATCTTGGGCAGATAGAAGTAAGGGCCAGCGCCGCGTGCCAGTTGTTCTTTGGCGTTATGGAACAGGAACAGGGCAAAATCAAAGATGCCGCCAGAGATGCGTTTGCCATCGACGAGTACATGTTTTTCATCGAGGTGCCAGCCACGTGGGCGCACGACCAGGGTGGCGATCTTGTCGTTCAGTTTGTAGGATTTGCCGTTTTGTTCCAGGCTGATGGTGCGGCGCACGGCGTCGCGCATATTGATCTGGCCGGTGATCTGGTTATCCCAGTTTGGCGTATTGGAATCTTCAAAATCTGTCATGTAACTGTCAGCGCCAGAGTTGAAGGCGTTGATGACCATCTTGCGCTCTACCGGGCCAGTGATTTCTACACGGCGGCATTCCAGTGCTTTAGGAATAGGTGCGATCTTCCAGTCACCTTCGCGGATATGCAGGGTTTCTGGCAGGAAGTCTGGTGTCTCACCGGCATCCAGGCGCTTGGCACGTTCTACGCGGGCAGCCAGCAATTCCTGACGGCGTGGCTCGAATGCACGGCTCAGTTTGGCAACCAGGGCCAGGGCTTCCGGTGTCAGAATCTCGGCAAAGCCTGGCTTGATTTCGCCGCTGATTTGCATGCCTTCAGGTAAAGTCAGTTGTGTCATTATGGTCTCCAAAAAATGAATTAAAACGAAATCAGTTGCGATGTTTTGCTATAAAGGGAATCAAGTCTTGCAGCGTGTTCCCTACACCATGCGGCGTCACGCCCAGTTGTTCCAGCGGTGCGTTTTGCCGGTTGACCCAGAAGGTGGTGTAACCAAACCATGTCGCGCAGCAGGCATCCCAGCAATTGCTGGACACAAACAAAATATTTTTTGCGGGCACACCATATACATCAGGTGCCATTTGATAGGCTTCAGGTGCAGTCTTGAATTTCTTGACGACTTCGACCGACAGCAAATGGCTGAATATGCCCTGCATGCCTGCCGCATCGACAGCCGACTGTAGCATGTGCAAGTTACCGTTCGATAAAATCGACATTTTCATGTCTTGTGCCTGCAAGGCTTGCAGGACAGGCAGATTTTCAGGAAAAGCTTTCAGCCTCGCATACTGACCCATAAGGCTGTTTTGCGCATCCAGTGTCAATTCCAGCCCCAGCTTCTGGCAGCAAAATATCAATGCATCCTGGGTCACTTCCCAGAAGGGCTTGTACATGCTGCACATGGTACGCAGGCGCGTGTATTCAATCTGCTTGTCACGCCAGAGTTCAGCCAAGGCTCTACCCTTACCGGGAAACAACTTATCTGCCTGTTCGCTGATGGAATAGACATCGAACAAAGTACCGTAGGCGTCAAAAGCGATGGCAGAGATGGTCATGGTTTTATTTATTGTCCTGACAATATGAGGCTGGCGTAACTGCAAAAAATTGAATGCTAAGTATCATGAAAGCAGTATATTCAATATAAAATACTATAATCATTGAATTTCATCACTACATCTTTTCATTTTAGTTGCAAATGAAAAGATCACGAACAAAGCTTTCATGGATCAATTCAAACAAATCTCTACTTTTGCCGAAGTGGCAACGCGCGGCAGCCTGTCGGCTGCAGCACGGGCTGAAGGCGTGGCCCCGGCCATGATAGGCCGCCGCCTTGATGCACTGGAAGAACGCCTGGGCGTCAAGCTCTTGCAGCGTACAACCCGCAAACTGGCACTGACCAATGAGGGCGAGGCCTTCCTGGAAGATTGCCAGCGCATCCTGGCCGATCTGGAAGCAGCGGAAGGCGCAGTATCGGAACGCAGCGCCCGTGCCAGTGGCACGCTGACGATCTCGGCCCCTGCCGGTTTTGGCCGCCAGCATGTGGCACCACTGATGCCCTCCTTTTTAAGCGAACACCGCGATGTGAAGCTGACGCTGAGTTTGAATGACCGCGTCGTGGATTTGATTGGTGAAGGCATTGATGTTGCCATACGTATTGCCGCCTTGACCGACTCCAACCTGATAGGCGTCAAGCTGGCAGATAATAAACGGGTAGTAGTCGCCTCCCCTGCCTATATCAAGCGCTATGGCACACCGCAAACCCTGGATGAACTCAGCAAGCACAATTGCCTGGCTTTTAGTGCCGACGGCAGCCAGCGCGGCTGGACTTTTCGCCAGAACGGCAAGAATGTCACGCTGAAGGTGGAAGGCAATATGGTCTGCAATGACGGTGAAGTCTTACATGACTGGGCGCTGTCAGGCAAGGGCCTGGCCTGGCGTTCCATGTGGGAAGTGGGAGCTGAAATTGAATCGGGCAAACTAATGACGGTGCTGGATGAATTCAATGCGCCGGGCAATGATATTTATGCGATCTTTGCCCAGCGCCGTCACCTGCCCTTGCGCATACGGGCCTTCATCGACTTTTTACGTCACGCCTACAGCCAGCCCAATTACTGGAATAAGTCCTGAGCTGCCTCCCCCGATCAGGCTTTTTTACTCTTTTGCTTATAGGACTTACGCAAAATTGTCCCAGCAAGGCGTGGCGACGAAGACAGTACTTCAGTACGTCTAGGAGCTGCAACGCAGCTGGGGCGGTTTTGCGTAAGTCCGAGCTTATTTACCTACCGCAAACAGCACTGCATTATTGATGGCATATACTGCGCCATCTGCTCCTATGGCAGTTGGAGTATAGGATTCGCCCAGGCCACTGGTCAGGCGTATTCTTTCACTGAGGGTATTCGTCGCCAGGTCCCATCGATATAAATAACCATCTTCACTGTTGACCAGGATGGAACGGGTAAAGGGATCGACTGCTGCCGTATTAATACACCATTCATAAACACCACCCGGCCAGTTGGGGTCGGGTGTGGCACCCAAGATAGTCAAGACTTCTGTCATGACTTGCTGTTCAGAGACACTGTCTTTCTGGCTGGTATTCGGGTCCAGTATGGCTATCCGGTTTTTTGAATCACCAGTACCAGAACGCGCATAATTATTGTATTTGACCATGATCAAATAAGGGGAGATGCCTTTGTAACTGGGCAGCATGCTGCTTGGCACAATGGAAGCTGTGTCATCCCAGCCGAAGGAGCCAGGCAATTTTGTTTGCGACAAATCTGCATTGAAATGCAGCATCCAGCCTCGCTGGTTATGGGCACTGGCGGTGGTTTCCAGCACGCCTATATAGACATCGCCATCTGGCCCTATGGTGGGGGATGCGGTGCTGTCATCAGAGACAAAGGCTGCCGCTTTTTCCTGCGGGTCCATCAGGCGCACCTTGCCCTTGACTGCCAGCGTTGCGCTATCCAGGGCCAGCAAATAACCCGCCTGACGTATCCCCGTTGCGGCGTCAGCATTGACGACCACATACAAGGTTTTTTGATCAGCAGAGACAGCGGGGGCACTATTAGTGGCTGGCTTGACGATGCTGGCATCCTCAGTCATGCCAGCTACAGCTACCCAGGTCGCCTTGCCGTCAGCGGTGATGCGGGCAAAGCCGCTACTCACCCCAGCAGGATTGCCTGCATTGGCAACAAAGCCAAAATAAATATTGTTTTGCGCATCTGCTGTAACAGGGGTATTGATAAAGACTGCGGCATCCAGGGCTGCTTTGGCAGCTGTGTATTTTGCGTCACCGTAAAACACTGTAGTCTGGGTAGTCGCCGTGGCAGAGTCTGCATCATCACGGTAATACAGTTTGCCACCGGCACCGGGAGCATAGACGCGGTTATTGCTGGTCAGTGTCAGGTTGTAGCTTGGTGTCCAGCGATGTGTGGGCATGATGTAATCGCTAGGTACGCTCCAGATTTGCGCACCTGTACTGCCAGAACGTGCCTCAAAACGATAGGTATCTGCCGCCTCAAATTTGACAGGCAAAATCACGGTATTTTTTGCTGTGATCACTGGCGAGCCGTAGTGATAAAACAAATAACCAGCCGCCGAATATTGCGGCGCCAGATCAACGCCGGTTTTCCAGAGTATGCGGTTCAGGGGTTGGGTGGCAATACCAGAAATCGCATCATGCTGTGCATTGCGGCCCAGGCCAAACCAGGCAGGTCCATTGACCTGGGTTTCTTTGGGCGGGATGACATCGCCACCACTGACTACGGTACTACCGCCGCTGCTACTACCACCACCGCAAGAAACCAGGACAAGACCCGCCATCAAACTCAGCGCACATTTAATCGCCTTGTCTTGCCATGAATAGCGCTTATTCAAATTGATCTGTGCGCTTGTTTGCATACCTATTAGCGTATTCATTCGTATCCCCAGTTCCCGACATGTCATCGCATTGATATCAACGGTACACGGCAAACTTGAACCCTGGATCTGGATAAGATCAGGACATGAATTGACGTGACAAAAACCAAACTCACAATATTGCAATAGCACACAAGATTGACTTAATTTTGCCAAAAATTCAAGAGTGATTTCAATGTCAGGCTACAATTTGCGTATATTGTTTAGCCCGGCCACGTCTTCATGCGCAAAAATCCCGCTACTATCATCTTCCTCGCAGCCAGTCTGCTTATATCTGCCTGTGGCCAGGACGACAAAGCACCAGCGAAAATAATTCAGTCACCGCCCTTGGCTATACTGTCGTTTACTGCAGAAAAACCCATGACAAATGCCGGCGAAAACAATCACTTGCATTGGCTGGTACAAGGTGCCAAGAAACTGCAGATCAGCCCTGACATAGGGGAAGTCAGCAGTGAACAAAATGTGATTGTGCATGCAGATATTTCCAAGGTATATACGCTGACTGCCACTGATGCGTCAGGTAATGTCGCCAGCGCCACTCTGACGCTTGATGTCAATCAGGAGAGCGGGAAACTGCAGTCTTACCCCATCATGTTTGTCACCCAGGTCCCATTGCAAACAGACCAGGCCGGACGCCTGTCCGCCTTTGCCAATCATTTGACGGATATACATCAAGTACCGCGTGGCGGTGATTTGATGTTGCATTACCCTGATGGCAGCCTGCGCAACCTGACCAGGGAAGCAGGTTTTGGCATGCCTGCCTTTCAGGGCGCAAAAGCGATCGCGGTGCGCGAACCGGCTATACACTGGGATGGGCAAAAAGCACTGTTCAGCATGTTGATTGGCGCACAGGATCAGCCCGGCCAACCCACCAAGACGCGCTGGCAAATCTATGAAGTCACAGGCTTGGGTCAGCATCAAAAAGCAAAGATCAACAAGCTGGCTTTTCAGGATGAAAATTTCAATAATCTGTCGCCACTGTATGCCAGCGATGAATCCATCATCTTCACTTCCGACCGCCCCCATAATGGGCAAGCTCATCTCTATCCACAACTGGATGAATATGAAGCGACGCCGTCCATCAGCGGCATATGGAAATTGAATCCGGCGAATGGACATTTGCAGTTGCTCAGTCACACACCCAGCGGTGCTTTCAATCCCATCATCGACAGTTATGGCAGATTATTGTTTACCCGCTGGGATCATTTGCAACAAGACCAGCTTGCAGATCGCGATCGCGATGCACAAAACAATGGTTTCGCTCTGCCCTTTCACTCATTTAATTATGTAGATGAAAGTCTGAATGCACGCAAATTATCTACACGTGCTGAGGTATTCCCGGAATCTAGAATCGGTAGCACTGGCCCCTATGGGAAAATCAGCGGCTTTCGCAGTAATTTTTTCACGATCTGGCAAATCAACCAGGATGGCACGACAGAAGAGACGCTGAATCACCTGGGCCAGCATGAACTGGCCTTTGGCCCTATGTCAGTCAGCTTTAGTGGCGACGTGCACTTAAAGACACGAACGACTGCTGATCTGCAAGCCAATCGCTTTTCCCTGCGTCGTGAAGCGGGTCTGTTTCATTTGCGAGAAGACCCACTGCATCCAGGAACTTACTATGCCACTGATGCACGAGAAGCGGCATCCTACACCACTAATCACCTCGTCAAACTGCAAGCCAGCCCGGACATGAATCCAGAAAAAATCATGATTACGCCAATAACGATAACTGCAGCCAATGACATCTTGCCAGGTGGCCGCTATCGCAATCCTCTGCCATTGTCAGATGGCAGATTCATCGCCAGTCATACCTCAGACGTGTCGCCACCAGCCGATGGTCTGGGTTTAAGTGATTTGCGCTTGAAGTTCTTGAACAAAGATGAAAAGTCCGGCTTGTATAGTGCAGGATCAAGCTTGACTGGCGGCTTGCATAAATCGCTGAGCTGGTGGGAGGGAAAGGAAAAGAAAAGCTATCAAGGTGCCTTATGGGAACTGGAAGCCGTAGAAGTCAGGTCACGCCCCAAACCCTGGCGTGCCAGTTCTCAACTGGAAGCTCCAGAGCGCGCCGTACTGGCGGAAGAAGCTGTCAGCGAAGCGGCATTACAACAATGGCTCATCAACAATGAGCTGGCCCTGATCGTGACACGCGACCAAACCAGTCGTGACCGTGCCGACATGCAGCAGCCTTACAACTTGCAAGTCCCAGGCGGCAAGAAAACCATTTCCAGCACAGAGAAGCAAGCCAGGGTCTACGATATTTCGCATTTCCAGATAGTCGAAGCCAGCTTGCTCAGGGCATATGAGAACAAGCCGGGGCGACGTGCACTTGCCAGCTTTAGCGATTTACAGAAGATGCATAATCCAGCGTTGGCAGAAGCACCACCAGGCAGTGTGAAAATCGCCAGTGATGGCTCTACCGCCGCCTTTGTTCCTGCAGGCAAAGCCCTGAGCTGGCAAACCACCGATGAAAAAGGCAATGCCATCGTGCGTGAACGTAACTGGATTACTTTCCAGCGTGGAGAAATGCGTGTCTGCACATCCTGCCATGGCGTGAATAGTCTGAACCAGGCGGGCTTGACTACGCCCACCAATAAACCTCAGGCTTTGCGCGAATTGCTGGGCTTGTGGAAGGCACTCGCAAAGTAAAGGCTTGTGACCTTATTTCAAGCGATAAAGGGAAAACTAAAACTCTTCCCAATCATCCTGCCCTGCTGGTGCCGCAGCTTTGGTCGCGCTCTTTGCTGCAGGTGCAGGTGCTCCTGGCAGTGACTTTACAGGAGCACGTTTTGCGACTGGCCTTTCTTTAACAATAGCCCTGGCAGGTGAAGCCTGCGGCGCTTTGGCAACATGATCATTGGCATCAATCTTGAAAATACTGACCGCATTATTCAAATTATTGGCCTGGTCACGCATGCTGCTGGCTGCTGCCGCAGCCTGCTCCACCAGTGCGGCATTTTGCTGTGTTGCCTCATCCATCTTGCCTATAGCCAGGCTGACCTGGTTGATACCATCCCTTTGCTCAGCACTGGCGGCGGTGATTTCGGCCATGATATCAGCCACGTTTTTGATCGATACAACGATCTCATCCATGGTCTTACCGGCATCATCCACCAGACGCGAACCCACCTCGACCTTGTCAACAGAACTACTGATAAGTTCCTTGATTTCTTTCGCCGCATTGGCAGAGCGTTGCGCGAGATTACGCACTTCGGTTGCCACCACCGCAAAGCCCCTGCCCTGCTCACCGGCGCGCGCAGCTTCAACGGCGGCATTCAAAGCAAGAATATTGGTTTGAAAAGCGATGCCATCAATAACGCCAATAATATCAACAATTTTTTTCGAGCTTTCCTTGATCGATGACATGGTATGCACCACGTCACCTACCACCTGACCACCTCTGCTGGCGACTTCAGATGCATTCGATGCCAGGGTACTGGCCTGACGCGCATTGTCGGCATTCTGTTGTACAGTCGAAGTCAGTTCTTCCATGGAAGAAGCCGTTTCTTCCAGGCTGGCAGCCTGTTGCTCAGTACGGCTGGACAAGTCCATATTGCCAGTGGCAATTTCTTCAGAAGAGATAGCAATAGATCCACTTGACTGGCGCACCATGGTCACGGTTTGCATGAGGCTTTGACGCATGTTTTCCAGTGCCGAGACCAATTGCCCCATTTCATCCCTGGATGTTGGCTTCAGTTGCTGCGTCAGGTCACCATTGCCTATGGCTTCAAACTGGGTGATTGCCAATCTCAAAGGGTGGGAGATAGCTGCCAGCAAAAAGTAGGCTGCGACAAATACAGCAACCAGACCACCAATGACACCCAGCGCATCAACCCAGACAAAAGTTGTAAAGGCTTCTTCGCTAAGCTTAAGTGAGTTTGCGGCACTTGAAAATTGATAGTCGCTGAGCTTGGCCATCTGGTCTGAATAGGCACTATAGGCAGGCGGCACTATCTTCATATTGATATTGTCTGCTTCTTCCTTATTGCCAGACTTGATGGCATTAAACATAGGCAGATGGGCGTCCTTGATGTATTTGTCGCGCAATGCAGCAACGCCATCAGAAATTTTTTTCTCTTCCTCATCCTGGGGTAAGGTCAGATATTTTTTCCAGGAGACTTCAGACTGGTTTAGAAATTCTTCCGAACGTTTGATGGTATCAGCGGTATCAGGATAATCAGGATGGGCGATTGCCCGGTCAAGAGCAGTGCGGGAACGCAGGATAAAGACCCGGGATTGCCCCAATGCCTCTACTGAAGGTAATTGATTGGAAAAAATGTCCTTGATAACGGCATTGCTATTCCTGACGCCGTATATTCCCATCAATCCACCAATGACCAACATAATGGCCATGAAAGCCATTGCACCTATCAGCCTTAATCTGATCGTCAGATTGAACATCTTCACTTCCCCTTTTAACGTTCCAGTTTGGAACAAGAATACAAAAATTCTTATCAAGAGTATTGATCCGAGACAACTTTAGTGCATCTGCTGCAAATTAAGTATAAATAAGTTTGCAAGTAATAGGTTAAGAAAATTTTGTGCTTTTGCAAAAAAAAATCCCCGATAAATCGGGGATTTTTTAGAGCAAATCTGGTGCGACACCAGACATCAGCAGACTAACAAAGAAGCAATTAGATTGCTTGGATGTTAGAAGCTTGCTTGCCTTTAGGGCCTGTCGTTACTTCGAAAGAAACGCGTTGGTTTTCTTTCAAAGATTTGAAGCCATTAGATTGGATAGCGGAGAAATGAGCAAACAGATCTTCACCGCCTTCATCTGGAGTGATGAAGCCGAAACCTTTTGAATCATTGAACCATTTAACAATACCTGTTGCCATTACAATTTCCTATTTCAGTTAATGTGGGCATATGCCCGATAGATCGTTTCAACCAAGTAAGAAATGACAGACTGATACTGCACTACCACTTTGAATCTCAACGACTGAACGATTATACGCAGAATTTCGGGGAAAAGTAAAATAAAACACTACACTTTGAATTTATCTTGCGTTTCCAGATGGAAAAACCGACTTTCAGGCATAAAACCCGTCATTAAACTGTCACATTCGCTCTTTCAGAGCCAAATTACCATCCTCAGTTCAGCTTGCAACCAAAATGTGCGGTACGCTTATCCAGGAAGGCTGATACACCCTCCGCAAAGTCTGCAGTCATGGTAACTGAAGCAAAAGCCTCTATTTCGTCGTTGACCTGCTGCTCCAGCGAAGTTGCATCTGATTGATAAATCAGGCGCTTCATCCTGGCATAGCTCTCCTGCGGACCACGCAGCAGCCGCATTGCCAGCTTTTCTGTGACATCTTTCAATTGTTCTGGCGGCACGACAAGATTAATGAGACCAAAGGCAAGTGCTTCATCGGCATCAAAATTTTCTGAAAACAATAACCATTCCAGCGCCTTGCGGTTACCAACCAGGCGTGGCAAGAACCAGGTATTGCCCACATCAGGGCTGGCACCTATCTTGGCATAGGCCATATTAAAGCGTGTGCCCTTGGCCGCGACGACCAGGTCAGCCGCATTCATGGTGCCCATGCTGCCACCAGCTACCGCGCCATGGACCGAGGCAATCACAATCGCAGGCAGTTGGTGCAAGCGTAATATCGCCTGGTTCAACTCAGCACCAATTTCACGTATGGCTTCAGGGGATGCAGGATCGCCGGGCTTGAAGCTGGCAATGTCGCCGCCAGCACCAAATACCTTGCCCTCGGCACGGATAATGACGACGCGTATGCTACGGTCTTCTGCCAGCAACTCGGTCAACTGGTTCAGGGAACGTATTTCTGCCGCCCCCATCACATTCATGCAGTTTGGATTATCAAAAATCATGGTGGCCAATCCATTGGCTTTTTCCAAGCGTATGCTCATGTCATCCCCCTAGTTATGATTTATATCTATCATCCTAGTAACAAGCGGGCAGAAAGGCAATCAGGCACGGCCATGTAACATGAAAGCAGCAGCACCTGTCGCAATTCTGTCACCTTTTTCATTCCGTAAATCCATAAGGACATTAGCAACACGCTTGCCCAGCCTGGTGACTTCGGCAGTGGCAACAAAATGCTTGCCGCGTCCTGGCTGCAAATAATCGATGCGCAAATCTATGGTGCTCATCTTGCCAAACTCCTTGATTTGCGACATGACATCATCTTGCGGGCTTTGCTGCGCCATTTTGAGCAAGATGGCAAAACCTGCCACGCTATCCAGTACAGAAGCGATCACACCGCCATGCAACATGCCCTGGGCAAAATTACCCAATAACTCGTCGCGCATGCCTATGGATAGGCGAGGCGCATCCGGGTCAAAACTATCGAGCTTCATGCCCAGTAAATGACAGAACGGGATTTTTTCCTCAATGACAATCTTGAGCACACCTTGAAACTCGGGGTTATTAATGATGTTTTGTGTCATTACTACTGTCCTCATGTTCTGTGAGCAAATTTAAAACACAGCATTTAATCAAGCATTTGCTTTATTAATTGTATCATCATACACTTGAGCAGCAATAAAGCCATCTATCCACTCATATACAGACTAGCAGACAGGAGAAAACAAATGACCGAAGCCTATCTTTTTGATGCGCCGCGCACGCCGCGTGGCAAGGGCAAGAAAGATGGTTCGCTGCATAGCGTCAAACCCATCTCATTACTGTCTGGCCTGATGCAGGATATGCAGCAACGCTTATCCCTCGATACTGCACTGATTGATGATGTAGTTCTTGGCTGTGTTACCCCCATAGGTGACCAAGGTGCAGATATTGCCAAGACTGCCGCACTTGCCGCCGGCTGGGACTGGCAAGTCGCAGGCGTGCAACTGAACCGTTTTTGCGCATCTGGCCTGGAAGCAGTCAATCTGGCGGCGCAAAAAGTACGTTCTGGATGGGAAGACCTGGTGGTTGCTGGCGGTGTTGAATCGATGTCGCGCGTGACCATGGGATCAGACGGTGGTGCCTGGGCAGCCGACCCGCACACCAGCATGCAAACCGACTTTTTGCCACAAGGCATAGGGGCCGACCTGATCGCTACGCTGGAAGGTTTCAGCCGTGAAGATGTCGATGCCTTTGCCTTGCGCTCGCAAGAAAAAGCGACGGTGGCGCGGGCTGCTGGCCGTTTCAAATCACTGCGCCCGGTGCGCGACATGAATGGCCTGGTGATACTGGCAGAAGATGAATTCATCAAACCGCAATCCAGCATGGCTGCGCTGGCCTCGCTCAAGGCTTCATTTGAAATGCCGGGCAAGATGGGTTTTGATAGTGTGGCCATACGCAAGTATCCACACATAGAAAGAATCAACCATGTACACACTGCCGGTAACTCTTCCGGCATTGTTGATGGCGCGGCTCTCGCCCTGATAGGTACTGAAGCCATGGGCATACGCCTGGGCCTGAGCCCGCGTGCCCGCATCGTTGCGTCTGCCGTGACAGGCACTGACCCCACTATCATGCTGACCGGGCCGGGGCCGGCTACTTTAAAAGCCTTGAACAAGGCTGGTCTGCGTATAGAAGACATCGATCTGTTTGAAGTCAATGAAGCTTTTTCTGCGGTCGTCATGAAGTTCATGAAAGACCTCAAGGTGCCGGAAGAAAAAGTGAACGTGAATGGCGGCTCGATTGCACTCGGCCACCCGCTGGGGGCAACTGGTTGCATGTTGCTGGGTAATCTGATTGATGAGCTGGAAGCGCGTCAGTTAAAACGTGGCCTCATCACCTTGTGTGTAGGTGGTGGCATGGGCATTGCCACCATCATAGAGCGCGTATAAATCAGAACATAAGAACGAGAAAAACATCATGATCAATTACAGCAAAGACGAACAACAAATAGTCACTCTCAACATCGATATGCCAGGCTTGTCGGTCAACACCATGAATGCCGCATTTCGTGATGCACTGGCATCAGCCGTAACCAGGCTGGAAGAAGAAAAAGAGCAATGCAGCGGCGTCATACTAACTTCTGGCAAGGACAGTTTTTTTGCCGGTGGTGACTTGCGTGAACTTATCAGCATACGAGACGCGAAATCCTGTCTGGAGATGGTGGAGAAAAACAAGGCCGTGCTGCGCCGCCTGGAAAAACTGGGCAAGCCTGTAGTTGCCGCCATCAATGGCAGCGCCCTTGGCGGTGGACTGGAGCTGGCACTGGCCTGTCACTACCGCATCGCCCTGGATAATGCCAAAGCAAAAATCGGTTTCCCGGAAGTAACGCTGGGACTATTGCCTGGTGCAGGCGGTGTGGTACGTACTGTGCGCCTGCTGGGCTTGCAGGAAGCCATGCCTTACCTGTTGGAGGGCAAGCAGATTTCCCCGGCAGCCGCCGTCAAGGCTGGTCTGGTGCATACCCTCGCCAGCAGTCATGAAGACATGTTGCAACAGGCTCGTTCCTGGATACTGGCCAAGCCACAGGCGCAACAGCCTTGGGACGATGCAGCCTATAAACTGCCAGGTGGTGCAGCCAATTCTGCCAAGTTGCTGCCGATGATCATGGTGGCACCTGCCATGTTGCGCGAAAAAACCCGGGGCAATTATCCTGCGCCAGAAGCCATATTGGCTGCGATGGTAGAAGGGGCACAAGTCGACTTTGACAATGCACTGAAAATTGAAGGGCGCTATTTCACCCATCTGGCAACAAGCCAGGTCGCCAAGAACATGATAGGCACCCTGTTCTTCCAGATGCAGGAAATCAGCTCAGGCAAAAGCCGCCCGCGAGATATTGCAAAATCCAAAGTCAACAAACTCGGCGTGATAGGTGCAGGCATGATGGGTGCTGGCATAGCCGCTGTCAGCGCAGCGCGCGGCATAGCTACGGTATTGAAAGAGCAGACACTGGAGAAAGCCGAGCAAGGCAAAACCAAGATTGCCGATAGCCTGCATAAGAAAGTAGACCAGGGCCGTTTGTCTGCAGAAAAGGCCGCGAGCCAACTGGAACTGATACAGCCTACAGCAAGCACCAGTGATTTTTCTGGATGTGATCTCATCATCGAAGCCGTGTTTGAAAATCGTGAACTCAAAGCAGCAGTCAGCAGCGAAGCGGAAAGCATGCTGGCAGCAGACGGCGTCATGGCCAGCAATACCTCCACCCTGCCGATTACTGGACTGGCAAAAGCAGTCAGCAATCCTGAACGTTTTATAGGCATACACTTCTTTTCACCCGTCGATAAAATGCAACTGGTGGAAATCATCAAGGGCAAACAAACCAGCGAAGCGACACTGGCGCGCGCCTATGACTATGTACTACAAATAGGCAAGACACCCATCGTCGTCAATGATGCACGCGGCTTTTTCACCAGCAGGGTGTTTGCCAGCTTTGTCAACGAGGGTTTGAGCATGCTGGCAGAAGGCTTGCCAGCAGCGCTCATAGAAAACTCCGCACTCTCAGTCGGCATGCCGGTAGGCCCACTGGCAGTGCAGGATGAAGTATCACTGAGCCTGTCACGCCATGTCGCGGCGCAAACCAAAGCCGATCTGGAAGCAGAAGGCAAGAGCTGGCAAGTACCCGCATCTGCCACCATCATCAATACCATGCTCGATGAACATCAGCGCGCAGGCAAGGCTGCTGGTGCGGGCTTTTATGAATATCCTACAGATGGTGGCAAGAAGTATCTGTGGCCGGAACTAAGCACATTAGTTGGCAAGGCCGACGTCAGTCTGCCTTATGTCGATTTGCAAGACAGGTTTTTATACATGCAGGCGATAGAAACCCTGCGCTGCCTGGACGAGGGTGTACTGGAGTCGACCCGTGATGCGAATATAGGTTCCATCTTTGGCATAGGCTTCCCGGCCTGGACTGGCGGTGCCGTGCAATTTGTCCATCATGTGGGGGTACAGCGATTTGCTGAGCGCGCAGCAGAATTGCAAGCCCTGTATGGTGAGCGCTTTGCCTTGCCAGCCAATTACCAGGTGCTTGCGGCCGACAGTTAACAATATTGAGATTACAGCATCATGTAAAATTTCAAGAAAGCGGGCTTCCCTGCACCCTTAAATCCTGTGATAATCAGCGCTCGACTAATTCAGGGCGGTGCAACTATGTGGTCAGGTGAAAGATGGTGGGGAGGCAGTCTTGTTGTATTCAGCAGTCTTTTATTGATGACCATGCCATGCGCAGCCAAGCCGCTCTTGCGCTGCTATGTCAGCTACGCTGGCAGCATGCAAACCATAGAGAGCCAGTTAGTCTCTGATCCCTATGATGTAAAAACCACTGACGTAGGTGAGCGTTTTACCTTCAAGGCTGTCATGGTAGGCAAAGCGCAGCAGATAGACTATATCAAGCTGTATGCGTATTTTCAAACCCGCCGCAGTGATATCCCCGTCCACCAGGCAACTTACCATCCGCCCTTTAAAATCACGAAGAAAGAAAGCTTGCTGACACCGCAAAATTCTATCTATGCAGGTGATATAGAACGTGAATTGCAGTACCGCTGCACTTTGCAGGAGGTACAGCAATGATGAGACTCAAGCATGTAAGCAAACTGTTAGCGGCATTTACACTGGCGGGCGCACTCACCCACACTGCCCTGGCGCAAGACGACAGCGTCAGCATACTGTTTGCTGGCGACGTGGTCCTCGATGGCAAGCCAGGCAAAATGATTGCCGAAGGCAAGGACCCTTTTTTTGCCTTTGCCAAATTATTCAAAAGTACAGACATACGCGTGGTCAACCTGGAATGCGTGGTTGCCACGACAGGTGATGCTGCCGACAAGAATTTCACCTTCCGCGCGCATCCCCGCACCCTGGCTACGCTGAAGCAGCATGTCGATGCAGTGTCGATTGCGAATAATCATTCAGGCGATTTTGGTCGTGCGGCTTTCCAGGAAATGCTGGGTTTGCTGGATCAGCAGCATATCGGGCGCTTTGGCGGTGGCAATAATCTGCGCGAAGCACATACCCCACTGATCATAGAAAAGAAAGGTTTGCGTATAGCCCTGCTGGGCTATAACGAGTTCATGCCACGCAGCTTTGAAGCAGAGGCAGAGGCTGCAGGTGTCGCCTGGAGTGAAGATGAGCAAGTCGTGCTTGACATTCGCAATGCGCGTCAGCAGTACCATGCCGACCTGGTCATCCCCTTCATGCACTGGGGTTGGGAAAATGACAAGCTCGCCGTTGACAGGCAGCGCCAGTTAGCGAGATTGATGATAGATGCAGGTGCCGATGCCATCATAGGTGGCCATCCTCATGTGATACAGGATGTAGAACATTACAAGGGTAAGCCCATCATTTACAGCCTGGGTAATTTTGTCATGGATGAACTCGACAATGAACCACAAACCCGCGGCTGGGTGATACGGCTGCAACTGGATAAACAAGGTGTCAAAGCCTGGGACACCCGTTTGGCCAAGATAGAGAATGATGGCGTGCCCCACCCAGTGCCAGAAGCCAGTACAGCCTGCTGGAACCGTAAAGATGGGCAACTCAAGCAATGTAGTAATGCAATGGACTAATTTTCCTCATTAAACACTTTGACTGCAGCTGGCACATCCAACACCACATCCGAGCAGGCCTGGGCGACACAGGGCAGTATCCAGCCCTCCTGCTTTTCTTCCAGGCTCAGTCCAGGCCAGGCTATCTGGTAGCGAATCTCCCCTGCCAGCATCTGGCACATGCAAGTGCGGCAAGTACCATTGCGGCATGAGTTGGGCATACGTATGCCCTCCAGCAAGGCGGCTTCCAGCAAGCTGAGTCCTTCCACAGCATCGCAGGACCAGCTCTGGGGCTGTACCGTCAGTGTCCACACCTTATTAACTAATGCATCTGGCTCACTCATTTTTTCTCGCTATCGTCCTTGTCTTCATGCCCGAATTTTACTAGATTGAAAGTCTGCCCTCCTGTTGACTGTCAGCAGCGGCAGAAGTCATTCCAGGAGCTCAACATGATGGCAGCCAGTGCAAGTCAACTTTCCCAGCAGCAAGATATTTATTCAGAAAGGCGTAATGTCCGTGCACCAGATTTTATTCTGCTGCAGCTCGATCCCCGCGACGTCATAGAAGGAGTAATGTTAAAAGAAGGTTTTCAATCCGAGGATGCGCCCTCGGCAGGTAATATGCGTGAGCATTGCCCCCATTGCAGTGGTGTGCAGCTGCAACTGATATTGCGCTATAAATTCGTCAAACGTTCCCACTTGTTTTGCAGTAGTTGCACACGCTGCTATGATGCCCTGTACCCAGATGGCACTTCGGCACTGGCTTTAAGTGCGATGTCGCTGGTCTAGTGCATATTTCGAACGCATATTGCAGGTGCAAAATGAAAACGGCATTTCCTCGCTATCGCTAAAGGAAATGCCGCTCTGTTCAGGTGGGTCTGTAAGACTGGTTCTTACACCACAGTCTGCAAACGCATGGCGACGCTCATGTCGCCGGAAACTTTCAACTTGCCCATCATGAAGCCGTTCATAGGATTCAATTGACCAGTCAGCAAGGCTGCCAGGTTTTCCAGGGAAATGGAGATGGTGCAGCCAGCTTCCTTGTTTTCATTGCTGACCGTATTTGGTGTCACCAGCGCATCAACAAATACCACGCCTTCATCAGCGCAATCAAATTTCAGGGTGGCATTCAAACCACTATCATCACCAACTTTAGCGCGTATCGCTTCTGTGCAAGCTTGCAGATCCATGAATTACTCCAGAAAAAATTTTAACGACTTGCAATGTATCACGGCAGGCTTTCGAGGGACAATACTAGAAGTGCGTTGAACTCATTTCATCAAGAACCTACTTCAATACGCAAGTCAGCATCCAGTAGTAAGTGTTCCTGAAAATACGGATATCCCGCACGGCAGGACCAAACTTTTTGCGCAATGCACTATCGGTAGGGAAGTTCTTGAGTATCTCTACCCTGCTGCCATCTTCCTGCTTGCGTAACTGGAAGGTATTGCCCTCAAGATCGGTGCGGGCAATCACGGTGCTGCTGCCTTCGACGTAATTATTGTCGATCAGTACCAGGGTAGTGCCTTTACCTGTCACCTTGCTGAGATGCCCCAACAAGCTGGTCTGGTCATCACGCATGACATGTGACCAGAAAAAACCGGCAAAGCAAGCCGTATATTGGTCTGCCTTTGCTGCGGGCAGGTCATGCAAATCTGCCAGGGCAAATTGTACTTTGCCTTCTGGATAAGATTTGGCCTGCGCCACATCCAGCATGGGCTGGCAATAGTCAGTCGCCACAACGCTTGTTGCCTGTGGCACAAAACGCTCAGTCCAGTAGCCTGTGCCGCAGGCGACTTCCAGCACACGCTGGTCTTTCAATACGTCCAGTACTTTGCCCTGGATTTCACGCAAGTCTTGTTGGCGCTCAGGCTTCTGATACACTTTTTCCAGAGTCTGGGCGCGTTGCGCATAGTATTCGCGCATTTTATTTTCACTCATTTTTATCTTTCAACAGAAAATCTACCAACTCTACAAATCCCTCGCCAAATTCAGCATTGCAGACATAGGCCGGGTGGGCCTCAAACCTGTCCAGGTATTTGCGTATATTTGCCACCCCGACCGAAAGCGGGTAGTGGGCAAACATGCTGGCATCATTGGCAGAATCGCCAATAAATACATAAGTCTTTTTTGCAGCTTCATCGCTGACGCCAAAGACTTCGCCTAGTACCCTTTGGCTCATGCTTTGCTTGCTGAACGGTGCAACCGAGGCATGGGCATGGATACTGCTGGTGGTCGCATGAAAACCATGCTCACGTATCAGGGCCACGACTTCATTCAATTGTGACAGTGGTATCGCAGGAATATTTTCCGCAATATCAAATGCCAGATCACCTATGCGTTGTGCCGCATCGGCAGCAGGTAATACATCCGGAAAATGCTGGCGCATGATGTCAGCAAAATCCAGCAGGCGCTGCCTGTGCTGCGCACGGGTTGCTGCATCAGCATAGTACATGGCTTGTTGCCTGCCCTCTCCATCTATCCAGAAAGCACTCGCGCCATTTTCTGCAATGACAGCATCAAAATCACATAGTCTTAATAAGGGCAAAGTCCAGTAAGTAGGCCGCCCTGTCACAGCTATGCGCCGCAAACCCGCATTTTTTGCCCGGTCCAGCGCAGCCAGTGCAGCTACGGTCAATTTGCCATGGCTACTGAAGGTGTCATCAATATCCGTCAATATGCCGCGCACCTGCCGGCGTTGCTCTGCAGGCCAGTGACTCAGTGCCTGCATGCTCATAGATCGTAGGTATCTTTATTGCCCTGCATGACATTGTCTATCATTTTGCGGTTCAGGGTAGGGTTCAACAACTCTATGAAGGTATAAATATAGCTACGCAGATAAGCGCCCTGCTTGATCGCTACTCGCGAAATATTCATGCCAAACAACTGGCCCACAGGTATGGCGCGCAAATTCTTATCGCGCTCTGCATCAAAGGCCATGCCAGCAATAATACCAACCCCCATCCCCAGCTCTACATAAGTTTTGATGACATCAGCATCAATGGCTTCCAACAAAATATCCGGTTTCAGGTTACGTATCTGGAAAGCATGGTCTATCTTGCTGCGACCTGCAAAAGCTGCATCATAGGTAATCAAGGAATAATGGGCAATTTCTTCCAGGCTGATGTTCTTTAATTTCAACAAGGGATGCTCAACCGGGACGACAACCACATGCTCCCATTGATAACATGGCAAGGAAATCAAGCCATCAAAGCCAGCAATGGCTTCTGTCGCAATCGCAATATCTGCCTGGTCGCGCATGACCATTTCGGCAATTTGCTTGGGGTTACCTTGCAACAAGGACAATCTTACCTTGGGATATTTTTGCATGAAGGCTTGCACTACCTTGGGCAATGCATAACGTGCCTGGGTGTGGGTGGTGGCAATGGTGAAGCTGCCACTGTCCTGCGCTGCGAATTCCTTGCCTATGCGTTTGAGTCCATCAATTTCTTGCATGATGAGCTCAACCGACTTCAACACCGCCCTGCCCGGCTCCGTCAAACCACGTATGCGCTTGCCATGTCGGGTGAAAATATCAACGCCCAACTCCTCTTCCAGCTCAATAATTGCCTTGGAAACACCGGGCTGCGATGTAAATAAGGCCTTGGCAGCCTCAGTCAGATTAAAATTCTGTCTTACAGCTTCGCGTACAAAGCGCAATTGATGTAGGTTCATGGGTAGTTTTTTTGTAAAGGCGAGGATAATCTCGTAGAACCTGTTTTCTATCTTAAGCGCGAGCACAATTGGAGTTAATGCGAGGGCTCATGCGCTGCTCAAAATACTCATGTACTAGAGTACATTCCGCTTTTTGCGCTGCGCTTTTGTTACCCTGACCCCGCTGACACTCGCTCGCTACAGATCGCCAACAAGTTCTTATGCAATTATACCTAGGTTAGCATCGTTTTATATGCATGCGTTAGTATATAGACCCTGAGCCAAGAATTCCATGTTTCCACCAATTACAACATGCATAAATCATTTTTACATCTAGTTTTCAGCCTTGTCAGCAGTTTGCTGATCCCACATCTATCCCACGCTGAAAGTATTACAGTCCCTGCAACACCAGTAAAGCACCCCAGGATATGCCTAGCCTTGTCTGGCGGCGGCGCACGTGGCTTTGCCCATGTAGGTGTACTCAAGGTACTGGAAGAGTTACGTATTCCGATTGATTGTATCGCTGCTACCAGTATGGGAGCGGTGGTAGGCGGTCTGTATGCAGCAGGTTTTTCTGCCAGCGAAATCGAAGCTAAGCTGGATGCATTGAAACTCAATGACATTGCCCTTGATCGCGTAGAAAGGCGCTACCTTCCACAAAGCGTCAGGGAAGAAGATGAACAATACCCGCTGGGAGCAACCCTGGGCCTGAGTACCAATGGGGTCAGGTTACCAGCGGGCGTGGTGCAAGCCAGCCAGTTTCTCGAAATCTTGCAGAATTGGACAGCACATCTACAGCCTGATATTGATTTTGACAAGCTTCCCATCCCTTTCCGCACACTGGCCACAGATATGGAAACCGGGAAAATGGTGGTCTTCACCAAAGGCCCCCTGCATAAAGCCATACGTGCCAGCATGGCTGCGCCGGGCGTATTTGCCCCCATAGAAATCGATGGCAGATTATTGTCCGATGGTGGTCTTGTCAGAAACCTGCCCGTGGATATAGTAAAACAGATGGGTGCAGATGTGGTAATTGCCGTCAACATCGGCACCCCCTTGATGCCACGCGACCAGTTACTGACCCTGTTCAATGTTAGCCAGCAAATGGTTAACATATTAACCGAGCAAAATGTGGAAGCCCAAAAAGCACTGCTTGCGCCCAATGACTTATTAATAGAACCCAATCTGGGCAATATCAGCTTCATGGACTTTGCCAGATCAAAGGAAGCTGTACTCATCGGTGAAAAAGCCACCTATGCCCTGAATGCAAAACTGGCCGCGTATAGTCTGCCAGCCGAAGTTTATGCCATCAGGCATGAGATACGTCTCAACCCTCAACTACCGCCGATCAAAATACAATTTGTCGACGTCGTCACCAACGGCGCAGTGCCTGAAAGTGACATACGCCGCCAATTAAACATACACGCAGGTACAGAATATAAGGCTGAAGACATTAACCGCAAGCTGGCCATACTGAATAATGCCCGCGAATTTGACAGTATCAACCACGAGCTGGTGGAGCGTGATGGCGAATATGGCATACGCGTGAATGCCTATGGCCGCAACTGGGGACCGCATTTCCTGCGCTTTGGTTTGGCGTTATCAAGTGGCTTTGAAGGCACAGGAGGCTTCAAGCTGCAGGTTGGTCACAGACGCCCCTGGCTGACCGATGGCGGTCTGGAATGGCGCAATGACCTGGAATTTGGCAATAGCATCAAATACCATACCGAGTTGCGACAACCCCTGTTTGAGCGTGAGGGTATGTACCTCGCACCATTTGCAGAGATTGGACAAAACACCAGAAATTTATATAGCGACAATACCCGCATTGCTGAATATAACTTCCGTAGTGACAAGCTGGGGCTGGATCTTGGTTTCCGCTTAGGTGAACAAAGCATACTGGGTGAAGCCAAGCTGGGCTTGAACTTCAACCACTACCGCGTACGACCCAAGATAGGCGGTTACTTGCTGCAAAATCAAGATGGCAGTGTAAAAGTGGAGTCACTGCCCAGCGCAGACTTGCAGCAATTTGGCCTGAAGACGGCAATCGTCATAGATCAGCTCAGTGATGTCAGTTTCCCGCGCTATGGCTATAAAGTAGATGCCAGCGCCTTCCTCGGCACAAGTGACACCCATAAAAACTTCCAGGAAGTGGCAATCAATACCACCTGGGCCAATAGCATCAATAACCACAGCATCAACCTGAAACTGAATGCAGCCGGGCTGTTCCAGAAAGGGACAGATGTGCGCGGCATAGGCTCTACCCTTGGTGGCTTTCAGCAATTGTCTGCCTATCAGCCTGACCAGTTCACTGGTGACTTCATGGTCTACGGTAGCCTGACATATTTGCTGCGCGCCGTGAAGTTTGATTTGGCGGGACAAAGTCTCTTTCTTGGTACATCTCTGGAAGCAGGCAATGTCTGGGAACGAGGGGAATATATGTCGTTTAAGTCATTGCGCAAGAGTGTCAGCCTGTTTGCTGGTTTCAACAGTTTCATAGGCCCTATCTACCTGGGTTTTGCAGTGGGGCAAAGTGGCGCAAAAAATGTTTTCTTCCAGTTAGGCAGGCAATAAAAAAGCTCCTCTTAAGAATTGAGCTTTTTACTTTATGTATTAAGCAGGTAAATTAAGCGCCATAGGCATACACAAACTTCCCACCCAGGATTTTACCCATGACGCGTGAGCGCTGATCCAGACCTACATGATCCGTCGCACTCATATTAATGACACCTTGTGGCACCACCAGGCCCCTGGTGTTTTCCAGTGCAGCACGCAAGGCCAGCCGGAAAGCCTTGCTGCCTGGCTGCGCAGTTTTCAAAGCCTCAGGAATAGCATTTGCCAGCAACATGTATGCTCCCCAGGCGTCACCGGCAAACTGGGTGGTGCTGCCTGCGCCATACGCAGCTTCATATTGACGCACAAAATCAACAGAGATTTTTTTGACGGGATGCTTGTCGGGCAGTTGCATGGCAACCACGGCTGGCCCGGTAGGGAATAAAGTGCCTTCTACATCCTTGCCACCGAGCTTCAAAAACTCCAGACTGGCAATACCATGGGTCTGGTAAATCTGTGCCTTGAAACCTCGCTCTATCAAGGTTTTTTGTGGCAAGACTGCGGGCGTGCCAGAACCGGCGATGAGCACGGCATCTGGTTTGGCTGCCATCATTTTCAACACTTGCCCGGTGACGCTGGTATCGGTACGGGCAAAACGCTCATTCGCGACGATCCTGATATGGCGCAGTTCGGCCAGCTTGGAAAACTCACGCCACCAGCCTTCCCCATAGGCATCGGAAAAACCAATAAAGGCCACAGTCTTGACGCCATGGTCGGCCATATGCTGCGTCAATATGGTCGTCATATGGGTATCATTTTGCGGCATCTTGAAAACCCAGGCACGCTTGGCATCCATGGGTTCAACGATGCTGGCTGATGCCGCCAGGGTAATCATGGGCGTCTCGTTTTCAGCCACGGTTTCCAGCATCGCCAGCGCACTTGGCGTGGTATTCGGGCCAACGATGGCATCGACCTTTTCTTCAGTGATGAGCTTGCGCGCATTCTTGACTGCATTGCCGGGATCACTGGCATCATCAAGCAGGATGTACTCGATTTTTTTACCCGCAATTTCTTTGGGCCACAGCATGACAGTGTTCTTGGAAGAAGCCCCTATGGCTGCAGCTGGGCCGGTAGTCGACAGATTGATGCCGACCCTGATCTGTGCCTGCGCCTGCAGACTGCCCAGGCTCAGTGCTGCGAGCACAGCACTCCGAAAAGAATATGAAAAAATCAAAGACATGCAGCACTCCAGGACAGTTTATTGAAACAGCGGATTACCAGGGGTAGTTTCCAGAATACTGCACCATCCTGGAAATTTACACGTCTGGCTCGACCACGCTTTGATCGATGGCGCCAAAGATGGATTTGCCATTTTTATCCAGCATTTCTATCTTGATGCTGTCACCAAATTTCATAAATGGCGTCACTGGTTCGCCAACAGCGATCATTTCCAAAGCGCGTTTTTCAGCGATGCAGCTATAACCCTTGCTGGCATCCTTGTTCGACACCGTGCCAGAACCTATGATAGTGCCCGCCCTGGCATTCCTGGTCTTGCACAGGTGGGTAATCAATTGTGGGAAAGAAAATACCATGTCCACCCCGGCATTCGGTTGACCGACCAGCATGCCATTGACACTGGAACGCAGGGCCAGATGGACTTTGCCAGCCTTCCATGCTTCACCCAGCTCATCTGGCGTCACCGCAACAGGAGAGAAACTGGAAGCAGGCTTGGACTGGAAGAAACCAAATCCTTTCGCCAGTTCAGCCGGGATCAGGTTGCGCAAGGATACGTCGTTGACCAACATCAGCAAGCGTATATGGTCAGCTGCGTGTTGCACCTTGACGCCCATGGGCACATCGCCAGTCACTACGGCGATTTCGCTTTCAAAATCTATGCCCCATTCTTCAGAGCCCATGACAATATCATCACAGGGGCCGATGAAATCATCGCTGCCCCCCTGATACATCAGGGGGGCATGCCAGAAGCTCTCGGGCATCTCGGCATTCCTGGCCTTGCGCACCAGTTCCACATGATTGACATAGGATGAGCCATCTGCCCATTGAAATGCGCGCGGCAAAGGGGCCATGCAGTTTTTTGGTTCAAACTCAAAACTGTTGGCTGCCCGTCCGGCGTTCAGGCGGTTATACAATTCTTCGAGTTGAGGCTGGATAAAATTCCAGTCATCCATGGCGCGTTGTAAAGTCGGCGCAATGCCATCAGCAATCGCAGCAGTTTTTAAATCGCGTGAAACAACCAGTAATTGTCCATCCCTGGAGCCATCCTTCAGTGTTGCCAGCTTCATAATTCCCCTATTTTCATCAAGTATTCTTCGATTTTACATGAAGGAAAACATCAAACTGTCAGGAAACAGACAACTGGCGCGACTAATTATCAGTTTACTCTGCAAAGCCTCCCGATTTTAGGTATGCTGAAAACAAAAATAAGCCACAAATCGCCGTCGTCCGTTTTTCTAAAACTGATCTGTACAGGAATCCCAACCATGAACTTCAGTAACTTTAAAATCAGGGTTCGCCTTAGCTTTGGCTTCGGCCTGACGTTGCTGACCATGCTGCTGATGGTCGCTATCAGTGTGGTAAGGCTCAACGAGATTGCCGACCGCAATAAACAAATCCTGGAAAATGATGCGGTAGGTGTCACCAGTGCACTGGAGATTTCTGCTTTGATTCAGGAAAACGGCAGCCGCACACTGGAATTGTTTATTACTCCAGATCAAAATTCCCGCACTGGCCAATACGGCGCCATAGACGCCAATAAGAAGAAAATTAACGCCTTGCTAGAAACCCTGAAAAAATTGGCTCAGAGTGCAAAGGAAAAAGATGCGGTTGAAAAACTCGCTGCGTCTAACGCGGCATTTGTAGCAGCATTCAGCAAAACTGGCGATTTGATAGAGCTTGATCAAAAAGATGAAGCCATCGCCATGATGGGAAAATCCACCTTCCCAGCACTCAAACAGTCTCTGATCGACATAGAAAAACTCAGCACCCTGCAAAAAACGGACATGAATGCCAATGGTGAAGAAATCAAACGCATCATCATGTTTTCACGCAATCTGATGATCATCCTGGGCATAGTTGCCTTACTCATCAGCGCCGCCTTTGCCGCCTGGATTTCACGCTCAATTACCAATCCGCTGGATGAGGCCGTCAAGGTAGCGACCAAGGTTGCCAATGGCGATCTGACTGGCCGTATAGAAGTGCGCACTCGTGATGAAACCGGTCAACTCTTAAGTGCACTGGCGGATATGAATAATAGCCTGGTCATGACCATCACCCAGGTGCATAGCAGCACCGCAATGATCTCTACTGCCTCCAGTGAAATTGCCTCTGGTAACGCTGATTTGTCCAGCAGGACAGAGTCGCAAGCCAGCTCGCTGGAAGAAACTGCCTCCTCCATGGAAGAACTGACATCCACCGTCAAGCAAAATGCCGATAATGCGCGCCAGGCTAATCAACTGGCGATCTCTGCCACGCAAGTCGCTACCAAGGGTGGGCATATTGTTGGCCAGGTCGTCAATACCATGGGCTCCATCAAGGATAGCTCGGGCAAGATCGTCGACATCATTGGTGTGATCGATGGTATCGCCTTCCAGACAAATATCCTGGCATTGAATGCCGCTGTCGAAGCAGCCCGTGCCGGTGAGCAAGGCCGTGGCTTTGCCGTAGTCGCTGCCGAAGTCAGGAACCTGGCGCAACGCAGTGCCAGCGCCGCCAAAGAAATCAAGACCCTGATTGATGACTCAGTAGAAAAAGTCAACCTGGGTAACAAGCTTGTGGATGAGGCTGGCATGACCATGGATGAAATCGTCACCTCGATCAAGCATGTGGCAGATATCATGAGTGAAATCACTGCCGCCAGCCAGGAGCAGAGTGCGGGCATAGAACAAGTCAATCTCGCCATTACCCATATGGATGAAATGACGCAGCAAAATTCCGCCCTGGTAGAACAAGCGGCGGCAGCAGCTGAGAGTATGCAGGAACAAGCCGGTGCGCTGGCCCAGGCTGTCAGTGTTTTCAAACTTGATAACGTGGTAAAAACTCAGCCTGCTGCGGCTGTCAGTAAAGCCAGTCCCAAACCGCAAAAAACAGCAAGTAGCACTTTAAGAATAAGCAAAGCACCAGCCGCGGCGAGCAAACCGGCAGAGAAACCAGCCACCAGAAAATCCAGCATGGAAAAGCCATCTGCAGGTGGTAATGATGACTGGGAAGAATTCTAATAACCTGATTCGTCCTGAACGACAATGACAGGTGGGTGGCCGGATAATTGTGTAGGATGCGCCATACGCACCGTCCCCATAGGAAAAAATTTACCAGGAATGCGGGCCTTGTACACAGTTGCGCATGCATATGCAAAAATGGTGCGCGCAGCCCCTACAAGCTGCGGCCCCTGCAAAAACGCAATACTGGTAAAAGCCCAATAAAGACAACAACAGCTCTTTATAGGAGCTGTTTTTTTAATGCCTACACATAACTCAAACCGATAAATCAACTTGCTGTAAATTATGCGCCTTGCCATCTTCACTGAGCCAAATGCCTGAGGAGCGGATTTGTCCGTTTGACTGGTTTTGCGCATTGTTCAATGCAAAATCTGTACTTACATTCCCGAGATATAGCGCCCCTACATTTGCCTGCTTTAGAGTTTGCAATTGATCCTTGCCAGCACTATCTTTGGTCCATACTTTTAATTTTTGGTATATCGCGTCGTTTTCATCTATCCAGTGATTACCATCTTTGTCATAAGCCGCCAGCTCGGAAAAACCATTACCTGTGCCCGGCCCAAACAATTCGCTGCCGTCATTGATCTTGCCATCATTGTTTTTATCCAGCGCCAGGAAGCCTGCGCCTTTGACAAAAGAAATATCTTCTTTTTTACCATCTGCATTCAAATCAAAAGAAAATTTCTGCGATGTCAGTTGTGCAGAATTACCATCGAAATTGATGACCAGCGGATCTACTTTCTTGCCATCGCCGAGGCGTATACTGGCACTGCTTTCTTCATGATAGCTGCGGCTAAGCTGGAAGGAGAGATCAAAATCAATTTCCTTATTATCTGCAGTGACTATCTTGCCACTGGCCTGGAAGGAAGTCTGTTCTGTTTCGGTGTAGGATTGATGCGTATCCACTTCAACACCCCATCCTTGCGGCTTGGGCGCTGGAGCTGGTGTTCCAGCATCTGTCGTCGCGGGTGCGGCGCTGGCAGGTGTAGCAGTGCTGGCATCCGACTTGATGTCTGCGCTGTTAAACAAATTGATTTTTTTTCCTGTCATCAGTTCTATGATGTACTTGATCAAACGTATGCGTGGGTCGTTATCAGCCTCATCACTGGCACTCTGAACCGAATCGGCAGGAGCAGTTGTGTCTGCAACTGGCGCCGCCTGGGCTGCTCGTGCAGCATCGGAGATTTGTACATCGGCAGAAGAATTCCTTAAATTGGCAGGGGTGTTGGCATTCCTGCCCTCGAAATCAGGGCGTTTGTTACCTATCCAGGCACGCAGCTTTTCCTGCGTTTCCAGAGTCGCTGTTGCTGCATGTTGAGATGAGAGAGAGATATCCGAGGAAGCAATTTTCATGATGCGCTCCAGCCTTGACCTGCCAATAAAGAAAGTACCGGAACCCACACAGGCGCATTACGCTTTATGCATTTTATAAGCAATAGCAAACCCTCGCATCCCCAAAAAGAACGCGACCACGCATGACAGGCTTGCCCTGTCCTATATCAGTTCCATCCGCACGCATTTCAAAACGATGACCATTCAAATGGAATATGCGTGATCTACAAGGATAACGGTAGGAGAACAAAAAGCTTTATGCAAAAAGACAAAAATGGCAGGATTTATTTTTATCACTGGTGCCTGGCTTTCTGCGGAACCACGCAGGCTTGCGCAAAGTCATAGCAGGCATGACGCATGCACAGTGGTATGCTTGCATTTATTTTTTACTATTCTCCGGGAAATTTTCATGCGCAAATTACGTTTACTGCCAGGCATACTCTTTTCAGCAGGCATGATCGGCTCTGCCCTGAGTGCAACAAACGCCATGGCAGCAACCAAAATGCCACATCCTACGGTTCAAACTATCATACCGGCGGCAACACTGGAAGAAGGTAAACGTCTGAACAAGCTGGCCGACGAGTATTATGAAAAACAAACTGCTTTTGACCCTATAGGTGCCAGCTACAACGGGGATACTCGTTACGACGACAAACTGCCCACGAATATGTCAGCACCAGTCCAGGCAAGACAAGTCGCCATGTGGCGCGATATCTATAGCAAACTGGCGCATATCAAACGTGAGCAATTATCAGCCACTGATATGGTCAGTTATGATTGTCTGGACTATGAACTCAAGTCCAGTCTGGAAACCAGCAAATTCGGCTGGTATCTGCTCCCCATCAATCAAATGGATAGCCTGCCAGTGACCCTGGCCCATTTTGCCTCAGGCCAAAGTGCCCAGCCCTTGAAAACAGTGAAGCAATACCAGATCTTTTTACGTCGCCTGGCACAATTACCAAGCTGGCTGACGATAGCCAAGGGCAATATGCGTGAAGGCATGAAGCGGGGCATCGTCCTGCCAAAAGCATTAGTTGATTCTGCACTGCCGCAATATACGCAATTGGTGACAGATAAAGTGGAAGAGCATGCCTATTTTGCCCCCATCAAGAATTTCCCTGCCGATTTTAGTGATGCAGATAAACAACGTTTGAGTAAAGAATACAAACTGGTTCTGGCGACCAGGGTATTACCTGCCTTACGCCAATTTAATCAATTCCTGTCTCACGAATATCTGGCTGCCAGCCGCAGCAGCAGTGGCCTGGGTGCATTGCCAGGTGGCAATGACTGGTATCGCGCTCTGGTTCGTGACCAGACCACCACCAATCTGGATCCGGAAACCATACACGCCCTGGGCTTGAAAGAAGTCGCTCGCATACAAAGTGAATTTGTCGCCCTGGGTCCCAAACTGGGCTATACCGGCGACCCGGTAGGCTTGCCAGCCTGGATAGATACACAAAATCAGTATCGCCCCTACAAGACAGAAGCAGAGGTGCTGGATGGTTACAGGCAGATAGAGAAAATGGTGAAAGCCAAGTTACCTGAACTGTTTAACAAGATGCCAAAGGCAGCGCTGGACATCCGCGCCGAGCCGGAAATCAGTCGTGCGACGGCATCCGACCATTATACCCAGCCTGCCTTTGATGGCTCCCGCCCCGGGGTATTCTGGGCCGTCATCAACAACCCGGCAGACTACAGCACAGTAGGCATGAAAACCCTGTACTTGCATGAAGGCCAGCCTGGCCATCATTTCCATTTGGCAACATCGCAGGAATTGGATATCCCCAAGTTCCGCAAATTTGGCGGCAATAATGCCTATACCGAAGGCTGGGCTCTGTATGCCGAAACCCTGGGCAAGGACATGGGCCTGTTCGAGAACGACCCTGCCGCCTATCTTGGCCACCTGACCGATGAACTCTTGCGTGCCACCAGGCTGGTGGTAGATACCGGTTTGCATGCCAAGGGCTGGACACGTGAGCAAGCCATACAGTACCAGCAAACCACTTTGGGCTATAGCGAAGCCGCCTCGCGCCAGGCAACCGAGCGTTATATGGCTTGGCCTGGCCAGGCACTAGGTTACAAAATAGGCTCACTGAAAATCATGGAACTCAGGCAAAAAACCAGTGCGGCCCTGGGCTCTCGCTTTGATTTGCGTCAATTCCATGACGTCATACTCAGCGATGGCACCTTGCCTCTGGCATTATTGGAAGCCAAAGTGAATAAGTGGATAGACAGCCAAAAGACAAATTGAGCGAGTTTGGATTTATTTTCTATTGCTTGATTGACCTGCATCACTATCTGAAGCAGAATGAAATCATGTGAATTCATTCTGCAAACACAGACAATGAATAGAACCCAGCACAGAATTTATTAAGTAAAAAACAAGATAAGTCCTGAGCTGACCGACCGGGTGTCAATTGCACCCACCATATATGTTTGTTTAACGTGTGCAAAAGACATTGCGATGAATAAAATCGATGCGCTCAACAGCATAGCTGAACAAGCCAAACGGGGTGAACTGGTCTTCCCCACGAATGTTGCGGCTTCCCTCAAGATACAACAAACTCTGGATGATCCTGATTGCAGTATTGAAACTGCAAGCAAGCTAGTCCTGAATGAACCTTTCCTGGCGGCCCGCATGGTGGCCATTGCCAACTCTGCTGCTTACAACCGGGGCAATGATGTCACTAATGTCAAAGCAGCCATCAGCAGACTAGGCTTCCGAACCTTGCGTGCTGTCGTCGCTTCGCTGGTAGTCCGGCAACTGGCGGGTAGCAGCAAGAACAAGCAGCTGCAAGCCATGACGAACAAGCTATGGGAGCACACGGCTCAGGTGGCCGCTTTGTCCCGTGTGATTGCGCGCCGCATCACCAAACTTGATCCAGACACCGCGATGTTCGCAGGTATCGTGCATGAAGTGGGTAATTTCTACCTGTTGTCGCGGGTCGATGAATACCCCTCCTTGCTTGAGCGTGATGAACCTGCGCCAGATTCCAATCCTGATGACCTGCCTTCATTCCTGGACACCATCATAGATCGTGAATCGTCTGAATCACAAATCGGCTCAGCCGTCATCAAGAGCCTGATGTTGCCCCAGGCTGTAGTGGAAGCGGTAGAAGCCCTGTGGTTCGGCTTGCGTGCCATGCCACCAGAAACCCTGGGAGATATCCTGTTGCTGGCCAATGAGCTGGCAACGACACATTCACCCATGGACATCCATTCTTATGCGGAAGAGTCTGAGCAATATACTTCTGAAATTGACTTTGTCGTAGGCGATGGCACTCTCAATAGCATACTGGAAGAATCAGAAGAAGAAGTACAAACCCTGGCCGCAGCTCTGCAAATCTGAAGTTCTACCTGGCTTTAAAAAAACGGGAAGCATTTGCTTCCCGTTTTTTATTCAGAACCTGCCTGGCACTCAAGCCAACAATGCTGCCTGAATTTGCTGCAAGGAAGCTGGATCTTCTATCGTCGTCAAATCCCCTGCTTCGCGCCCCTCGCAAATCGCTTGTATCGAACGACGCAGCAACTTACCAGATCGGGTTTTCGGCAGCATGCTGACAAAATGCACCCGTGACGGCCTGGCAACAGCACCCAACTGCTTGTCAACCACACTCATGACCGCTGCCTCCAGCGCGCGTTTTTTTTCCGGCGTTTCCGCAAGTTCAGGGTTTTTAAGTATCGCAAAAGCAACTGCCACCTGCCCCTTGAGCTTATCCTCAACGCCCACCACCGCCACTTCAGAAATTTGCGGATGGCTGGAAATGCTTTCTTCTATCTCACGCGTACCTAGCCTATGTCCCGCAACATTGATGACATCATCGGTACGACCGAGGATGAAGTAATAGCCGTCAGCATCCCTGATGCCCCAGTCAAAGGTGGAATACAGTTGCTCATGAGAGAAATTGGACCAGTAAGTATTGACGAAGCGCTGGTCATCGCCATACACGGTTTGCATGCAACCGGGTGGCAGTGGTCCCTTGATGGCAACCACGCCTTTTTCATTAGCAGCACACTCTGCACCTGTGTTTTCATTGATGATGCGCACGTCGTAGCCATACATGGCAATGCCCGGGCTACCAAGGCGGGTGGCAGTCTGCTCCACACCACGTGCCACGGTCAGGATGGGCCAGCCAGTTTCGGTCTGCCAGTAATTATCGATGATGGAGACGCCCAGTTCACTGGCTATCCAGCTGGATGTGGTTTCATCGAGAGGCTCACCGGCCAGATACAGGGCTTTGAGTGAAGAAAGATCATATTTACGCATCAGCTCAGATGGATGCTTTTTCAAGACACGCACTGCGGTTGGTGCCGAGAACATGCGCGTGACCTTGTACTTCTCGACGATGCTCCACCAGATGCCCGCATCAGGGCGTATCGGTGTGCCTTCATACATGATGGTCGCCATGCCAGCGATCAGTGGGCCATAGACAATATACGAGTGGCCAACCACCCAGCCTATGTCTGAAGTCGCAAAATAGGTTTCCCCCGGCTTGCCACAGAAAATATGTTTCATCGATGAAGCCAGAGCCACCGCGTAACCGCCAACATCACGCTGCACGCCCTTGGGCTTGCCTGTCGTGCCTGAGGTGTACAAGACATAAGACATGGCATTGGATTCCAGCCAGGTCACATGTACCTGCGCATCCATATGCTGCGCTCTCGCTGCCGCATAATCTACGTCTCGCCCAGCCACCAGTTGCATGGCATCGAGACCTCGGTCTACCAGCAAGACATGTGCAGGCTTGTGCTCAGCCAGGGCGATGGCTTCATCCAGCAATGGTTTGTAGGGCACAGCCTTGCCACCACGCATACCGGCATCAGCCGACACTACCAGCACAGGCTTGGCATCATCAATGCGTGTGCCCAGGCTCTTGGAAGCAAAACCGCCAAACACTACAGAATGCACCGCACCTATGCGTGCGCAGGCCAGCATGGCAAAAGCTGCTTCAGCTATCATGGGCATATAGATCAATACCCTGTCACCTTGCCTGACACCCAGACTCAACATGATGGCAGCCATGCGTTGCACTTCTACGTGCAACTCGGCAAAACTATAGGTTTTTTCGGTATTGGTTTCGGTAGAAATTGCGATCAGCGCAGGCTGGTCTGCCTGGGTGGCGAGCCAGCGATCGACAGCGTTATGGCAGAGATTGGTTTCACCACCGACATACCATTTGGCAAATGGTGGATTGCTGTGATCAAGCACCTGTTCATAAGGCTTGTGCCAGTCTATCAGTTTGGCTTCCTGATCCCAGAAAGCCTCAGGTTCTTGTATGGATTTTTGATAAAAAGCTGCATAAGACATGGTATCTCCTTCATTTTATTATCACTAAAACCGCGTTCTGCACAATCAGGACTCAGGCAAAACCGCTCCTGCGCTGTAGTGCCAGGGGGCTGAATTCCACCCATGTAAACAAGTACATGATGGCCAGCTTGGTGACGGCACTGACCGTCGCCAAAAACAATAAAGGCCAGCCTGTTTGCAAGCCCATGGCAAAGGCAAACAAGATCGTCGTCACATCCATCGCCAAAATAAATTGACTCATTTTCAAAGAGACCGCGCCGGTCTTGCCTGACTTCCAGATCAGACTGATCTGATGCGCATATCCCTGGGCTAAAAACAGGGTGACCAGCAAGATCAGGCTTTGAGAAACCCTGCGACCTTCATCTATAAAAGTACCCCCAAAGATCAATCCCGACAAAGCGAGCAACATGATGGCAGCCGCCATCATGGAAGAAGCAAAAGCAAGCCTGGTCTTGCGGTCTCTATAAATTTCCCACAACAAAGCCAGTATCAGCATCGCTGCTATCATCCTTGGCCAGACGATGAAATGATTGAATGGCCGTATGGAGTAACCATAAACAAAGAATGCGCAATACGCCAGGAAGCTGACAGTGAACTGGTTCAGCGACAGCAAGTCAGTCGGCTTTTCGCTTTCACTCTCGTTCACGTCGCACACAGTCCGCGCCGCTGCCTTTCTATCCCAGACCATCTTTACTTGTGACCAGATACCATACAGGCTGATCAGTATAAAGATGGAATTCAAACTACCGGCGAAGGTGTACCACATGGCTATCCTTTATTTCACAGCCTTGCAAAAAATCCGGGCGCAAGCCTGCCCTGCTCTCAGGCGTTTCCATCTGAGAGTCGGATGTGTTTATCTTGAATGACTTTGCTTGCTACAGCCTTACCAGGCGAGCTGACAGCAACAAAAGATTCAGAAACTGCTGCCTGGTACGCGTACCCAGCCTTCCATCAGCACACGTGCGCTGCGACTCATGATGGCCTTGGTCACACTCCATTCGCCGTTGACTTGCGTAGCCTCAGCCCCTACCCGCAAAGTCCCGGATGGGTGGCCAAAACGCACCGCAGTGCGTGCACCACCACCAGCCGCTTGGTTCACAAGCGTGCCCGGGATAGCTGCCGCAGTACCGATGGCCACAGCTGCCGTACCCATCATCGCGTGGTGCAGCTTGCCCATCGACAGGGCGCGTACCAGCAAATCGATATCAGTCGCATTGACTTGCTTGCCGCTGGATGAAGTATAGGCTAGCGCCTTGGCAACGAAGGCCACCTTGGGAGTGTGCTGGCGTTGTGCCGCTTCGGAGATATCCTTGATGAGTCCCATGCGCAGTGCGCCATAGGCACGTATGGTTTCAAACCTGGCCAAGGCTTCGGCATCACCGTTGATGGCGTCCTGCAATTCCGTGCCTGTATACCCTATTGCTTCTGCATTGATGAAGATGGTCGGAATACCAGCATTGATCATGGTCGCTTTCAGCGTACCCACACCCGGCACTTCCAGGTCATCGACCAGATTACCAGTCGGGAACATGGAACCACCTGCGCCATCTTCATCAGCGGCAGGGTCCATGAATTCAAGCTGCACTTCTGCTGCTGCAAAGGTCACACCATCGAGTTCAAAATCACCCGTCTCCTGCACTGCCCCATCAGTCACAGGTACATGCGCAACGATGGTCTTGCTGATATTCGCCTGCCATACCCTTACGGTGGCGATGCCGTTGTGCGGTACGCGTTCAGCATCCACCAGGCCAGCACTGATGGCAAAAGCGCCTACTGCCGCAGACAGATTGCCGCAATTGCCGCTCCAGTCAACAAAGGCCTTATCTATAGCCACCTGGCCAAACAGGTAATCAACATCATGATCCGGCTTGCTGCTTTTTGACAGGATGACGGTTTTGCTAGTGCTGGAAGTCGCACCGCCCATGCCATCGATCTGCTTGCCATAAGGATCGGGGCTGCCGATTACACGCAACAACAAGGCATCACGTGCTGCACCCGGTTGCTGTGCTGCTTGCGGCAAATCCTGCAGGCGAAAAAACACGCCCTTGCTGGTGCCACCGCGCATATAAGTCGCCGGGATTTTGATCTGTGAAAGATGGGCCATAGTTTTGAACTCTTTAAAATTTGATTCAGAAGCAGCACTACTCCATCAAGAGTAGTGCTTGCAAACAGCATAAGTGAAATTACGCAGCCTTCGCAGATTCCAGGAAGTCTTGCGCAAAACGCTGCAAGACGCCACCGGCTTCATAAATCGAGACTTCTTCTGCAGTATCCAGGCGACACAGCACGGGCACTGCCACTGATTCACCATTCTTGCGATTGATGATCAGGGTCAGGGTTGCGCGTGGCATGCGCTCGCCTATGACGTCGAAGGTTTCTGTACCATCGATGTTCAGCGTCAGGCGGTTCACACCCGGCAAGAACTCCAGCGGCAAGACACCCATGCCGACCAGGTTGGTGCGATGTATACGCTCGAAACCTTCAGCAACTATCACTTCTACCCCAGCCAGGCGCACACCCTTGGCTGCCCAGTCACGCGAAGAACCCTGACCATAATCGGCACCGGCGATCACGATCAGCGGCTGCTTGCGTTCCATATAGGTTTCTATGGCTTCCCACATGCGAGTGATCTGTCCTTCTGGTTCTATGCGGGCCAGTGAACCTGCCTTGACTTTGCCATCAACCACGACCATTTCATTCTTCAAAGTCGGGTTGGCAAAGGTGGCACGTTGTGCTGTTAAATGATCGCCACGGTGGGTCGCATAAGAATTGAAATCTTCTTCCGGCAAACCCATCTTGGCCAGATACTCACCAGCGGCACTGTCGAGCATGATGGCATTCGATGGTGACAGATGGTCAGTCGTGATGTTGTCACCCAATACCGCCAGCGCACGCATGCCCTTCATATTGCGCGCGCCTGCCAGTGCGCCTTCCCAATACGGTGGGCGGCGGATATAGGTAGTCTGTGGACGCCAGTCATACAGGGGGCTGACTTTTTCACCATCATCTGCCTGCTTGGCAAACATGGGGATATACACTTTACGGAATTGCTCAGGCTTGACGCTGGCTGCAACCACGGCATCAATTTCTTCATCCGTCGGCCAGATATCTTTCAGCGTTACTGGCTTGCCCGCTGCATCCAGACCAAGCACGTCTTTCTCGATATCAAAACGGATAGTGCCAGCAATCGCATAAGCCACCACCAGCGGTGGCGATGCCAGGAAAGCCTGTTGCGCATATGGGTGGATACGGCCATCAAAATTGCGGTTACCTGACAACACAGCCGTCGCATACAAATCACGGTCTATGATTTCTTTCTGGATGACAGGATCAAGCGCGCCGGACATGCCATTGCAGGATGTGCATGCATAGGCGACCACGCCAAAGCCCAATTGTTCCAGCTCGGGCATCAAATTAGCCTCTTCCAGATACAGGGTCACAGCCTTGGAACCTGGCGCAAGTGAACTCTTGACCCAGGGCTTGCGAGTCAGCCCCAGCTTGTTGGCATTGCGTGCCAGCAAACCAGCAGCGACCATATTGCGCGGGTTATTGGTATTGGTGCAGCTGGTAATCGCAGCGATGATGACTGCGCCGTCAGGCATGAGGCCAGGCTCGTTTTCTACTGTACCGCTGATGCCGCGCGCTGCCAGTTCAGACGTTGGCACACGCTTGTGCGGGTTGGACGGCCCCGCGATATTGCGCACGACAGAAGACAGATCAAACTTCAGTACGCGTTCATATTCTGCATTTTTCAGGGTATCTGCCCACAGACCAGTTTCCTTGGCATAGGTTTCTACCAGCTTGACGAGTTCATCATCACGGCCTGTGAGTTTCAGGTATTTGATGGTTTGCTCGTCGATATAAAACATGGCGGCAGTGGAACCAAATTCTGGTGCCATGTTGGAAATGGTGGCGCGGTCACCCAGGGTCAGGTGAGATGCACCTTCGCCATAAAATTCCAGATAAGACGACACGACTTTTTGATTGCGCAAGAATTCTGTCAAGGCCAATACCGTGTCAGTTGCTGTAATACCTTCTTGCGGTTTACCTGTCAGTTCTACACCGATGATGTCTGGCAAACGCATCCAGGATGCACGTCCCAGCATGACGCTTTCTGCTTCCAGACCACCGACACCAATCGCGATGACGCCAAGCGCATCCACCATAGGTGTATGACTGTCGGTACCGACCAGGGTATCTGGATAAGCCACACCATCAGTCACTTGCACGACCGGCGACATGCGTTCCAGATTGATCTGGTGCAGGATGCCATTGCCAGGCGGGATCACATCGACATTCTTGAATGCCTTCTTGGTCCAGTTGATGAAGTCGAAACGATCTTCATTGCGCCTGTCTTCAATCGCACGGTTTTTGTCGAACGCATCGGGATCAAAACCACCGCATTCAACCGCCAGCGAATGATCGACCACCAGTTGGGTAGGTACGACAGGGTTGACCAGCGCCGGGTCACCACCTTGCAGGGCTATCGCATCGCGCAAACCAGCCAGATCGACCAGGGCCGTTTGGCCGAGGATGTCATGGCAAACTACGCGAGCCGGGAACCAGGGGAAATCCAGGTCGCGCTTGCGTTCTATGAACTGGCGCAGGGAATCGTTCAACGTAGCCGGGTCACAGCGACGCACCAGGTTTTCTGCCAATACACGTGAAGTGTAGGGCAGCTTGTCATAAGCCCCTGCCACGATGGCATCTACTGCTGCACGTGTATCAAAATAATCCAGAGTAGTGCCGGGTAGTGGCTTGCGGAATTGAGTATTCATGGCTCGCTATTTTTAAATATTAGTATTTGGTGTTCTGGGCAGTTCAAGTTAATTCATAGAACAACTCAGAGCTGCAATTTGAAGCCTTCATGTGATGCTGTGAAGCCCATGCTTCCATAGAACCTGTGCGCCTGTATGCGCTTTTTGTCGCTGGTCAGTTGCACCAACTGGCAACCGCGCTCACGTGCAAGGGCTATGGCCTGTTCTATGAACCAGTGGCCTATGCCCTGCCCGCGCAGATAGCCATCAACCCGCACGCTTTCTATCATGGCGCGGGTAGACCCTTTCCTGCTCAGGCCAGGGATGAAAGTGACTTGCTGCATGGCGATGATGCGGCCATCCAGTTCGGCCACCATCAGGAACTGATTGTCATCGGCTGTTATACGCTCAAAGGCCTTGGTATAACATGCGTCCTCCGAGCCCACGCCTTCACGGTTTTTGCCCAGGTCATCGTCAGCGATGAGTTCCAGCAGGCGCGGCAGATCTTGCCTCACAGCGCGTCTGGTGCTGAGTTTCGAGAAATCTGCCTGCACTTTCATATGCAACCTCTGCCTTGCTTATTTACGCTTATTTATTTACGCTTATTCAAGGGAACAAACTTCAGATCTTCAGGACCTACATAATTGGCGCTAGGACGAATGATCTTGTTATCGATACGCTGTTCTATGATGTGCGCCGCCCAGCCTGAGGTACGCGCAATCACGAACAAAGGCGTGAACATGGCAGTTGGCACACCCATCATGTGGTAAGACACAGCAGAGAACCAGTCCAGGTTGGGGAACATTTTCTTGATATCCCACATCACGGTTTCCAGACGTTCGGCAATATCAAACATCTTCATTGCGCCCGCTTCTTTGGACAGATTGCGTGCCACTTCCTTGATGACCTTGTTGCGTGGATCAGAGATGGTATAAACAGGGTGGCCGAAACCGATCACGACTTCCTTGTTTTCCACGCGTTTCTTGATATCTGCTTCTGCTTCATCAGGATTGTCGTAACGCTTCTGGATTTCAAACGCCACTTCATTCGCGCCACCATGTTTAGGGCCGCGCAGGGCACCGATAGCACCAGTGATGGCGGAATACATATCAGAACCCGTACCAGCGATTACACGGCCAGTAAAGGTCGAGGCATTGAATTCATGCTCTGCATACAGTATCAATGAAGTATGCATGGCTTTTTCCCACGATGCGCTTGGTTTTTCACCGTGCAGCAGGTGCAGGAAATGGCCGCCTATGGATTCATCATCAGTTTCTGTTTCTATACGCTTGCCGTTATGGCTGTAGTGATACCAGTACAGCAGCATGGAACCCAGTGAAGCCATCAAACGGTCAGCGATATCGCGCGCACCAGGGTGATTATGGTCATCTTTTTCTGGCAATACGCAACCCAGTGCAGACACACCGGTACGCATGACATCCATAGGATGGGAGGATGCCGGCAAGCACTCCAGTGCTGCCTTGACATTGGCTGGCAAGCCACGCAGGGCTTTCAATTTGGTTTTGTAGCCACGCAATTCTGCGACGGTAGGCAATTTACCGTGTACCAGCAAATGGGCAATTTCTTCAAACTCGCAGGCGTCAGCCACGTCCAGGATGTCATAACCGCGATAATGCAGATCATTACCGGTTTTGCCTACAGTACACAGGGCAGTATTGCCAGCGGTAACGCCAGACAGGGCGACGGATTTCTTAGGTTTGAAAGGAACTGCTTCAGTCATGATTATTTCTCCAGAGGTTCATATTCAAGGCTGTTCCTGCCCTCTCACTTGATGCAGCGCAAGGACGGGACAGCTTAGAACCTGTTTGCGATCTTACTGCGCCTGCGTGATCGGGACTCATGTGCTGCTCAAAATGCTCATGTACTAGAGTACATTCCGCTTTTTGCGCTGCTCTTCACCCCGCTGACGCACGCTCGCTACAGATCGCAAACAGGTTCTTACATCATTATTATTTGGCTTTTTGCTGCGCAAACAGAGCATCGAGCTTTTGCTCAAAGTCGTGGTAATTAATACGCTCATACAATTCCATGCGGGTTTGCATGGTGTCGACGACATTCTTTTGCGTGCCATCACGCCGTATCGCGCCATAGACGTTTTCTGCTGCCTTGTTCATGGCGCGGAAAGCGGACAATGGGTACAAGACCAGGCCCACATCCACTGCAGCCAGTTCTTCGACGGAGTATAAAGGAGTAGCGCCAAATTCAGTGATATTTGCCAGGATAGGTACTTTGACGGCATTGGCGAATTGCTTGTACATCGCCAGTTCAGTGATGGCTTCCGGGAAGATCATATCTGCACCCGCCTCTACGCAAGCCAGGGCACGGTCTATCGCCGCTTCCAGCCCCTCAACAGCCAGCGCATCAGTACGCGCCATGATGACGAAGTTGTCATCTGTACGCGCATCGACTGCAGCTTTCACGCGGTCCACCATTTCCTGCTTGCTGACGATTTCCTTGCCAGGACGATGGCCGCAACGCTTGGCACCAACCTGGTCTTCGATATGGATGGCTGCAGCGCCAAACTTGATCATGGACTTGACAGTACGTGCCACATTGAAGGCGGATGAACCAAAGCCGGTATCCACATCGACCAGCAAAGGCAGATCGCAAACGTCAGTAATGCGGCGTACATCAGTCAGGACATCGTCAAGATTGGAGATGCCCAGATCAGGCAAACCCAGGGAACCGGCAGCAACACCGCCGCCAGACAGGTAGATCGCCTTGAAACCGGCACGTTTTGCCAGCAAGGCATGGTTGGCATTGATTGCTCCGACGACTTGCAACGGGGATTCTTCCTGCATCGCCTTGCGGAAGGCGGCACCTGCGGAGTATGTACTCATGTGTATGCTTTCAGGTTAATGAACAGATTCTGGGATGCGTATTGCAATCAGCGTGCCAGCAGCCCTGCTCTGACTGCCGTTTCAGGCCGATATGCATATAAATCAAATACTTATTCGCCATGCACGCATATTAAATCCTGTGCAAGGCCGCAGATTTGTTTCATAATAACGTTTCACATTGAATTTCGAAACATCAATTGAAACATATATGAAACATCCACCTGCGCTGCGCGATACCCACGACAAACCTGTCATCTGGACAGTCTCCATCTCACGCCTGTTCGACATGTTCCGTGACATCATGGTTGAATATGATGTCAGTGCTGACATAGAGCCCATACACATGGGTTTTGAAGAAGCCGCCCAATACCTGAAAGAGCGCCTGCAAACCGAGAGATGCGATGCTGTCATCGCGGCGGGCTCGAATGGGGCCTACCTCAAGAATCGCCTGCCCGTCCCGGTCGTTATCGCCAAGGCCAGTGGCTTTGACGTCATGCAGGCCCTGGCCAGGGCACGTAAGGTTTCGCCCGCCATTGGTCTCATCAATTACCAGGAGACTATGCCAGAGCTGGCGGATTTCAAGACAACTTTCGGTTTCCCGCTGGAGCAACGCACCTATGTCACCGAAGAAGATGCGCGCGCTCAGATCAGTGAACTCAAGGCTGGCGGCATCAAGGTCATCGTCGGCGCGGGTCTGATTACTGACCTGGCTGAAGAAGCTGGCCTGACTGGCATTTTCATGTATTCCGCCACATCGATACGACAAGCCTTTGACGACGCACTGGAAATCGCTCGCCTGACCAGGCTGGAATCCAGCAGAGGTCGCCAGCATCCGGCAGCAGAATCATTACGTGCAAAACACAATTTGCATGATTTGCGAGGTGACTCTGCCATCATGCAGGCGACCCGCAAGTCCATCGCCTTGTTCGCCCGCTCCCCCGCCACAGTGCTCTTGCAGGGTGAAACTGGCACCGGCAAGGAATTAGCTGCCCAGGCATTGCACCGCGAAAGCACGCGGGCACGCCAACCCTTTGTTGCTGTCAATTGTGGTGCGATTGCCGAAAGTCTGCTGGAATCTGAATTGTTTGGTTATGAAGAAGGTGCTTTCACAGGTTCAAAACGTGGCGGTCATGCTGGTTTGTTTGAAATTGCCCACAGAGGGACGGTGTTTCTGGATGAAATTGGTGAAATGCCGCTCACACTGCAGACTCGCCTGCTGCGCGTGCTGGAAGAACGTGAAATCAACCGCGTGGGCAGCATGCGCCCGATACCGGTCGACGTGCGCATTATCAGCGCCACCCATTGCGACCTGGAAGTGAGGGTAAAAGAAGGAAAGTTTCGCGCAGATCTGTATTTTCGCCTCGCCGTATTGCGCCTGCACTTGCCAGCATTACGCGAACGTGCCGATGATTTACTGCCACTGACAGAATGGTGCCTGAAGCATGCCTTAGCTGCCATGGGTGTCAGGCCTCATGCCAACCTGCATGCAGAAATCGCCAGTTGCAGCAGGCTTTTGCAAGACTACGCCTGGCCAGGAAATGTAAGAGAATTACGCAATCTCATGGAACGCCTGGCCTTGTTTTTGGCTGCTGAACCGCTCCAGGCATTGACACCAGCCTTCGTGGCAAAAACATTGCCAGAATTAAATATCGCGCAAAATTCATCCATTAATTCAGATACACAGCCACCTTCAGAGTCACTGGAACTGGTCATGGAAAAGTTCAATCACAACCGCGAAGCAGCCGCCGACTACCTGGGTATCAGCAGAACAACCTTGTGGCGACGCCTCAAGCAAAAATCGTAATCATTTGAAACATTAATTGATCATCTGGAAGGCGAATTTTGTGTCGCACTAAGGTAAAATGAATTTACGCTACCACTCACCATTCTTGGGTGCATTTGTCTTACATAAAATACATTATGAAAAAAATACTCATTGTTGACGATAGTAAAGTTTCTCGCATGGTTATTCGTGCGCATGTCAAAGCAGTGCATCCTGACTGGGAATTTTTTGAAGCTGCCAGTGGAGAAGAGGCTATCAAGTCCGTCGTAGAGCACAAGCCCGACTTTTGCACCATGGACATCAACATGCCAGGTATGCTGGGGACTGACGCAGCAGAGCAGATTTTGCAAAATTATCCACAAATGCGTATCGCCATTTTTTCAGCGAATGTACAAGACACCATGCAAAACCGGGCGACATCCATAGGCACCATTTTTGTCGCCAAACCGGTGACTGAGAAGTCCATCACTATCGTTCTCAATTATTTCGCGAGCGGAAAATGAATTCCCTGACCGAACTTCATCTCGATGCATTAAGCGAGGTCTTCAATGTCGGCGCTGGCAGAGCTGCAGCCAGCCTCAGTGATATTGTGGGTGAAGAAGTTCGCCTGTCGGTGCCTTCTGTCGAAATCCGAAAATCCTCGGAGATTGATGTCTCATCCATGGGTTTGCAAAGTGAACGCTTTGGTGCTGTACACCAAACCTTTAGCGGCTCGTTTGAGGCTGAAGCTATCCTGCTATTCACTGAAGAGCATGCACTGGAAATCGTGCGTGACATGATGGGTTCACAAATCAGCCTGGAAGACCTGGCCGAATTTGAACAAGAAGCCATGTGCGAACTGGGCAATATCATCCTCAATGCCTGCCTGTCTGCGATGGCGGATATGCTGAACATCCCCTTGAATTGTTCCTTGCCGGATTACTCGGTGGCAACGACGGAAGAAATATTCCGCCGTGTTAGCGACGATCTTGAGCAACCCTATGTCTTGTTGCTGCATATAGACCTGGCGATAGAGAGAAGGCATTCAGAAGGACATTTGATTTTCCTGCTTAGCTCCACATCCCTAAAAGATTTGATTATCCAGCTTGAGCGCTTTCTGGGAGCAGTTTAATGGCGCAGTTGTTGTCCCCCTCACCATTCGCGATGGAACAAATATTCAATTCCATCAGCCTGGGCCTGATTGTGCTTGATGCACAACAGACTGTGCGCATGTGGAATGGCTGGGTGGAAAGACATACTGGTATTCCTGCAAATCTGGCCATAGGCAAGCATATTTCCGAAGCCTTTGAAGAATTGCCAAGTCGCGCCATCTTGAACGCCATCACCAATACGCTTAATTACGGCTTGCCTGTCGTCTTGTCTAACGCTCTGCATCGCTCGCCTTTGCCTTTGTTTCAGCGCAATGAGCACGAACATGACAACGAAAAGAATCGTATAGATCAATCCATCACCATCACGCCTATCTTTGCAGAATATGGTGAACGTCACTGCCTGATACAGATCAGTGATTCAACCACATCGATCAAACGCGAAAAAATCCTGCGCACGCATTCTGAAGCGCTCAAGCGCGAAGCCACGACCGACAGCCTGACTGGCATTTACAATCGCCGCTTCTTTGATGAGCATTACAAAATGGCGTTGGGCCATGCAGTGCGACATAACGTCCCCTTGTCAGTTTTCATGGTCGATATAGACTACTTCAAAGAATACAATGACAGCTATGGACATGTGGCTGGCGACAAGGCACTGATACAAGTCGCTGCTGCCCTGCGCAAGCAATTGCTGAGGGCAACCGATGTACTGGCTCGTTTTGGTGGCGAGGAATTTATCCTCATGCTGCCCAATATGGCGCCCGATTCAGCCATGCTATTTGCAGAAAAATTACGGACAGCTGTCTGGGACTTGAATATACCGCATATCAATTCCCGTATCAGCCAGCGCATCAGCGTCAGCATAGGCTTTAGCAATTTCTATAAACATCCTGATGTCGATGCCAATTCGCTGCTGAAATGTGCCGATGCTGCCCTGTACGAAGCCAAGAAAGCTGGCCGGAATCAAAGCCAGTATTTGCCTCTGCAACACTTCAATGTACAAAGCATGGCACCTGCTGGTACTTTACATAAAACTGCCAGTAATTAGATCCAGGTCGCCCATATTAACCTTGCAGCCCCTGTTTTAATTAAGTTAGCCTTCTAGGAAAAAACATGTCTAATCCTGCCACTCGCTTTGCTGTGTGCCGTCGTTACATCATGATTGCTGCCAGCTTGCTGGCATTCACCGGCCTGGCTCAGGCACAACAGGTATTACGCGTATCTGCCATACCTGACGAAGCACCGACAGAATTACAACGCAAGTTCAAACCCCTGGGTGCCATGTTGGAAAAAAAGCTGGGCATGAAAGTAGAATTTATACCTGTCACTGACTATGCCGCATCGGTGGAAGGACTTATCAATAAAAAACTGGACATGGTCTGGTTTGGCGGCTTTACTTTCGTACAGGCCAAAGTGCGCAGCAAAGACCAGGTCATACCGCTGGTGCAGCGTGAAGAAGATGAAAAATTTAAATCAGTGTTCATCACCACCGATAAAAACATTACTAAACTCGAAGACCTGAAAGGCAAGACATTTACCTTTGGGTCGGAATCATCTACTTCCGGCCATCTGATGCCACGCTCTTATTTGCTGGCAGCCAAGATCAACCCTGACACGGACATGAAACGCATCGCCTTTTCTGGCGCGCATGATGCGACCGTGGCTGCTGTATCTGGCGGCAAGGTAGATGCAGGTGCCCTGAATATTTCAGTCTGGGAAAAACTGCTAACACAAGGCAAGGTCGATACCAAACTGGTACACGTCTTTTACACCACGCCAGGCTATTTTGACTATAACTGGTCAGTACGTACCGACATGCCAGCCGATATGCGCAAGAAAATCACAGATGCCTTCATGAGCCTCGATCCAGCCAATCCGCAAGACAAGGAAATCCTGGATCTGCAACGTGCGACACGCTTCATCCCTACCAAGGCCGACAACTACAAGGCCATAGAAGCGGCAGCGCACAATGCCGGTCTGCTGAAGTAATGTCAGTAGCACCGCTGCTTTTGCAGCAAGTGAGTGTGGTATTTCCCGGTGCAGCACACACTGCTTCGGTGGCAGGGCAAGGGCAAGGGCAACAGCAGTACATACTTGAAAACCTTAACCTGACCGTAGCACAGGGTGAACAAATTGCCATCATAGGGCCGTCAGGCGCAGGCAAAACCACGCTGCTGCATACCCTGGCTGCAGCCCATCAACCGGCCAGCGGCCAATTCCAGTTCATGGACCGGGATGTCTGGGCCTTGTCACACAGGGCACGCCATGCTCTGCGCCGTCATCTGTTTCTGGCACCACAAACCCCACCGTTGCCAGCGCGCCAGCGCGTAGTGACCGCAGTACTGGCGGGCCGCCTGCCACATTGGACACTGGCACAGGCACTGCACAATCTGATCAAGCCCACAGACCCACTGGCTGCCTGGCATGCCTTACAGCGTTTTGATCTGCAACACAAGCTCTATGCCAGGGTCGATAAACTGTCTGGCGGTGAACGCCAGCGCTGCGGACTGGCACGTCTTCTATTGTCTGATGCCAGCCTGCTGCTGGTGGATGAACCCCTGTCTGCGCTAGACCCTACGTTGGCACTACAAACTTTGAACACCCTGCAGCAGGAAGCAAAGCAACGCAATGCGACGCTGATCTGCAGCCTGCATCAGGTAGAACTGGCACGCCAGCACTTCCCGCGCATCATAGGCTTGCGCGCCGGTAAAATCCTGTTCGACAGTGACAAGGTCGATGACCAGATGATCGCCGACCTGTACCGGAATACGGGTAGTCCCGGGCAACAGTCTTTGGATATGGCAGCGCCAGATCAGGCTGATTTTTCTGACGCACCACGCTGTTTTTAAGCACGATGACACAGCAGGCGAGCCATCCAGAGATACAACATGATCCCGCATGGCGCATGCGGGCGACGGTCACCTTTTGCATGCTGGTGCTGCTCTGGCCCATGCTGATCATCACTGAGTTCAAGCCCTGGCAACTGATCGATGCGCAAAGCCTGGGTGCGACCTGGCGTTTCTTGTCCAGCTTCTTTCCACCAGCGCATTCAACAGATTTTTTACTCATCGTACTGGAAGCGACCTGGCAAACCATCGCCATTGCCACGGCGGGCCTGACGCTGGCACTGCTGGGTGCAATCCCCATGACCCTGATCGTCAATGAACATTTATCGATTTCACGTATAGGCAGCGGGCGCATGCATGGCATGGCAAGGCTGTTGCGCCAGATCGTGCGCTGGAAGCTGGTCTTGCTGCGCAGCGTGCCCGAGCTGGTCTGGGCCTTGTTGTTCGTGCGCCTGGTCGGGCTGGGGCCAACTGCTGGTGTATTTGCCATCGCCCTCACCTATGCAGGCATGCTTGGCAAGGTTTATGCTGAAATACTGGAAGCCAGTGATACCCACGCCACCGACAGCCTGCTGAGGAATGGCAGCAGCCGTCTGACGGCATTTCTTTACGGAGCATTGCCCAATGCCGCGCCAGAACTGATTTCCTACACCATCTATCGCTGGGAATGCGCGATACGCGGTTCTGTCGTCATGGGCTTTGTCGGCGCCGGTGGGCTAGGTCAGCGTATGGATGAATCGATGAAAATGTTGTCTGGCGCTGAAGTGTCAACCATGCTGATCGTCTTCGTGCTGCTGGTTGGCATTGCTGATCTGGCCAGTAAATTATTCCGCAAGGCACTGGCATGAGTACGCAAGATAACAACATGCCAGTCGCACCGGCACTATTCAGCCCGCTCAAACTGGCATTAAGCGCAGGCATCATGCTGCTGATCGTGGCCAGTTTTGTCAGTCTGAATATGGAATGGCGCGCCCTCTTCAGCGACGATGCCGCAGGCAAAACCTGGGAATTCCTGCAAGGATTTGCACCGCCCGATACCAGCCCTGCCCTGCTGACAAAAACCGCCCTGGCTTCTTTTGAAACCCTGGCCATGTCGGCACTGGGTACCTTGATTGCCTCCATCCTGGGTCTGTTGCTGGCCCTGCCAGCCAGCGGCCGCTTTGGCGAAATTGCAAAAAGCAGCACGCGCTTATTTTTAAATGTAGCGCGTGCCATACCCGAACTGGTGTGGGCTTCCATCATGCTGATTGCCGCTGGCCTGGGGCCATTTGCCGGCACCATCGCGCTGGCCGCCCATACCACAGGTGTACTTGGCCGCCTGTTTGCAGAAGTACTGGAAAACGCCGCGCCGCCGGCAGAATCCACATTGCGCCTGAATGGTGCCTCTGCCATCAATGCCTTCCTGTACACCACCCTGCCCCAAAGCCTGCCGCAAATGCTGTCCTACACCCTGTACCGCTGGGAAAACAATATCCGTGCCGCCGCCATCTTGGGTGTAGTCGGTGCTGGTGGCCTGGGACAGATGTTGAAGTACCATCTGTCACTATTCCAAATGCAGACTGCGGCCACAGTCATCATCGCCATGCTGATACTGGTTGCCATGGTAGATGCATTGAGCTTCGCGGTGCGGCGCTGGTTGATGCACTAACACTACCCATTAACACCGCCCATTAGCACTACCAACTGATCGCGCAAGACAAAGCCAGCAAACCCAGGGCCAGTACAAAGTACAGTAACTGCAAAGGTATCATCCACTTCGCCCAGGGTATGCGCGCCAGTGCCAACACGCCAACCAGGTCAGCCAGGGGTGCCATGATAGGCATGGTCAATGCCGCCTGCCCACTACCAGAATGAATAAAGAAATTGATGACAGACTGGATCACAAACATCTTGTGCGCTGCAAAGATGGGGTGAGAAGACTGCACGAAGGGCATGAGGAAATTCAACATCGTGTCGATGATATTTGCGTCACGCGCCAGGGCTATCACGACCAGAATGCACTGGCTGATGGCAGCACCCGCGATGTGCCTGCCTATGTCTTGTGGGATTTGAGTGGCAGCTATAAGTTCAGCAAGGCATTCAGCCTGCGTGCGGGGATCAAGAACCTGCTGGATACCAACCCGCCACGCTCCAACCAGGTATATAGCTTCATCGCTGGCTATGACCCCAGCTATACCGCCCCACGTGGTCGCTTCGTCTACATATCTGCTAACTACTCATTTAAATAATCAGTATTAATAATCACTTCCAAAGCAGCGCCTGCGTGGATATTAGGGGCAACACTTGGTGTTGTCCCTTTTTTTAAACTCATACGCATAGTGGTGAATTGAATCACTTACAATAGCAAAAAATCAGGATGAAAATAATGACAATTTCTCTGAAAAATAATCACTGGCTACCTGGCAGCTTATATGGTTTGCTCAGTTGTCTGGCAATCTTACTCTGGCAATTACCCATGAATGCACATGCAGAAAACAAGTCACAGCAACCATTGAAAGGCTCACTCGTCATCATAGGTGGTGCATTACGGGCAGATAATGCCGTGGTCTGGCAGCGCATCGTGCAACAGGCCGGGGGCAAAGGTGCCAAGATTGCGGTCATCCCGGCGGCCGCAGGCAATCCGGAAAAATCCGGGGGATTTGCCGTGGAATCTCTGAATCAGAATGGTGCCCAGGCTTTTTTGATTCCCCTTTCGGTGAAGCACGCGCAATTCAAACCAGAAGATATCGTCAACAACACAGCCTGGCTGGATAAGCTCAAAGATGCCAGCGGCGTTTTTTTCACTGGCGGCGACCAGTGCCGCATCGTGCAGGCGCTGGTCAGGGCAGATGGCAGCAAGACTGCAATGCTGGAAGCAATCTGGGCGCTATATCAACGCGGCGGTGTCATCGCTGGCAGCAGTGCCGGTGCTGCCATCATGAGTACCACCATGTTTTATGATGCCAAACCTGTGCTGCCCACGCTCAAGCTTGGTGTCACCGATGGCAAGGAGATTGCGGCTGGCCTGGGTTTTATCGGCCCCGATGTATTCATAGACCAGCACCTGATCATCCGTGGCCGCTTTGCCCGCATGTTGCCTGTCATGCTGAAGAAGAATTACAAACTGGGTCTGGGTGTTGATGAAAATACCGCCATGGTAGTCAGCAATCAGGGCGAGGTTGAAGTCATAGGCTATAAAGGTGCCATTCTGTTTGACTTGAGTCAGGCGACGACCGATAGCACGCAAAAGAATTTTAATATCAGCAATGCCCGCATCAGCTACCTCGACCGTGGTGACCGTTTCAATTTGCGTAGCAAGACCCTGACGCCATCAGCAGACAAACTCAAGTCCAAACTCATTCCTGCTCATGCTTACCATGCCGACCAGCGTTTTTATGCCGACATATTGGCCAATACTGTGCTCACCGACCTGATGTTCCATTTAATCGACAGCAAGCAAGAGCGCACCTTGGGCCTGGCTTTTGGCATGGATGCACCAGTTGAACTTGGTTTTGAATTCAGCTTCAGCAAACAGGCTGACAGTCTTGGTTATTATTCAAATGCTTCGGGTACAGACAGCTATACCATCCATAATTTGCATCTGGACATACGACCTGTGACCATGCAGCTGCCGCTCTATAAATAAACAACTTTGCACAAACCGAACCTGAAAAAGCAAGCTACACCGCAGTTGCCTTCCCGCTTGCCTCCACAAGCTTGGTAGGACAGACAATATTCCTTTTTAGAATTGTCGTTTGTTTGCAAATTATCTCTCCCAAGCCCGTGGCCATCACTTACAATCCGCTTAAGGCCCTGTCCATCTTCAGGAGAGCCCAAAGACGGGACTGCATTTACAACATTTAACAAGGTATGCAGACCGGCTGGCAGATTTTGGCGAAAATATATAGCCGAGATAATTAATTAAAAATTAATACGCCATCTCTCGCCATTACGCACAAAAACTGCAGCACCATGCATCCAACCAGTGAGACCACACCATGAAACTCAGCACCCGTATTATTCTGCTGTGCGCCATCACCCTCTTTGGCATTTCAGTTATTTCCGCCATTTCCCTGTACTCCTTGCGCCAGACCATGACGAAGGAGCGCACTGAGCAGATTTCCAATATGGTGGAAATGGCCCATGCCGCTATAGCAAAAGCCTATGCGCTGGAGCAGGCGGGCAAGCTTTCACGAGAAGAAGCGCAAAAACAAGCCAAGCTGGCGATTTCCAGTTTCCATAAAGATGAAATGTATTTCTTCGTACGCGGCTATAACGATGATTTGTTGCTCGTGCATCCCAAGGCAGACCGCATCGGTGTGCCGCAAAAGGACATGAAGGAATCTGGTGACCGCTATCGCGCCTCCCTGGAAAAAAACAAAATAGGTGTAGTACAGGCCTTGGGCACCAGACCAGGCGTACAAGGCCAGGTAGAAAAAATCTATGCCGTCATGCGCTTCGCACCATGGGAATGGCTGGTAGGTACAGGCACTTATCTGGATGACATTAACGAAGCCTTCTGGCAGCAGGCCGGCATCATGCTAGGCGTAGGCTGCATCATGATGGCCATGGTAGGTGCATTGGCCTGGCACATGACACGTTCGATTCTCGGGCAACTCGGTGGTGAGCCAGCTTATGCCGCGGAAGTGGTTGGTCATATTGCCGAAGGTGACCTGACTGCGGATATACAAGTCAAGGACAATGACCAGTCCAGTCTGCTGTTTGCAATAAAGAGCATGCGCGACAAACTGGCCTCTGTCGTCAGCGAAGTGCGTACGGGATCTGAATCCATCGCCACTGCGTCGGGTGAAATTGCGTCTGGCAACCTGGATTTATCCAACCGCACCGAGCAACAGGCTGGCGCACTGGAAGAAACTTCGTCTACCATGGAAGAGCTGACTTCCACCGTCAAACAAAATGCCGATAATGCCAGACAGGCAAATCAACTCGCAATCTCGGCATCTGAAGTGGCGACCCAGGGCGGCAGCGTCGTGGGTAGAGTTGTTGCCACTATGGGCTCCATCAATGAATCATCGAAAAAAATTGTCGACATCATCAGCGTGATTGACGGCATCGCCTTCCAGACCAATATCCTGGCCTTGAACGCCGCAGTAGAAGCAGCGCGGGCCGGCGAACAAGGCCGCGGCTTTGCCGTCGTTGCCAGTGAAGTACGTAACCTGGCACAACGCTCTGCATCGGCAGCCAAAGAAATCAAGACCCTGATAGACAGCTCGGCAGAAAAAGTGGAAGAAGGCGGCAAGCTGGTTGCCATTGCCGGCTCCACCATGGATGAGGTTGTTGCCAGCGTCAGGCGCGTGACCGACATTGTGGCAGAAATTGCCTCAGCCAGCCAGGAACAAAGCTCAGGTATAGAACAGGTCAATCATGCCATCGTTGATATGGATAATATGACACAGCAAAATGCTGCGCTGGTAGAACAGGCTTCAGCCGCCGCCCAGGCCATGAACGAACAAGCAGCCAGTCTGGCGCAGGTCGTGAATATCTTCAAGGTGCATACGGCAACAGCCCCCCAGATTCATCCGGCACGCGCTCAGGCAAGAACGAATTCAGCACAAGCGACGCAAACAGCTCAGCCGCGTCGTTTGCGCTAAGGACGAACTCTCTCAATCAAGGAATATTTGATTCCTCAAGCTATCAACCATGCGCAGGCGCTGCAGTGCCTGCTCACTCGCTGAAGCATGCGGGCCAGTATTGACTTGCAAGTTGATCTTGCTATCTTGTTTGTCTGGATGAGTTTGCGTGCTGACCAGCCTGCCAAACTCGAATCTGGACACTGATAACAAACGGTCGCTACTCTTTTCCAGGCTGGCACTATGCAGTTGGTTTTTATCAAAGCCCAGGACCAGCTTGCTGCTGGCATGATCTTCGACCGTGGAATAGCGGTAACTTTGCGAATTCTTGTCATTAGTTAACACTGGCTTCACATCTGACTTTAATTCCTGATGAAAAGCAGCACTCAATCTGGAATCAAGTATCTGGCTGATATTGCCATTTGCCGCATGGCCCTGCTGTGTCGTTTTTTGACTGACCTGATAATTGAAATAATCGCTTTCCTGCAAATGCGCAGGATTGGGTGTACTCACCACGCCGCTGATTTTCGCACTGAAATCAGCAAGCCCTGTGAGCAAAGGCTGAGCAGCATCATCCCAAAAACTTGGCGCGCGACCTGGCAACTGCGTGCTCAAATCAGAACTATCTTCCTCAGTATTGATTTTTTGCATGATGGAGAATGCATCTTTGTAGAGCGATATCAGCTCTTTGTCAGCGCTGCCACGATTGCCTGCATTATCGATCTGCCCAAGAAATAGCAATATCGCCTTATTCCTTTGCGCAGTATTACCGCGTAAGCCAGGATTATCATGGCTGACATCAATATCTATCTGTCCACTGGCAGACTTTATGTTGAGCTGATGATGGGATTGATCAATATTAAAATTCAATTCCTGCTCACCGACTTTGATATCCAGCTTGAGTGAACTGATGGCAAAAGTATCGAAGCTTGCCAGTGCATCGAGATTGATACGCTGGTCAACAAAATAGCTATTGGCGGTTTTCTCCAGGCCAGCCGCCAGCTTTTCCAGCGCCCTGCTCTCGGACTCAGTCAGTTCGGCACTACTGCTGGCTTCCACACTCAGGCCATCAACATTACTTTTGATAGAAAAATCTATGCTCCGTCCGGATGCCAGCGTGACGCTCAGGCCCAGACTTTGATCCGCATGCTCGCGCAAATTATTCAACCTGGCTTGGCTCAGGTCTGCCACATTCTGACTGGCACCTGCCTGGGCGGGATAATTGCCAATCACTGCCTGCTTGAAATCACCATGCGTGGTTTGAAAACGCTCAATCAAGCCAGAGGCAAGGCCATTGAAACGCCCAGCCACTGTCGGCAACCTGGCATTTTGTTCCAGCATATAGCTGAAAGCATCATCGCTTTTGTTTTCCAGCCACTGAGTAGCTGGAGCTGGCACAAAGCCGGTCTCATCATATGTTTGTGACACCAACACTGTGCGAGCCGCACGCAAATTCAACTGATAGGAAGGCGTTGCCGTTGATGTATTTGTGGCGTCCAGTGACAATGCTGTGCCACCCGCTGGTTTATCCAGCCCCAGGGCCTGGCTTGCACCGACAGCCACATTGACCTGTGTCGTGGTAGCGCTCAGACCAGAAAGAGTAGTCGTCATATCAAGTGTGCATCCCGGAAATAAATTCTTGCATTACGTTCAATTAATTAACGGCAAGATTTTTTATTTCTTTAGTAAATACACATCAAAACTGATGACAGGAGAAGAAAAAATTTGTGCTGCATCATCCATAAAAAAAGAGATGTCAAAGCATCTCTTTTGAACTGTCTTACTGATATGGATGATCAGCAAGGATTACATCAGGACAGGCTCCAGACATATTCCAGCTTGGTCCAGGCTTGCTGAGGTTTGCCATCTTTGGCACCTGGTTTGAATTTGCAGGAAGAATAAATCTTTTGAGTTGCCTTATCCAAAGCCTTGGAACCACTGGACTTCTCTACTTTTGAATCAACCACCGCGCCATCAGGTCCAACCAACACAGACAAAACTACCGTCCCTGTTTCTTCATTCATCAATGCTGATTTTGGATAAACTGCTTTTTCGCAAGATTGCTTATCTACAGTAGGAGCGACTTCACTTGCAAATGCAGTGAAAGAAGAAACGAGTAGCGCAGTGAAGAGAATTGATTTTTTCATGAGAGTGATGGAATAGACGAAATACAGAGATAAGAAATAGATTGCCATGCGGAAACATGTGCATATTTTACTGCACAATTTTTCCGCAGGGCAATTCTTTTCAGTCCGAATGCCGCTCTTGAATGTTAAAGATTGTGCCTCCTATTGTTCCCCTTAATATCACATCAAGCCTTGCATTAAATGATGGCAATACTGGCTAGCAAGCTGTTGCTTATTAACATGAACACTTTGCCTTTTTCGCCTATCTCCACTAGTCTTAATCATGCAGCAAGTGCCAGACCACACGATCAATAAAAATAATGATAGCGAGGGAGACAAAAATGACATTCATCAAATTATTGCTTGCATTGTTGCTGGCAAGCCAATTCTCAATGGCAATAGCGGAAGACAATCCGGCAGATGCTGTTGCCATGGTAGACAAAGGTCTGGCCTATATGCAAAAGAATGGCAAGGATGCGCTGGTGCAGGAAATCAACAACAAGAACCCTGAATTCATCAATGGCTCTATCTACCTGTACTTGCGTGGCCTGGATGGCATCGTCATCGCTCACCCCATCAACCCTAAACTGGTAGGTAAAAACATGCTGGACTTGCCCGATGCCGATGGCAAATACTATCGCAAAGACATTATTGCCCTGGCTAAAAGCAAGGGTAAGGGCTGGGTAGACTATCGCTACAACAATCCTGTGTCCAAGCAGATAGAGAACAAGACTACTTATATCTTTCGCAATAATGATGTGATACTGGAAGCCGGTATCTATAAAGCTAAATAGATTTAGTTATTTTTCAATCAGGCTTAAATAAAGGTATCGATAAGATCGATACCTTCCTCCTCTTTTAAGTGCCCCGCTGTTTTCACTCCTATCCCACGCACTCGTCTAAGCCTTGCGTGCGGCATCGCACAGACACCCAGCTCGACCTGCAGTAACTTCTGATCATGCTTCATGGCAAAAGACGGTTTGCATGGGCAATAATTTATAGAAAAAAAGCCTGGTATTTCACCAGCTTAGATTGTCTATACCTTACTTGCGACTGTCTTTGGCTGCTTTCATTCTGCAAATGCTTTATAAGGAACCAGTTCATGGTCAAGCGAATTCTCGTTGTTACACCTGTCATTGCCGATGCCCTGGCACTACAGGATGCGCTGCTCAAAGCCCGCGATGGTTATTATGAAACGGCATTTGCAGACACCCTGGCTACGGCCATTGAACATCTGCATGACAAAACCAAGCCTATAGATATCATCTTGCTTGACTGTTTCCTGCCGGACAGCAAGGGTATCGCCAGCTTCCAGCACTTATTTGCAATAGTCCCCAAAATTCCCATACTGACTATCTGTGACACAGATCATGCGCTGGCAATCGAAGCTGTTGAACTGGGTGCACAAGGTTTCCTGACCCGGGGTCATTTTTCCAGTTACCTGGTGCCGCAATCCTTGCGCAATATCATTCAGCGCAAAGCGGTTGAGGACGCTGCCTTCCTGGAAAAAGCACGAGCAGAAATCACCCTCAATTCCATCAGTGATGCCGTCATAGGCACAGACATGGCGGGTAATATCGATTACCTCAATGTCGCCGCTGAACATATCACTTTGTGGAAACGTGAAGAAGCGCAAGGCCAGCCCATAGGCACGGTCATGCCACTGATACAAAGTGAAAACCGGCAGCCTAAAGCCAATCCTGTCGTACAGGTATTGCAACAGGATACGGCCACCACCCTTACTCCCGGGACCATTTTGCTCAGACGTGATGGCAGCGAGGTAGCCATAGAAGATTCCACGGCGCCTATCCACGATTCTTACGGTAACCTATCCGGTGCTGTCATGGTGTTCCGCGATATCACGGCGACCCAGGCCATGGCAGTGAAAATGGCGCATCTGGCGCAACATGATTTCCTCACCAACCTGCCTAACCGTGCTCTGTTGAATGACCGCATTGCCCAGGCCATAGGTCTGGCCAAACGTCGCGAAACCCACCTCGCCGTACTCTTCCTGGACCTGGACAATTTCAAGCATATCAATGATTCTTTAGGTCATGCTCTGGGCGACATGCTGCTGAAATCAGTCACTGAACGCCTGTGCGCCTGCGTGCGCAGTTCTGACACTGTCAGCCGCCAGGGTGGCGATGAATTCGTCATACTGGTGACAGATGACAAGTCTGCCGAGAATGCGGCCTTTACTGCCGAAAAATTATTGAAGTCGCTGGCAACACCACATAGTATCAATGGCCATGAGTTGTATGTCACCACCAGCATAGGCATCAGTTCCTATCCGGCCGACGGTGCAGATGCAGATACCCTGATCAAAAATGCTGATACGGCCATGTACCAGGCCAAGGAAAAAGGCCGCAATAACTACCAGTTCTTCAAACCAGAAATGAATGTGCGTGCAGTTGAACGGCAAGTCATAGAAGCTAATCTGCGACTGGCAATAATACGCAATGAATTCTCGCTGCATTACCAGCCCAAGATTAATCTTGAAAGCGGCGCCATCACTGGCGCAGAAGCCTTGTTGCGCTGGGATCACCCACAATGGGGCATGGTGCCACCAATACGCTTTATTGGCATTGCAGAAGACTGTGGTGTCATCATCCCGCTAGGCCGCTGGGTCTTGCGTGAAGCTTGTATCCAGACCAAGAAATGGCAGGATGCAGGTTTAACGATTGCCGAAATCGCTGTCAATATTTCTGCAGTTGAATTTCGCCGCCAGGATTTTGTTGAAGCCGTACGTACCATCTTGCAAGAGACGGGGCTTTCACCAAGCTGCCTGCAACTGGAAATCACCGAAAGTGTCTTGATGCGCAATGCAGAAAGTAGCATCGCCATACTCCAGCAATTGAAAGACATGGGGATACAACTGGCAGTCGATGATTTTGGCACTGGTTATTCAAGCCTGAGTTACCTGAATCAATTCCCGATTGATGTATTGAAAATCGATCAGTCATTTGTCAATGAAATAGGTGCAAGTAAAGCCGGAGGTGATGGCATCATCGTCAGCGCCGTCATCGCGATGGGCAATAGCCTGAAACAAAAAGTCATTGCAGAGGGTATAGAAAAGCAGGGGCAACTATCTTTCTTAAAAGCCCAGCATTGTGAAGAAGGACAAGGCTATATTTTTAGCCGGCCACTGGCGGCAGAACAATTTGCCAAAATGCTGCGTCTGGGTGTGACCGCGCATGCGCCTATCCCTGTACTGATGCCGAATTGAATGATTATCTGATGAAGAAAAACGGACATGCAAGCATGTCCGTTTTCATTTATAGCAAAGCAGTCAAGACTTATTCGTAATCACTAACTGGTATGCAAGAGCAGAACAGATTGCGATCACCATAGACATTGTCAGCACGGCCAACCGGCGCAAAGTATTTATTCTTGCGCAGTGAAGCAACCGGGTAAGCTGCCACTTCACGGCTGTAAGCATGCGGCCACTCATTGGCGATCAGCACTTCTGCTGTATGCGGCGCATGTTTCAGAGGATTGTCTTTGGCATCGAATTCACCACTGGCTACCTTGGCGATTTCTTCACGGATGCTGATCATGGCATCGATGAAGCGGTCGAGTTCGGCTTGTGATTCGCTTTCTGTCGGTTCTATCATCAGCGTGCCAGGCACAGGGAAGCTCATGGTTGGTGCGTGGAAGCCAAAGTCGATGAGGCGTTTTGCCACGTCTTCATTGGTAATGCCAGTCGCATCTGTCAATGGACGCAGATCCAGAATGCACTCATGCGCCACCAGGCCATCATGACCGCTGTACAGTACAGGGTAATGCGGGGCCAGGCGTTTGGCGATGTAGTTAGCTGCCAGGATCGCTGTTTCTGTCGCTGCCTTCAAGCCTTGCGCGCCCATCATGGCGATGTACATCCATGAGATAGGCAAGATGCTGGCAGAGCCAAATGGTGCGGCGCTGACGGCAGAGATACCATCTTCACCACGGACATAGCCTGTGGATTTCTGATTAGGCAAGAACTTCGCCAAATGGGCACCAACTGCAACCGGGCCTACGCCTGGGCCGCCACCACCGTGAGGGATACAGAAAGTCTTGTGCAGGTTCAGATGGCTGACATCGCCACCAAATTTGCCCGGTGCGGCTACGCCAACCAGCGCATTCATGTTCGCACCATCGACATAGACCTGACCACCGTGGCTATGCACGATTTCGCACAATTGCTGTATGCCTTCTTCAAACACACCATGCGTGGATGGATAAGTCACCATCGCTGCTGCCAGGTTGGCGCTGTGCTTTTCTGCCTTGGCTTGCAAGTCAGCCAGATCAACGTTGCCCTTGTCATCGCAAGCCACCACGACCACGTCCATGCCCACCATGCTGGCGGATGCCGGATTGGTACCATGGGCAGAAGACGGGATCAGGCAGATATTACGGTGTGCTTCACCACGGGATGCGTGGTAAGCCTGGATCACCAGCAATCCAGCGTATTCCCCCTGGGAACCGGCATTTGGTTGCAGGGATACAGCGTCGTAACCAGTCGCTGCACACAGCATGGCTTCCAGCTGATCGATCATTTCGCGGTAACCGATAGTTTGGTCATTTGGCGCAAATGGATGGATGCTGGAGAACTCTGGCCAGGTCACAGGAATCATTTCGCTGGTGGCGTTCAGCTTCATCGTGCATGAACCCAGCGGTATCATGGTGCGGTCCAGCGCCAAATCCTTGTCAGCCAGGCTGCGCAGGTAACGCAGCATTTCATGTTCTGCGTGATAGCGGTTGAAAGTTGGGTGTGTCAGGTAAGTCGTGCCGCGTGTCAGTGCTGCCGGGTATGCATCATTGACGCCTGCTTCTATCGCTGCAAAATCCGGCGCTGTCGTGACACCGCTGGCCTTGGCAAAAATCGTCCACAAAGCTTCAACATCAGCACGTGTGACTGTCTCGTCAAGAGAAACGCCAACTTGTGTTGCGCTGATCTGGCGCAGATTGTAGCCCGCAGCCTGGGCAGCCTGATGGTAGGCAGCAGCATTGGCGACATTGACTGTCAGGGTGTCGAAGTAAGTAGTGTTGGCAATAGCCAGACCCTGTTGTTTCAGGCCGCCAGCCAGCACACCAGTCAGGCGGTGTACCCGCAAGGCGATCTGGCGCAGGCCTGCTGGGCCGTGATAAACGGCATACATGGAGGCAATCACTGCCAGCAACACCTGTGCTGTACAGATATTCGAGGTAGCTTTTTCACGGCGGATATGTTGTTCGCGTGTTTGCAGGGCCAGGCGATAAGCCTTGTTGCCTTGTGCATCAACCGTCACGCCAACCAGACGGCCAGGCATGCTGCGCTTGAATGCATCGCGCGTACCCATATAACCTGCGTGCGGGCCACCAAAGCCCAGCGGTACGCCAAAGCGCTGGCTGTTACCAACGACCACGTCAGCACCCCACTCGCCTGGGGAAGCGATCAGTGTCAGTGCCAGCAAATCGGCAGCAGTGATGACCATCGCGCCTTTTGCATGCAAGGTGGCAGCAAATTCGCGGTAATCGCGGATGGCGCCGTCCACGCCAGGGTATTGCAGCAAGATACCAAAGCAATCATTGTCCAGTGCTTCTGTACCCGTGCAAGTACGCACCTCGATACCCAGCGGCTTGGCGCGGGTTTCTATGATTTCGCGGGTCTGTGGCAAGACATCATCGCCAACATAAAACACATTGGATTTGGATTTGCCTACACGCTGTATCAGCGTCATTGCCTCAGCAGCAGCCGTGCCTTCGTCCAGCATGGATGCATTGGCGATATCCATGCCAGTCAGGTCAGTGATGACTTGCTGGAAATTCAGGATGGCTTCCAGGCGGCCCTGGGAAATCTCTGGCTGGTAAGGTGTGTAAGCTGTGTACCAGGCAGGGTTTTCAAAGATATTGCGCAGGATCACGCCAGGAGTATGCGTATTGTAATAACCCTGACCGATCAAGGACTTCAGTACACGGTTTTTCGACGCCAGTGCCTTCAATGTGGCCAGTGCTTCCTGTTCGGACTTGGCTTCTGTGAATTGCGCCAGTGGCAGCACATCGTGACGGCGGATATTGGCCGGGACGATGGCATCAATCAGGGCTGTGCGGTCAGCATAGCCCAGGGTTTTCAGCATGGCGGCTTGTTCTGCTTCAGAAGGGCCGATATGGCGAGCGATGAAAGCGTCATGCGCTTCCAGTTGGGTCAGTGAAGGACGGGTCATGGTATATGGGGTACGGAAGAGTAACGTGGAATATCAGGCGGAGCTATGCGGGACAAACCGCAACAGGCAAATCCATATTAAAAGAGGCAGCCACAGGGCCACCTCTTTTAACTACATAATCAAGCGATGTTCTTGGCGTAAGCTTCAGCATTCATCAAGGCATCAACATCAGCAATATTGGCTGGTTTCAGTTTGAACAGCCATGCTGCAAACGCGTCAGCATTAATGGATTCTGGTGCATCGGCCAATTCTTCATTGATGGCGACAACTTCGCCAGTCACTGGTGCATAGATGTCGCCAGCTGCTTTAACAGACTCAACCACGGCGCAATCCTTGCCAGCTTCGAGTGCTGTGCCAACTTTAGGCAAATCAACGAAAACGATATCGCCCAAAGCATCCTGAGCAAATGCTGTAATGCCGACAGTGATCGTGCCGTCTGCTTCTGTGCGTACCCATTCGTGGGATGTTGTGTATTTCAGGTCTGCTGGTACGTTCATGATGGGCTCCAGTTAAATAAATTGTTTTAAATAATAATGAGTGGCTAATCAATAGTAGTCAGTACCAGTGCGCTGTACTGACTGCAGATCAAATTATACGGCCAGGATTTTGCCGTTACGGACAAAAGGCAGTTTGACAACGGATGCTGCCAATTGCTTGTCACGGATAACAACATGTACAGTATCGCCGACAGACACGCCCATAGGCAAACGTGCCAGTGCAATTGCCTGTTCCATGGTAGGGCTGAAAGTACCGCTGGTGATTTCGCCTTCGCCTTGTGCGCATACTACTTTTTGATGGGCGCGCAAGATGCCGCCTTTTTCACGCAGGATCAGACCCAGGAACTGGGCGTTCTGGCCTTGTGTTTGCAGTGCTTGCTTGCCAACGAAATCGCGTTCACTGACCAGGTCTATGGTCCAGGCCAGACCAGCATCAAGCGGGTTGACTGTTTCATCCATGTCCTGTCCATACAGATTCATGCCCGCTTCCAGACGCAGGGTGTCACGTGCACCGAGGCCAGCAGGTTTGACACCGGCTGCAACCAGGGCATTCCAGAAATCAGTCACGCGATCGGCAGATACAGCAATCTCGAAACCATCTTCACCGGTATAACCAGTGCGTGCCACCATGACTTCACCAAAGGAAGTATCAGCGACGATGACTGCGTTGAAGGGTTTGATTTCTGCGCTAGCTGCTTTGGTTTCTGGCAAGACTTCCCATGCCTTGGCGCGGGCGTTCGGGCCCTGCACTGCCACCAGGGCAAAAGCGTTAGCACCATCACGGCGCTGGGTAATGGTCAGGCCGCTATTGGTTTCTGCATTGCGGGCATTCATCCAGGCGATGTCTTTTTCTGCCGTGCCAGCATTGACGACGAGGCGGAACCAGTTTTCGCTGAAGAAATAAATGATGAGGTCATCAATGACCGTGCCTTCAGGCTTCAACATGCAGGAATACAGGGCCTTGCCCGCTACCTGCAATTTATCAACATTATTCGCTACCAGGCCACGCAGGAAGCTGCGAACATTTTCGCCCTGGAGATCAACGACACACATATGAGATACATCAAACATGCCGCAATCAGTGCGCACTGCATGATGTTCTTCGATTTGGGAACCATAGTTGACGGGCATGTCCCAACCGCCAAAATCAACCATTTTTGCGCCAGCCGCACGATGGGCTGCATTGAGGGGAGTTGCCTTGAGTGATGTCGCTGCTTGCGTCATGAGTGCCTCATTACCAGATTGAAGGGACGAACAAACGCACGACGACGAATAAACGCCGCATGCGCTGAAATCGCATACCCCTCTGTCCTGGTACCTGAGAGATTACGGGAGCCATGTATGTTTGCTGCCCGCGCGCACCTTCGGTGGGTAGTCCGGCGAATATTTATAAAAATAAACGTATCTGCCGCTACCGCTCTCCAGAGTTGGGGCAACTTTTAACTACCCCGTCGATCGGTCCTTTGTGCCTGAGAGTTTTTTGGGTATTAGCCCCTTCGGCGGCAACTTTCGTCACGCTCTCCCGATCAAGTAGCGCGATTATATAAGGCTTGCAAGGGCTTGGGTAGTTGAGTGTGGAAATATTTACAGAAAAGTGCTTAGTTCATGCTGGATTTGTTAAATTGGCAAATAAAATTTTATTTTAACGAAATTCTTGTATTTGCTTCCATTGCCAAATCGACTATTTAAATATACTTTCCATTTACCGCCTATATTTACCTGATAGTAAATCTCATCCTTGCAGACTGATTTGAATCTTGCATTTTGCGTGAGGCAAATATCTTAAATGCTTTTGCCAAGCTGAAATTAATAACCAGTATTCGTGAAATTATGATTGCAGGCCGGGGGTAGCAATCTTAAATGACGTGTGCAAGTATTTGAAAATCCGAATGCTCAAACACTAGGGATCAGAAATTAGCTCACGCAATAGTTGACCACGAACGCCACTGGATTCCAGCCAAAAGCATGCTGGAATGACGTCAATATGTGCGTTGCATCATTGCCGGATTATGCTTCGGTGATGACGGTAACAGCCCCCCCTATTTCCCCCTCAACACAAGCACACTCTTCGCATGTCCCACAACATCCTTCTCACTCAAATACTGCTGCACATAAGTCCCAGCCGCAAACCCTGCCGCCTGATCATTGTAATGTGCATCAAACAAAACCCCGCTCTGCCCCACAGGATTAATGCCTAGCGCTTTCGAAGCATCAGCAAAATCAATCAGACGTCGTGTTGATGGCCCATACACGACATCCCAGGGTGCTGGTCCTATAGGCCCGGACAAATTATTTGGCACTTCACGCCCACCTGCAACTTCAAACGGGCCTATGTTGAATAGCTTGTCCAGCGGCTTTTGCTGCGCCAAGGGGTGCTTATGTGTCAAGGTATGCGCCTTGCCCCAGGTCCATTGCTTGCTGTCGGCACCAAAGGTTTTTTGCAAATGCGCGATGCTGTCGCGCCAGGCCAGTGCCAGGATATCGTCGCGAGTTTCTACTGCTGGCGTAGTACGGTTATCCCACCAGGGTGAATGCGCATCTGCCAGCAAACGTGGCAAGGCATAGTCAAGCGCGCGGGTACGCAAGAGGTTTTTGAACTGGACTTCACCGACTTCATCTGCCATTGCCGCATAGGTGATCTGATACAGCAATTGACTAAAGATGGTGGGTGCTATGCTATTCGCCTGGTAACTGCCATCCCATTTTTCCAGCAGTTCCAGCAGACGTTTGCCGTCTGCATCAGTTACTTGCTTGCGCAAGGTGGGCAAGATAGAGGGCAAAATCTGCGCAGCATAAGCTGTCTTGTTATCAAGCTGCAAAGCCTGGCTGTTTTTGGTCTCCCACTTGATGCCTGGTTGCGCTAATAAAGCTTCCAGCCTGCGTGCACGTTCATTCAGATTGTAATAGCCGGGGATGGCAAAATCGCCTGATGGCAAGGGTTGTTGATTGGCCGAGACAATGTAGCCGCGCGCAGGATTGACTTCATGCGGATTATCAGCAAAATCAGTAAAGCCAGGCTTGTCTGCCTCTGCTGTACTGCCATCAAGAATAAAAGCCGGGTTGACATCCGATGGTCGCTTGACCAGTTTCGCCGCAGCCCACCAGGCGATGTCGCCTTGCGTATTCGCCCAGACGACATTCAAACCTGGTGCATGGATATTGCTGGCTGCATGGGCTGCTATTTCTTTTGTGCTGGCGCGGTTCAATTCATAAAAGGCATCGAGTACAGGGTTTTCAGTTTCCAAAAATGCCCACCACATGGCGATGGGTTTGGCAGTCAGATCTTCACCCCATGCTTCACGGAAGGCGTCGCTGATGATAGGGCCATGCGCTGATGTTCTCAATTGCAGTTTGAGGGACTCACGCCCTTTGACCTTAATGATTTCTTCGCGGCTTTGCATATCCACCCACTGCCCCTTGATCCAGACTTGATTGGGATTTTGTGGATTGACTTTCTCGGCTATAAAATCGAGATCGTCATTCTGGAACATGGTCAGGGTCCAGCCAAAGTTCTGGTTGTGACCTAACAAGGCAAAGGGATTGAGTGCCTGATGATGGCCATATAATTCAAAACCCGGCATTTTGAGATGAGCTTCATACCAGACCGCGGGTGCCGAGTAAGCGATGTGCGGATCACCCGCCAGCAAGGGTTTACCACTGCCAGTATTTTTACCGGCGACCACCCAGGCATTGCTACCCTCGAACTGAGGCAGGCCAAATTCCTCCAAAGCTTGCTGGCTGGTAGTGGCGATACGATTCATCTTGCCCCAGTCTGCGGCACCCAATTGCAAGGGTTTGATAACACCTTCTGGATGCCAGGCCAGATCGAAAATGCGCAAATAGTCTGCGCCTAGTTTGTCACGTATCTGAGTCAATACTGGTTCAGTACGAAAGGCCGCCGCAAAGCTGTATGCCATATAGCCAGATACAACAACCGTATCTTCTGCAGTAAATGGCCGTTTGGGTATGCCCAGCAATTCAAATTCCAGAGGTGCTGCGTGCGTGGCCTGATATTGATTGATACCATCAAGATAGGCTTTCAGGGCTTTGACTGCAGGAGAGTTTTTATCAAGCCTGGCAGCATAGTCAGCCGCATGCTTGCGCAAACCCAGGGTGCGGAATAAACGGTCGGTATCGAGCAGTTTGGGGCCAAGAATTTCTGCCAGCTCACCTTTGGCCAGGCGACGCACCATTTCCATTTGAAATAATCTATCCTGCGCATGCACATAACCGAGAGCACGATACAAGTCTGCCTCACTTTTTGCTTCTATATGCGGCACACCGCGTTCGTCATATTGCACCGTCACTTCGGCTTGCAAACCCGTGAGCACCTGATTACCTGAGCGCTGCACGCGCTTGCCATACAGATAAACAGCAGCAGCAATGAAGGTAATCAGTAACAGACCTGTCAGTATGAGCAAACTCCATTTCAGCACACGTTTCATCTGTAAGCCTTCTATGCGGTATATTGTTTTTTGATTTTACACTGATGGTCAAAATTACACTCAAACGCTGTTAACTCATAAGTATTGACAATAGTTTATCACCAGAAAAAGACTAGAAGCATGCTATTGATATTCGCCTGCATATCATCATCTATATCTTTCGTTATTGTTTAGCCCGCGGCCCAGCCGACGCTTGCCCTTAGTTTGTCTATCCTTTAGGACTGCGCATGACCACTCCCCCTCCTACCGCTGAAATTTCCCAGCGCAGCAGCTTGCAAACCCTCAAAGGCCTGCTCCCCTTTCTCACGCCCTACAAGATGCAGTTTGTATTGGCAGGCATTGCCTTGCTGGTTGCTGCTGGCGCTACACTGGCAATACCCTATGCTTTCCGCCAGATGATAGACCTGGGTTTTGGTGCCGGCGACCGCAGCATCAAGCATGTGGACCTGACCTTTATCGCCTTGTTTGGGGTGGCCTGCGTACTGGGCATAGCCACGGCCGCCAGGTTTTATATGGTGTCATGGCTGGGTGAAAGAGTGACAGCCGATATACGCAATGCCGTGTATTCGCATGTGGTGACACAAAGCCCGGAATTTTTTGAAACCACACAAACCGGTGAAGTGCTGTCACGTCTGACGACCGACACCACGCTGATACAAACCGTGGTGGGCACCAGCATCTCAATGGCCCTGCGCAATTTCTTGCTGTTCCTCGGCGGCCTGGTGATGTTATTCATTACCAGCCCTAAACTGTCGTCCATCATCATCGTCATGCTGGCGGTAGTGGTCTTGCCCATCATCCTGTTTGGGCGCCGTGTGCGCACCTTATCGCGTGATTCGCAAGACCGGATTGCCGATGCATCAGCAATTGCAGGTGAAATACTGAATGCCATGCCTACCGTGCAAGCCTTCACCCATGAACATATAGAAGCGCAGCGTTTTTCTGGCACAGTGGAAGGCGCATTCAAAACTGCCATGCGCCGCATACGTGCGCGCTCACTGTTGACAGTCATGGCTATCCTGCTGATCTTTGGTGCGATTGTGTTTGTCTTGTGGCTGGGTGCCCATGCAGTAATGCAAGGCCGCATGAGTGGTGGCGAACTGGGTCAGTTCATCCTGTATGCATCCATCGTCGCAGGTGCTGTTGGCGCTTTGTCGGAAGTCATGGGCGATGCCCAGCGCGCTGCCGGTGCAACCGAGCGCTTATTGGAATTGATCGAGGTCAAATCGCCGATACAGAATCCTGTAAAAGCACTGAGTTTGCCTACCCGTGCCGAGCATGATCCCAGAGGGGCAGCACTGTCATTGCAAGGGCTGGAATTTCATTATCCTTCACGCCCCAAGACTGCGGCCTTGCTGAACCTGAAGCTGGATATACAGCCTGGCGAAACTGTTGCCATCGTTGGCTCTTCAGGTGCTGGCAAAACGACGCTATTCCAGATGCTGCTGCGTTTTTATGATCCGCAGCAAGGCAGGATCACCCTGGACGGCATCAATATCCGTGAACTGAATTTGCATGAATTGCGTGGCGCGATAGGCGTGGTGCCACAAGATACCGTCATCTTCTCAGCTAATGCCATGGAAAACATACGCTATGGCCGCGCCGATGCCAGTGATGCAGAAGTGATAGCAGCAGCAAAAATGGCGGCCGCGCATGAGTTTATAGAAAGACTGCCAGAAGGCTATCAATCCTTTCTTGGTGAGCGTGGCGTGCGTCTGTCTGGCGGACAAAAACAGAGGATAGCCATCGCCCGCGCCCTGCTGAAAAATCCCCCATTGCTGTTACTAGATGAAGCCACCAGCGCCCTGGATGCAGAATCAGAACGCCTGGTGCAAGGCGCGCTGGAAGTAGCCATGCAGGGCCGCACTACCCTCATCATTGCCCACCGACTGGCCACTGTGCAGCGTGCCAACCGTATCATCGTCATGGAACATGGCCGCATAGTAGAAACTGGCACCCACGCCTCGTTGGTCGAGCAAGGCGGTGTATATGCAAAATTGGCTGCCTTGCAGTTTGATTTGCATAAAAATGAAGAGTAGAGCCGAATCAATAAAACATGGCAAAATAGCCAACTCACCAACAACACTTACCAAGGAGACCATGATGATAGGCTACATTACTCTAGGCACAAATGATATCGGACGTGCCGCTGCTTTTTACGATGCCTTGCTCGCTGATGTTGGTGCCCGGCGCCAGATAGATCTGGAAGATTTTATTACCTGGGGAGCCAGCCCGAAGCATCCCGCTCTGAGTATAGTCAAACCATATAATGGCGAAGCGGCCACTCCAGGCAATGGCAACATGGTCGCCCTCGTGATGAAAACCAGAGAGCAAGTTCAGGCGGTACATAAAAAAGCACTTGAACTAGGCGGCAAGGATGAAGGTGCGCCAGGCCCAAGAGGTGACAGCGGTTTTTACGCCGCTTATTTCCGCGACCTGGATGGCCATAAACTCAATGCATTCTGCATGGGTGGCTAAAGCCTCAGTTGGCTTCAATCCTTTTCAGCCTCCAGCGTAGCAGCGACAGCGCCCAGGATGCGCTGGGAAAAATCTTCATCTTCTGCCACTCGCGCCAGCACGACTGCTCCCACCATGCTGGCCAAAGCCAGCATGGCCTTATCCTCTCTTTTTTCTTTCGTCTCGCCAGGCAGCAAGTCCGACAGTACAGCCATCAAATCATGTGCGCCTTTATCGGCAGCTTTGCGCACGGTCTTGTTTTGTCTGGCCATGTCTGAACCCAGTGCCGCCAGGGCACAACCCCTGCCCGGCTTGTCCCTGTGGGCGGGAGACAGATAATCATTGGCGATGCGTGACAAGGCGGTATCCGGGGATTCTGCCTGCCATTTCTTCCAGCGCTCTGCCGAACGTCCCAGGCTCAGTGCACAGGTTTGCGCAATCAGATCTTCTTTGGAAGAAAAATTTCCATAAAAGCCACCATGGGTCAGGCCTGCCCCCTTCATCAGATCGACCACGCTGACACCGTCATAGCCACGCTCCCGAAATAGCTGTGAAGCTACATCCAGGATACGCTGGCGATTTTCATTTGCCTGCTCTCGACTGACTTTCATGACGCTACTCCTTAACAAATTCTCTTGACATCATAGATTATAAACGTAATATATACAATCATGATGACCATCATTTAAAGTAAAATACCCCCCATTAACGGAAAACCAATATGGATACCAAGAGCAATCTTCTGAACAAATACCCTGCCATCTGGCTGGTATTGCTGGGCACTGCAGGCACTTTTGCCCTGACCATGGGGACCAGGCAAAGCATGGGGCTGTTTCTCAGTCCCATGAATACCTCCACTGGTCTAGGGGTAGGCAATATCAGCCTGGCTTTCGCCTTTGGGCAATTGTGGTGGGGCCTGACACAGCCATTCGCTGGCGCTTTTGCCGATAAAATGGGTGCTGGGCGCGTCTTGTGCATCGGTATCGTGCTGGTAGCATTAGGCACTTTCATCACGCCGCTGATGACGACTACGGCGGGCCTGATCTTTGCCATAGGCATGCTGGCGGCAGGTGGTGCAGGCATGGCCGGGCCTGCAGTGTTGATGGCGACTGTCACCCGCATGATCCCGGCAGAAAAACGTGGCATTGCCACTGGCATTGTGAATGCAGGTGGTTCATTTGGCCAATTTTTAATGGCGCCAATCGCCATCGCGCTCATGGGTTGGTATGGCTGGAATAATGCGATGCAGATCATGGGCATACTGGTTTTGCTGGCCCTGCCCGCTGCCTATCTATTGCGCGGTAAACCCGCGCAAACCGCCAGTGCAGGACAAGCACCTGTCAGCACTTCCAAAGCGATCGCCATTGCCCTGAAAAATCCCAGTTACCTAATGCTGGCAGCTGGCTTTTTTGTCTGCGGCTTCCATGTGGCTTTCCTCGCCACCCATTTGCCTGGCGTAATAAGTCTATGCGGCTTGCCTGCAGAATTTGGCGGCTGGGCGCTGGCCATGCTGGGCTTGTTCAACATCATAGGCAGCATTTCCATGGGTTGGGCAGTTGGCAAATGGCGCATGAAATCGCTGCTGTCCTTGCTATATGCGACACGTGCCATCGCTATCATCCTGTTTTTGCTGGCACCTAAAACTGGCACGGTTGTGCTGATGTTTGCCGCGGTCATGGGGCTGACTTTTCTGTCTACAGTACCGCCGACTGCTGGCCTGGTTGCCAAGTTGTTTGGCCCGGCAAATATGGCCAGCCTGTTTGGCATCGTCATGCTGACACACCAAATCGGCGGCTTCCTGGGTGTCTGGCTGGGTGGCAAGGTGCTGGAAGCAAATGGCAATTTCAATTTGCTCTGGTATATCGATATCACGCTGGCAGTGGGCGCAGCCCTGATACATTTACCTATACAGGAAAAACAATTGCAACTGCAGGTGGCCTGAGCCGCACTACAATCGACAAGAAAGCAGGCTTTATTTAGTGGCTGAATAAACCTGCTTGCCTGCCACCCAGGTTTGCAAGACCTTGATCTTGTATATATCGGTGGCGGGCATGTTCAGCATATCCTGGTCTATGAGGATAAAGTCCGCCCACTTACCTGCCTCCAGCGTACCCAGGGTATTTTCCTGATGTGCGGCATAGGCTGCATCAAGGGTAAAGCAGCGCAAGGCTTCTTGCACCATCATGGCTTGATTGGCATACCAGCCTTGTGCTGGCTTGCCTGCCATGTCCTGACGGGTAACGGCTGCATGGATGCCCCAGAATGGATTAGGGGATTCTATAGGGAAGTCAGAACCACAAGCGATGCGTGAACCCTGCTTAAGGAAACTGCGCCAGGCATAAGCCCCCTTGATACGTTCTGCTCCCACCCTGTCCTCAGCCATATTCATATCTGACGTCGCATGAGTGGGCTGCATGGAGGGCAAGATGCCCAGTTGTTTGAAGCGCGGGATATCATCTAGTGCCACGACTTGCGCATGCTCTATGCGGTGGCGCGAGCTGGCAGACGCAGGCAAGCGGGCAAAGCCATCGAGTATCTGACGGTTGCCAGCATCACCGATCGCGTGCACATTGACCTGATAGCCTTTGCTGGCGGCTTTTTCTATCATGGCGTACATTTCATCAGCAGTCTTAAATAGCAGCCCATGAGTATGAGGCGCATCTGAATACGGCGCCATCAATGCCGCGCCACGGCTGCCTAGCGCTCCATCGGCAAACAGTTTGACTGCACGCAGAGAATAAAAATCATGCCCATACGTCAGTAAAGGGCCTTGCTGTGAAACCTGATCAAAAAATTCATCGGTGCCGCGCACCATGCCGTAGACGCGTGTCGTCAATTTGCCCTGGTCCGCATATTCGCGGAATAATTTGTCGGCAGATTCTGAAACACCGGCATCATGCACGCTCGTGACGCCAACCTTGGCCAACTCCAGCAAGGCCAGGTCCAGGGCAGCTCTTTGCTCGGCATTCGATGCTGGAGGCACCACCTTGTCGACCAGACGCATGGCAGCATCAACGAGGATGCCGGTAGGCTTGCCCTGGGCATCTTTTTCTATCTTGCCACCAGCAGGGTCAGGTGTATTTTCTGTAATACTTGCCAGTTGCAGGGCTTTGGTATTGGCCCAACCAGCGTGACCATCTACCCGTGACAACCAGACCGGACGGTCTTTGACTACTGCATCAATCTCTTGAGCATTGGGAAAACGACCCAGCTTCCAGTTAGCCTGGTTCCACTCACCACCGACGATCCACTGATTTGAAGGAAAGCGACTTGCATAGTCAGCAATCGCTTTTTGCGCATCCGCAAGATTGGCCGTAGCGCGCAAACCCAATTGCATCTGACTTGCCCCCAAACTGAACACATGACCGTGTGCATCTATCATGCCTGGCAACAAGGTTTTACCGCCGCCATCAATATGCCTGGCTTTGGGTAAGCTGGCTGCCAGATCAGCAGACTTGCCAGTAGCTACGACCTTGCCAGCATCATCAAAAGCCAAGGCTTGAAACTGCTGCAATTTCGCCCCACTCAATGTATAACCACGGACATTATCGATAATCGTTTCGGCAGCAGCCATGCCTGCACTCAAGCTCATAAGTGCCACCATCAAAGGCTTCAATGTACTGTACATAAATCAAATCCAGGAGATAGGGAAAGGAGAGCATATTGTATTTCAATATGCATTGATAATTTAGATATAGCAAAGAACAACGCCAGTCTGCTTTCATTCTTGTCATATGACAAAGCAGCATATTCTTGCCACAATAAAAATACAGACTTAGATGCTATTACATGACATTAAAATGGTTTTAATGAAAATTAAATGCACTTACCATCACTTCCCTCAAAGGAAAAGTAAAATCCAAAGGGATATCCATGTAACAGATGTAAAACTTGTCATTTAATTGACATTTATCTTGACGCTGCAAACGACACTTGCGTACACTCTCACGATCCTGCAATCCACGTCGACTATGGTCGATTAGACAATTCATTGCCTATGAAACGATTCCGACTAAGCCCCCCAAGCATATTGACCGCCGCTCTATTAGCTGGCCTGGCTCCACAAATATGTCTTGCAGATGCTCCCCCCCCAGTTTTTTCCCTCGTATCCGCACCAGAAACCACTAATACGGCACAAGCTGCCAGCCAACCTGCCAATCTGGAATTACCAACTGATGTCGCCAATCTAGACTACACCGGCAAAACTACAGATTTGTGGGAAAGAGTACGTGCAGGCTATGCCATTCCTGACCTGGAAAATCAGTTGGTCAGCAATCAATTGGCCTGGTATAGCACTCGCACCGAATATATTTTGCGCACGGTACAGCGTGGCTCCCGCTATCTCTACCATGTGGTGGAGGAACTGGAGAAGCGCGGCATGCCAACCGAACTGGCCCTGCTGCCATTCATAGAATCAGCCTTTAATCCGCAAGCCATTTCCACCGCCAAAGCAACTGGCATGTGGCAATTCATGGCGGCAACGGGTCGCGACTTCAACCTCAAGCAAACCATGTTCAAGGATGACAGGCGTGGGGTAATTGATTCTACCGATGCTGCCTTGAACTATCTGGAAAAACTGTATGGCATGTTTGGTGACTGGCAACTGGCCCTGGCGGCCTACAACTGGGGCGAAGGCTCAGTCCAGCGCGCCATCAAGAAACAACAGGCACTAGGCTTGCCAATAGACTTCCAGAGTCTGTCCGTGCACATGCCAAATGAAACAAAAAATTACCTGCCCAAGTTGCAGGCCGTTAAAAATATCATAGGTCACCCTGAGCAATTTAACCTGGCCCTACCCAAGCTGGACAATCAGCCCTACTTTGTGACCGTAGAAAAGACCCGCGATATCGATGTGCGGGTTGCGGCGCAACTGGCGGAACTTTCCATAGACGAATTCAAGGCATTGAACCCACAATTCAGCCGCCCTGTCATTACTGGCAACAGCAGCACCAAGATCTTGCTACCCACTGATAATGCCGCTTTATACAAAGCCAACCTGAACAAATGGCAAGGTCCTTTGTCCAGCTGGTCCGCCCATACCGTGCAAAAAACTGAGCGCATAGAATCACTGGCCAGTAAATTGGGCTTGAAGCCTGAGCTTGTGCGTGAAGTGAATCTGATCCCGGCAAAAATGATGATCAAGGCTGGCTCCACCTTACTGGTACCCAAGTCTGACAAAACACCCGATCATGATATTTCTCTGGAAATCGCCGAAAAAGCACAACTGGTCATAGAAAAAACCTCTACCCGCCAAGTCAGTTATAAGGTTAGCAAACACGATAACCTGGCTGGCATTGCCAAACGCTTCCGCGTCAGTGTTGCAGAATTAAAAACCTGGAACCATCTAAAGCGTGAAAACCTTGCTCATGGCCAGACCTTGCATATACAAACGCCAGTTGTCACGCAGGTAAATCAAACAAATATACTGGCAAGTGCAGGTAGTCGCCATGCTGCACAGACACCTAAAATTGCCCACCGCTCAGTTGCACCTGCCCGCCATGGCAAGACTCTGCTGGCCAACCTGAAGGCCGGCAAAAAGAAACATAGCTGATCAAGCCCAGATAGTGCCGCCCGGTCTCGGGCTTACCTAGACCGAGCCAGCTTGTTAGCTTCCATGCAAAACAAAGCCCTCATATGCAAATGCGAGGGCTTTGAACTCTGACATAGTCCTCATACAAAACACCCACAGGCCGATGCAGCTAGCAAGAATAATGAGCTGCAACTGACTCCGCCTGCAAACAGATCTTGCCACCCCTACCGTATTTTGATAACGACCTTACCTTTTGCACGCCCACTTTCGACATAAGCCATAGCCTCATTACTTGCTTCAAACGGAAAAACCTTGTCTATCACAGGACGGATTGCTCCGGCATCGATGAGAGACGCAATCTCGCGCAATTGCCTGCCGTGCGCTCTCATGAACAGGAAAGTGTAGCTGATATTGCGATGCGTGGATTTCCTCCTGACGCCAAAGCTCAGCAGGCGCATGATCAGTCTCACGAACCACGGAGCACCAATTTCTTCCCCAAATGCTGTGTCCGGCGGCCCGGAAATTGAAATGAGTTTTCCACCAGGCTTTAGTATTTGCAGTGATCTTTCCAGTGTCTTTGTATCTTGACTATTTAATACTACATCGTAATCCTGCAGGATTTTTTCAAAATTATCTTTCTTGTAATCGATAGCAACATCTGCACCCAAACTCTTCACCAAATCAATATTTGCAGTACTGGTTGTGGTGGCGACGTATGCACCCAGATGCTTCGCCAATTGAATTGCAAATGTTCCCACGCCACCGGAGCCAGCCTGGATGAATACCTTTTGCCCTTGCTTCAAATTTGCTTTCTCAACCAGTGCTTGCCATGCAGTTAAACCTACCAACGGGATAGAGGCAGCCTCTTCCATACTCAGTGATGTCGGTTTCATCGCCAACGAGTCTTCCTTAATGGCGATGAATTCTGCAAAAGCACCGATCCTGAAGTCATCTGGCCCGGCATAGACTTCATCGCCCAACTTGAACTGCCGTACTTTGGAGCCTATTTTGACGACGATTCCGGCCACATCATGGCCTAGGATGAGTGGCAAGCGGTAAGGCAGTATGAGTTTAAATTCACCATCCCGTATCTTGGCATCCAACAGATTGACGGCAGCGGCATGAATCTGAACCAGGACCTCATCCTCCCTTATCTCCGGAACTGGCATTTGGCCAATTCGCAGCGCACTCTTTTTTTGGTAGCGATCAACAATAAAAGCTTTCATCATGAATATGACTCCAATCTGTTTAAAATAATTTATGGCAAAATCCGGCCTTCAGTTGTTGATACGGATTGCTTTGCATACCATCTCTGGCCTGCCTAGTGCCCCCCCCCCTGAACAAGAGCCAAGGCACAAGAATCACGCCTAAGCTTCGAGCCGCAGATCTTTACGAATCCCAGCATCCATCAGACCAGCCGGTGCAAATGTGCGTAACAAGCGCAAGCGATTCGCCAGACTGCCTGCGGTGTAACGCAATTTGGGGTGCCGCACGCTGGCAGCCTTCAGCACCGTCTCAGCGACGACCTCGGGCCCTTCAGCTGTCTCCATTACTTCTTTGATCCTCCTATTCACTATGGCACGAATTTCGCGATACTCTTCCATCTTGGTGTCTGGCTCCAACATGTTCGCGTCGAATGCTGTCTTGGTGTATGCAGGCTCAATTACAGTGACGCGAATACCTCTTGTGCGCAGTTCATGGTCCAGGGATTCGGAATAAGCTTCGACTGCATGCTTGGTCGCAGCGTACAAAGCCCCGTAAGGCATGGGCAAAAAGCCCAATACGGAGCCGATGTTGATGATGCGGCCCGCCCCCTGACGTCGCATATGCGGCACAACTGCCTGCGTTACCCGCAAGAGTCCGAAAAAATTCGTATCAAAAATCGCCTGAGCCTGCTCTATGGAAACCTCTTCTGCCCCGGCAGGCGCGATACCTATCCCGGCATTATTGACAAGCAGGTCTATACGACCACTCAAACGTATCACCTCGTCGATTGCCGCTACTACAGATTCACCGCTGGTCACGTCCAGTGACAGCATGTCGCAGGATCGTTCCCCCGTTGCAGCTCCTCGCCTGCTAGTTCCGTAGACCTTATAACCAGCTTTCACCAGGCTCCTGGCAGTAGCTTCGCCTATGCCTTGTGAGGCACCTGTCACCAACGCAATTTTTTTACTCATCATGCTCTCCAATCTATATAAATTATGTATTTAGTGGCATTAAGGCTTAAATTTCACATCACAATATGATGCTCATCATATTTTAAAGCCAAAGAAACCAGCATAAACTGCCAAACATTTACCTCAATCAGCTATCCGCTGGGATGAGTTTTTCCCGCGCCGCATCGAGAAAACTTGCAGATAACTTGGGGTCGTCAACAGCCCGTGCCAGCAGCATGCTACCAACCAAGGTTGCGACCATCACCAATGCCTGCTCATGCGTCCCCGGCTGCCCCCAGTTTGGCAATTGACGCGCAACGACGTCTATCATCTCCTTGATACGGCGGGTAGCTGCACGCCGCACCTCCGGTGCCTGCCGGGGCATCTCCGAACCCAGTGCACTCACTGGGCAACCAGTCTCTATGCTTTCGAAATGTTCCTTCGACAAATACGCCTTTACCAATGCTTGCAATGCCTGCTCTGGCGGCACCGCAGCAGCAATGCTGGCAGAAGCAGCCACCGCTTCCGCACCTGCTCTATCCGCAGCCTCAGCCAGCAATGCTTCGCGTGAGGCAAAGTGACTGTAGAAGCCGCCGTGCGTCAAGCCGGCCTCCTTCATGAGGTCAGCGACACCAGTGCCATCATAGCCACTACGTCGTATTGCACGCGCAGCAACTTCAACGATACGTTCGTGCGTAATTTCCTTGCGACTAAGGTTCTTTTGCCTAGATGATTTATTTTCCATGACGGTCATCATATACCATTTCTGAATAAACCGCTGGGTAACTCATTAAAATATCCAGATCCCAATTTATTAGGATTTACGCAAAATCGCCTTGGCAAGGCGTGGTGACGAAGACAGTACTTTAGTACGGTCAGGAGCTGCAACGCAGCTGGAGCGGGTTTACATAGCATGTATTCATTGAAAGTGCGACGCCTGCTCAATTTGGGCTGCTTGGCGTGGATGGCTTGCAGCAAAGGAGAATACCGACTGGCTGGTGATATTACACGTATCACTCTTGCAAAGAAAAAGTTTGCCAGTTCCTCAAAAAAAAGGTTCCAGCATATGCTGGAACCTTTTTTATTTGCTATGTTGCAGGATTATCAGAAGCTATAACCCACTGCTAGACCATATGCTACAGGACGGAAATCTATCGTCGTTTTACGTTCAATGCTGCCCGTCGTCGCTGTCATGTCAGATTTGACTTTGGCAGCAGCTACGGAAGCAATTACCGACCAGCGATCATTAATGTGGTAATTGATACCGACCTGCCCTGCCAGACCGATGGAATCCTTCAAATCAATCTTGGTTGGTCCGCCAGAAGCAATATTACCGTTAGCCGTAGATTTTGCATCGAAGAACTGGGTGTAGTTCAAACCAAGTCCGACGAAAGGACGCCAGGCATTAGTAGCTTCACCAAAATTATAATTAATGAAAAATGTAGGTGCACGTTGTTTGACCTTGGAAATAACACCGTAAGGTGCCAAATTGCCACGGCCAACCACTTCATGCTCAGGTGGGATACCCGCGACCAAATCGAAATCGAAATGATCGTTGAGACGACGCGTATAACCAAAGACAACAGTTGTTGCATTATTGACGATCAGGCCGGCTGGCTGCGGCGTCAGGAATGTCGGACCATTACTGGTGAAGTCAGGAGATTCTGAATGCACTTGCACATTCAAAACACCTGCATGAATAGTATTGTCGTAGGCGTGAGCCGAGAAACAAGCCAGGCCAAACAAGGCACTGACGGCGAAATGAATTTTTTTCATGATGGCGTCCTCTCTTATTTAGCCAAGACTTGCTGGAAGAAGGCGCGTGCCGCTGCATTGCAGAACGGTGGAACCAGGGTGCCGTGATACAGGCTTGCTACCGCTGTAGCCGGGTCTTGCTTGGCCGCAATCGCTGCATTAATAGCTGCTGCCTTACTTTGAGCAAAGCCAACTTTTGCTACAGCAAATGGATCTGCTGCGCTGGTCGGTGCGCTATCTACGTCCAATACTGCCAAGGCTGCTGCTGGCAAACCTTTCGCCAGGAAGAAGCCTGCCGTTGCCTGCGTGCTGGCGAAGAACACAGTAGGATCATTGCCACCACCACACAACAACACAGGTACATTAGGGACATAGTTACGCAAGTCATTCTTCACACCAGCCTTACGGAAAGGATTGGCAGGCGTACAGCTCAAAGGATCTGCGGGATTGACGTTGCAAGGATTTTTCTGTGCATCAGCCAGGTAAGTATTGCGGTAGCTGGTCTTAACCAGGTTACCGTCACCAAAGAATATGCCAAATGCTGGTGAAGATGGACCAGGCAAAGAATCCTTGGCAAACATTGCATAAGCAGGCAACTTGCCGGTAGTGAACAGATCATTGAAAGTCAGTGCACCTGGCAACAATGTTTCTATACCACTAGCGTATTTGTCTTCAAAAACTTCGTTCGGGCTGGAGTACAGGCCGCCGTAAGATTTTTGCCAGCTAGTGGTAATCAGCGGGATAAATACAGTACCGCCCGCATTTGGGCTACCAGCAAAAGTAGCGTCACCCAACAAGGACATGGCGTAAGGACCGGACATGCCAGCCAAAGCGCTCACCTTGAATTCGGAAGCATAAGTCGTTTGCATGGCGCGCTGTGTTGCCATCGCTACGTGACCACCCTGGGAATAACCACCAATAACCAGCTTGCCAGAATCTTGCGCACCGATAGTCGCAAAAGCCTTGCGTGCAGCACGCAGGGAATCGACCATATCATTGGCTTGTTGCTCAGCATTCAGGTATGGATGATAAGTCAGTGCAGAAGTATCGTAACCAGCATAGTTAGGTGCAACGACGATGAAACCCTGTGCGGCATACATTGCTGCCAGCAAGGTGGCTTCCGCATTGTCGCGCAGGTTGGCCATGTTGAAGGATTTTTCCACTGTCGTGCCGTGGGCATACAGGATCACCGGGCGTGGGCCACTACAGGCAGGATCGCTGCCGGACGGAACCATGATGGCACCAGTCGCATCGGTCGCTTCATTGGCGCCGCCGACTGTGGTGTACTTCATGTAATAAGTAGTGATTTCGCACTTTGGTGCGCCTGTGAGCTGTGTCAGGCCAGGTTTGGCAGCGTCGAGAGAAGCCTTGAATACGGCTGGATCAAGCTTGGTTAATGCCGGGCCATTAGCTTGAGGAATAGGGACCAAGATTGGTGGATTGGCGACCAGAGTGCCGCGGGCAGGTGTGTTGTCGATGACTGGACCAGCACTACCACCGCCACCGCAAGCCGATAAAACGGCAGCAGAAAGCAGCCCCAGCGCTACATGAATTTGACGCATTGTTGTCTCCTGTTAAGTATTTTTTTCAAGTAATTAAAAGCCTGGCAACCATCAATAAAATGGAACGAGCGTTCTAAAACTCAATATTAGTATGTCATTTGCGCAATTTACTGAATAGCAAAAACTATTCATCTAGAGTAAACACTCTTAAAAAAACTGCTTAAACTTGCCCTTGGGAAGATTCATGCGGGGCAAATACAACACTCTTAAAAAATTGGAGAAAGGGCGAAGTAAACCGCCGCTATTTCCGGGCGGCAAGTATACCTTTTTCTATATCAAAACGAGAAATCAAATATGTAACATTATATGTTTATTTTGCAGTATCTCCTCCGGTTACAACAGCCGCAGACATAGTTACGGCTGCTGTTTCGTGGTGCGTAAAATAAGCTTTCGCCTTTTTACCCAGATTATCCAGATAAGTATAGGCAATCGGCACAACCAGCAGTGTCAGCAAAGTGGAAGTAATGATACCGCCTATGACTGCCCTGCCCATGGGTGCCTGGGTTTCTGCACCATCACTGATGCCCATGGCCATAGGCAGCATACCGAATATCATGGCCAACGTCGTCATCAGAATGGGACGTAAGCGCACCTGACCAGCGGCCAGCACTGCATCAAACTGGCTCATACCCTGCTTTTGCGCCTGGTTGATAAAGTCCACCAGCAAAATCGCATTCTTGGTCACCAGCCCCATGAGCATGATGAAACCGATGATGGAGAAAATATTCAAGGTACTGCCAGTAATCAACAAAGCCAGCAAGACCCCTATCAATGAAAATGGCAGCGCCGTCATGATCGCCAGCGGCTGCAGGAAACTGCCGAATTGCGATGCCAGTATCAGGTAAATAAAGATCACCGCTATTCCTAGCGCAGCTACAGCTGCACTGAAAGACTCTTGCATTTCCCTGGTCTGGCCGCCGATATCAAAGCGGTAGCCCGGAGGTAACTCGATAGTTTTGACCAGTTTTTGCACTTCCGCACCGACGTCACCAGCAGGCCTGCCTTCTACGTTGGCATAAATCGCTGCGCGGCGCTGCAAGTCCTGACGCTTGATAACGCGTGGACTGGTGCTGGGAATAAACTGCACGACCTGGCGCAAGGGTATCATCATAGGTTTGCCGTTGGCATCCACCCTGCTGCTGGCCAGCGATAAGTCAGCCAGGTCAGAAATTTTTTGCCTGCCTGATTTTGGTAGTTGCACATTGATTTCATAATTCTGCCCATCAGGTGCCAGCCACTGACCTATATTGTCGCCAGCAACAAAGGGGCGCAAAGCCGCACCTATCTGCTGCACAGACAGACCCAGGTCATTTGCCAGTTCATTATTCACCTTGACCAATACGGTAGGGTTGGCACCAGTCAGGCTGCTCTCCAGATCGGTGATGCCCTTGATAACAGCCATTTTCTTCATGACACTATCAATCACATCCTGCAGTTTGTCGGCGTCCGGCCCCAGGATCGCCACATAAATTGGCTTATCAAAACCCACTGCCATTTCTATACCAGGGATGCTCTTCAAGCGCTCACGGATTTGCATTTCTATTTGCTTTTGTGATTTGCGGTGAGAAATGCGTTTTTCACTCAGCTTCATATTGATTTGCGCAGTATTCCTTTCATTTTCAACGCCGACTGAAGTATTGATAGTCTCGATATCCGGCATGGCCTTGAGCACGGCCTCCACCTGATGCGTCTTATCGTCGGTATATTGCAGGCTGGAACCTACCGGGGTTTTCAGGTTGATGGTGATTTGCCCTTCATCAGCTTCTGGTACGAATTCCGTGCCTATCATGGGCAGCAGAAAAAAACTGCCGACGAACAAGGAAAGTGCCAGTAGCAAGGTGGTTTTGCGCTTGCGCAAAACCAGTTGCAATAATTTTCCATACACCATGTGCAGCTTGTCTATGCCATGTTCTATGCCATCCATGAAACGGGCCAGCCATGGTAAACGCTTGAAGCGATTTTCCTCCGGGTCTCGCCATACCGACGACAACATGGGGTCTAGCGTAAAACTGACAAACAGTGAGACCAGCACAGCAACGGTCACCGTGATCCCAAACTGGAAAAAGAATTTACCTATCATGCCCTTCATGAAAGCCACAGGCACAAATACGGCAACGATGGCAAACGTCGTGGCCATGACTGCCAGGCCAATTTCATTGGTGCCATCTTCTGCCGCCTGCTTATGTCCCTTGCCCATGCCCAGATGACGCACGATGTTTTCCCGCACGACGATGGCATCGTCGATCAGCAAGCCTATGCACAGAGACAGTGCCATCATGGTTAAAAAGTTCAGGGTAAAACCAAAGGCTTTCAGGGCGATGAAGGTAGCGATGACCGAGATAGGCAAAGTCAAGCCAGTAATAATGGTGCTGCGCCAGGAATGCAGGAACAGGAAGACAATCAATACTGTCAGGCCTGCGCCTTCGAGTATGGTTTCTTTCACGCCATCAAGTGAGTGTTTGACAAAATCAGCATTGTTTTCGCTGACTGTCATTTGCACATCCTTGGGCAAGCGGGTCTTCAAGTCCGCTATCGCCTCTATGATACCGTCGCCTACCTTGACGATATTGGCATCCTGTATCCTGGTCACTGCCAGGGCAATTGACCTTTGCCCATTCACACGCGAGATGGAAAATTCTTCCTTTTCGCCGTCCAGGACTTCAGCTACCTGTTCCAGATAGACAGGCGCATCTGCACGACGGGCGACGATAATTTTATTAAAACCGCGAGTATCAACTATCTTGGCTTCCAGCCTGACCAATTGATCTTGAGATCCACGTGTGATCAAACCTGCCGGCATGTTTTGATTGGTGCTTTGTATTGCAGCCAGGACTTCATTGACACCAATATGATTTGCCGCCATGCGGTCAGGCAAGAGCTGGACCTGGACTTGTCGCACGACTGCACCACGTACATCCACTCGCCCTACACCGGGCACGCTCTGCAATTTCTTGACGATGATCTGGTCTGTCAAATTCGACAAATCACGCAGGCTGCGTTCGCCCGAGCTCACTGCCATTTGCACGATGGGGCGGCCATTGCCATCCCCACCCCGGATAATAAAGGGGTCCTTGACATCTCTGGGGAAGCTGGGGCGTATCTGGGCGATCTTGTCGCGCACTTCTTGCAAGACCTTGTCGCCATTGACGGACAACTGGAATTCTATCCAGATGCCAGCACGGCCTTCATACGAACTGGCCATGATGCGTTTGACGCCACTGATGGTATTGACGACGTTTTCGACCGGTTTGGTGATGTCATTTTCAACGATCTCTGGTGAAGCACCGGGATAAAGTACTTCCATCCAGACACCGGGCGACTCCATATCGGGCATGTTTTCCAGGCCCAGGCCTTTATAGGAAAAAATACCCAGCACCATCAGGCCTACCATGACCATGGTGGCGAACACCGGGTTTTGTATACTGACTTTGGTCATCCACATGGCTTAACCCTTGCTCAACGCATTAAGCTGGGGCAATTTGACCTTGCTACCAGCCTTGACACCATCCAGACGCGAGGAAATCAGCACTGCCCCAGTCGCCAGCCCCTGCACTACTTGCACCCTGCCTTCATCTTCACTGCGCAGGCCCAATTTTACGGCTTGCACCTTGACTTTATTATCAACAATTTCATAAACAACATCAGCACCATTAAGCTGTTTGACGGCAGTCAGCGGGACGGTGGTCACCGCTGCTGTTTTTTCCAATACCAGATTTCCTTTGGCAAACATGCCACCTCGTAACGCCGCATCGGCATTGTCGACAGCGATATACACCATCATGGAACGCGAACCTGCTTCAGTCGCGGGATTAATGCGCGCCACCTTGCCCTGGAATTCACGGCCACCATAACCATCGACTTGAAATAATACTTTTTGCCCGGCTTTGACTCGTGGAATTTCGCTGGCAGGAACTTGCGCTTCCAAGGTCAGGCGACTCAGGTTGACGATGTTATACAAGGCTGTATCTGGCGACACTTTTTCACCCGGCTGCACATGGCGCTTGCTGATGACGCCATCCAGCGGTGAACGCACCAGTGTATCCGCCAGAGCCAGTTGTGCTACTTGTTTTTGTGACAGCGCAGACTTCAGGCTGGCTTGCGCCAACTCAAGGCCATTGTGCGTAGTGTCATAAGCATTTTGTGAAATATAGTTTTGCTTGAGCAAAGTCTCGTTGGACACGCGATTTTTTTGCGCCAGTGCCAGCCTGGCCTGCGCCTCGTCCACCGCGGCTTCCTGGGTAGTCAGCCTTGCGTGTAAATCAGCCGCCGTAAAGCGCGCAATCACTTGCCCTTTTTGCACGGCAACGCCTTCTTGCAAAGGTGCTTCCACCACTTCTGCCACGACTTTGGCACGTACCGTGACCTGGCTTTCCGGCATCAGCGAGCCTGAGATCGGCAATTGTGATGACAATTCCTTCAACTCTGCAGTCGCAATGTCTGCCCTTGCCAGTTCAAACACCAGTTCTTTATCTGCTCCCTGCTTTTCTGTGGTACTGGCCTGGGCCGCCATCTTGCTGGAATAAGCCAGCCAGAGCGCAGCAGAAATTGCCACGGCTACCATAGTCAAGACAGGCGTACGCCATTGAATTTGTCCTTGAGCATTGCGAAAATGAAATTTACTTTGCATGATGAATATAGTCCGGTGAGATTCTGCTTCATATCCGCACTGCCGCCTGGCAGGCCAGATTTTGTTTTTAGTTTGACTGGACCCCAGGTGATTAGTTCATCAAAACGCATTTTGCAAAAAAAAGGCCCGCATTCGCGGGCCTGACTATATAGATATTTACATTTATCGGACTCAGACGGTTGGAGCCCGCTCCTGCAACTTGCCGGCACTCATCCAGGCATCAAATGACAGTTTGCCGGGACCAAAACTGACCAGCACCAGCAATAATATACCCCAGTACAAATGGGAATTGACGGCAGCCGGGCACTCCAGTTCAAACAACTGTGGATAGGAAACAACCGCCATCAGATTGACTGCAAACAAAGCCAGGGCCGCTGGGCGGGAGAAAATCCCCAATGCCAGCAAAACCGGTAAAATTAATTCGCCCCCTGCTCCCATCCAGGCAGCCAGCTCTGGTGGGATGACAGGTACCATGTATTCTTCGCGGAATAATGAGAGGGTTGATTGCCAATCAGCGATTTTTACCAGGCCAGCTTTAAAAAACTGCCAGCCCACAAATAACCTGAGAGCCAGGCTCAGGGCTGAACCGCCCCAAATGCTCAGTTTGTCATCAAAACGCGTGCTCAGGTTATGAAAGTATTGCAGGGTGTTATACATCGTCATTCTCCAGTTAATCTCCTGCATCTTAGTCAGCCAGGCCAGAGTTTCCTTACAGCTTTTTATGGAAATTTAAGCTGGATGAATATATTTGATAAATAAGTCTGCCGCAAACCAGGATTGCAAATGCGTATTGATAGCAAATTCTGCATCCACATCCAGTGCCGCCTCCAACGCCTCGCCCAAGCTGCGTCCCTCGAGCAGAGCAGACAAAGCCAGCCAGGCTGGCTGATCTAAGACTTGCAGCTCTACAGACCAATCCTTTCTATAGATAAGCCCATGGCTGATTTTTTGTATGTTTTCTGGCAACTCCAGTCCAGAATCTGCTTGATGAGCCAGCCAGATACCCACGGTATCCCATTCTGAACGGTACAGGCTGACAGCAGGATGCAATTCTAATTGCACTACTTGCAAATCCCGCCCGTCAGCAGCAATGGCGTGCAATAGCTCCGCCAGGCTAAGCACATCTGCATCAGCCGCATAGTAAGCGTTATGTATTTGCCATTCCAGTGCAGCGATGTCAGGAAAATAAGGGTAGTCGGCTGCGTCAGGTATGCCCTTCAGGAACTCTGGGAGTTTTGCACCAAACTGATTCAGATCCCCGGACAGGGATGGGCAAGCACGGCCAAAAGCACGTGCCAGCTGCTCAAAGTACGCCGCCCCCACCAATTGATATAAAACAGGAAAGGCATTCTTCAAGGCCGATGTCCAGATAGCCGTCAAGTTACCTCGATACAGGGCCAGCCGGTCTTGCTGATAAGGATGAGGATAAAATAAGCTCGCAGCATCCTGTGCGCTGGAGGGTTCCAGCAAAGCCGATGAAAAATGCTTCTGGATATCAGTCAGGTTCAATGCATTCATCAGGCCAGCACCATTTCCGGCCTGTTCCAGCTTGCCATGATTTCCCTGGCTGTATGCGCTTCACCCAGCAATACCGGCAAATCAGGAATCGCCGTATCCCACTCTATCAATACAGGAATACCAGGAGGCAGCATGCCGCCAGCTTGTCTAAATAAATCCCAAACCGCATCAGCTACCTGGCTACCATGATCATCCACCAGACAAATATCTGTTTGCAGATGGCCAGCCAGGTGAATTTCACCTATAGAGCCAGCAGGCAAGGCTGCCATGATCTGCAGTGCTTGCATGGCATCTTCACCGTGATTGTGTTGATTGACATAGAGATTATTGATGTCGAGCAAAATGCCGCAACCAGTACGCTTGGCCAAGGCAGCAAGGAATTCTGCTTCTGACATGTCATCCTGGACAAAGCGCAGATAAGTCGAGACATTTTCTATCAAGACCTGTCGCCGCAAGCGGGTTTGCAAATCGTCGACACGCTGGCAAACCAGCTCAAGGGCGCTGTGCATCAAAGGCAGAGGCAGCAGATCATTCAAATGCCTGCCCGCAATTGCTCCCCAACACAAATGCTCGGACACCAGGGCAGGCTCAGTTCTTTCTATCAGACGCTGGAGTCGGCTTACATGCGTATCAGAAAATCCCTGTGCCGAACCCAGGCCCATGCCTACACCATGCAAGCTTAGAGCATAATCCCGGCGCAGTGTTTGCAAGACATGCAAATCATAGCCACCGTCACCAAAATAATTTTCTGCATGAGCCTCCAGCCAGTCAGCTGGCGCGGTAGCAAGCATGGTCGTAGGCGCATGCAGAAAATCACGATAGTGCTGAGTGCGCAAACCCACGCCCACCCCTTGCAGGGTGGGCGTGGGTTTGCAGTTCAAGCGAGCCGCTTCAGTCAAAATACATCAACCAAGATAAGCGAACCCGTCAAGATAGCCAATGCTCAGAAAATACTCAGGACTTAGGGGCTTCCAGCTTGCCACCCATTTTTTCGCAAGAGCCAGCTGGGACTTTTTTCCATTCAGATGGGTCATTGTCTTTCTTGGATTGGCCAGCGCAAGAATGAGAACCGGACTTGGTGGCGCAGTCATTCTGACCTGCTTTGGAAATACCAAAGCATTTTTCTGTCTTGACTGGCTCAGCTGCCATTGCCATGCTGGAACCCAACAAACCTGCCAGTGCGACTGCTACCATTGCTTTGTTACTCATGTTCATCTCCTGTTAAGTGCGAAACATCCCACATGGGAAAATTAAAACTACTGCCTATAAGTCGGCGCAGATAAAGCAAACTTACATCATTTCTAAAAAAATTTCAGTTACGCTATCCACACAATCATATACGCACGACATTTTCAATTGGATTCAAGCTTCAATCAGATTATCCTACTAGTTTATGATATTTTTTCAAGCCTAAAGTTTCCATATGCTCAACTTCACGCAAGAATTACGACAAAGTATTCAAGATTTATCTGAAGAGCGACTCAATATCACACAATTTTGTCGCATATGGCGCAATAAGCCTGAATTATTGTCAGCCCTGCCACCGCAATTTAGCGTGGTCATGGAGGACTTGTTGAGTAGACTTGAATCTGGCAGCTTGTTCACTGAAGAGAGTTGCTCTTTTAGCCAGGCCGATTTGCTCAGTCAATTGGGAATGTGGCTGGACAAAGCCAGTACGCGCCTGACACCGGGAGAAATAGTGTAAGCTGCGTGCCTTTTATTGTGCAGGTCAGAGGAATTTATATGCAAAAATTGAGTTTTAGCCTGGATGGCGAATATGTAGAACTGAACCAGTTATTGAAACTGGTAGGACTATGCGAAAGTGGCGGCGCTGGCAAGGCTATCGTTGCCAGCGGCGATGTCAGCGTTGATGGCGAGCAGGAATTGCGCAAAACTGCAAAAATCCGTGCGGGCCAGGTCGTCAGCCTCGGCGATATAGAGATCAGGGTTCAGGCAGGCTGAACTTGAGCAGTATCTACAAGTTTTTCTGGATTGCTGGCCATGAAACGCGCCAGCATATTGTCCATAGTGTCAACATGATGTTCGAACCACAATGGCAATTCTTCTGCAAGGCGGTTAGCCAGGTCCAGCTCCCCTAACTCCACCCTGCGCCTTACCTCTTGCATGACTTCCAGCACAGCCTCATGCTCCTGCCTATGACAGCCTGCGGGCGGGAATGCAGTTTCAGCCATCCATTGATTCTCTTGCTCGAAATGGGCAATGGAATGCACGATCAAAGCATCCAGCCTGGCCACGAAGGTGGCAGGATTGTCTTCTGACAATGCGGCACAGAGTTCGACAAACTCCTTATGGGTATCATCCATAGGTTCATAGCTGAGACTGAGGCGCTCAGACCAGCCCCAAGAATTTTGTTCCATGCTTAGTCCTGAAATTATGAAATAGAGAAATCGCGAGATTATCGCTGATCGCCAAATAACTTGCTTGCGTTATATCAGTGGACATTGTCGACAATAAAAAAGCGCGCCATGAGCGCGCTTCCTGAAATTTGTTTAAATCTCTTTCTGGCAATACAGGCATCAGGCCGTAGTATTGATATTCCTACCCAAATTGGGTGGCAGATTGGCAACAGATTTATTATCGGGTATAGCTTCTATCAGTGCAGTGGCACTTTCAGCCGAGACATCAATGGCTTTCTTCAATACCGCAATACTCACTGCCTGGCTAGTACCGACATCAGCCAATGTTGTTGCTACGTTTGCAATACCGGTTACATCCATGACATTTCTCCTTATCCGTCTACTGTAGATAACGGTCGCTTTAGAGAAGTCTTTAGAGGATTTTCAGATTTTTTTTAAAATTTCGTTTTGCATCGCAATATTTATCCACTCTAGCACCCGTTTCGGCTGATTTAAATCCAGCCACAATAAGCCAGGACGTAAATCCTCTGGAGCTGGCGCATCGGAGGCCACCAGCAAAACATGCTGATCTTCCAAATATATCGCCGGCTTACCCAGCGAGGGTCGAAAAACTTCAATTTTGGGAAATGCTTCCCATTTATAACCCTCTACCAAGGTCAGATCAGCAGGTGCCAGACGCAGTAGCAACTCATCCAGCGATGGTTCGGCTTGCTGACGCAACTCATGCGCAATGACATAACGATAAGGCGATGCCAGCAAGACCTCTTGTGCACCAGCAAGGCGCAGGCGTGAGCTGTCTTTTTGTGGAGGTTCAATAATGACGTCATGATGACTATGTTTGACGACATTGATCTTACGGCCAGCAGTTATTAACTCACCAACAAGATACTCAAGCAAACTGGTTTTACCACTACCAGACCATCCTATAACCCCTAATATTTGTCCAGCCATCGTCACAATATTTCTTTCCCGCATAAAACGATTATATACATATAACTTATGAATCTTAGCCTGCTGCAAGCCTCGTCATTCCTTAGTCATATTTGAATGTAACAATTATGACATTGCAATATTTAACAGGTAATCAGTATGCACCCCCTCGTCAGATTCTGGTCTTTTTGCTTAGCCCTGCTTTTCAGCATTTTTTCATTAAATGCGCAGGCACAAGGCAACACCATCATTATTGGCCAGGCTATAGACTTGTCCGGACCGAATGGTAGCATTGGCCGCGACTATGTAGCAGGTATCACAACTTACTTTGACAGCATCAATGTGAATGGTGGCGTGGGTGGCAAACGCATTAAATACCTGGTGCGCGACGATCAGGGTAATCCAGCTATCTCAGCACAGGCTGTCAGTGACTTACTGGAAAAAGACAAGGCAGAATACCTGCTGGGCGGCATAGGTGCAGCAACTACAGATGCCGTGCTGGCAAATGCAAAATTCTCGCAAAGCGGCCTGACTTTGTTCGCTCCCCTGGTGGCTTCAGTCAAGACCTATGGCTCCCGTGTACTGTTCTGGCGCCCTAGCCCGGAACAGGAAATGCAATATATTTTCTCTTATTTTGACAAGCTGGGCATCAAGAGTGTAGGCATAGCCTACCAGGAAAATGGCTTGAATCAGGATATGTATAATTATGTGGTTGCTGAATTACGCAAGCGCAATATGCTGATGAGTGGCCTGGTACGCATAGGTGCCTCTGCCGCTGATCTTGAGAGAGAATCTGCCATACTGGCGAAATCCAATCCCGGTATCGTGATTGCCATTGCAGATACCCTGGGCACGGGTGTATTTCTAAAGGAATTCAGGAAGCAGGCGCCCCGCACCTTTGTTGCTGGCATGTCGCTCATCAACCTGGATACCCTGGCCGAAGTAGCAGGCCCCAAGGCTCTGGAATGGACAGTATTTTCCCAGGTTGTACCCAATCCCCTGAGCAAGAAATCACTGATACAAATAGATCATAGCAATATGATGAAAAAGTTCAGGGACGAAGACCTCTCAGCACTGACTTTTGAAGGCTTCATGGTTGCCAAGACTTTGGTCAAGGCAATACAGGCAAGTAAGCCTGGGCGAGATGCCCTGCAAGCACTGAGCGCGCAAAAAAACATTATTGACCTGGGTGGTGTCACCCTTACCCCATCGGACTCGACGCACCGCATGTCCAACTATGTCGATATGGCCCTCTTCAGGAAAGGTGGAGGTTTGCTTTTTTAAATATGCTCACATAACATTAATGCAATCATATCTAAAACAATATATGTAACGGAAATTAAATAAGGTTTTTTTGACATTCTTCCTGTTTTGCATTAAAGTGTTGCACTGCAATATAAGAATTTCACATTTGTTTATTTGACAGATATAGAAATCGCCATTGCGCTATTTAAAATTACAGGTACAAAAATGTTCACAAAAAAAATTATCGCTGCCACATTGGCTATCTCTGGTCTGTTTATTGGCACGACTGCAAACGCACAAGCTTACGCCGGCGCGACAGTTGGTCAAGCTCGTTACAATGTTGATTGCGCTGGCACAACTAACTGCAAAACTAACGACACATCCTTCTCAATTTTGGGTGGTTACAACCTGAATGCTAACTGGGGTGTAGAAGCAAGTTACAACGACCTGGGCAAAATCAGAGCCAATGTTTCCGGCGTAGCTGCAGAAATCAAAGCAACAAGCTTTGACTTGGCTGGTGTATATCGCGCACAGCTGAACAACAACTGGGGTGTATTCACAAAGTTGGGTCTGGCTTACTCCAAAGGTGAAGCAACTGTTTCCTACAGTGGCTTTAGCGCCTCCGTATCCAAAAATGCAACTAAAGTTGTTGCTGGTGTAGGTGCAACTTATGCATTCACGCCTAACTTCGCTGGCCGTGCTGAAATCACTAGCCGCCGCGTTGACCTGATTGGCGGTGACGCAAATGTTACCAACTTCAACATTGGCGTACAAGCATCGTTCTAATATTGAAGCAGTATTGAGTTGATTGACCTACCCAGGTCAAGTAAAAGCTCCTGACTGAATAAAAAAACCTCTCTTGCTGTAGCAAGCGAGGTTTTTTTTAAAAGCAAAATTACATAACCAACCCGCAGGTGAGGCTTAACCGCTATTGCGCAAACCTGCAGCAATACCATTAATGGACAAATGTATACCACGACGCACACGCTCGTCTTCATCGCCATTACGGTAACGTTCCAGCAATTCCACCTGTACGTGATTCAGAGGTGACAGATAAGGGAAGCGGTTGCGTATCGAGCGCGCCAGCAGTGGATTCGCCGCCAGCAGCTCATCCTGTCCAGATATTGCCTTTAGTATGTCTATAGTCGCCTCATGTTCAGCCTGTATGCGCGGGAAGATGCGATTGCGCAAAGACTCATCCTTGACCAGTTGTGCATAACGGCTGGCGATGCCTATATCGCTCTTGGCCAGCACCATTTCCATATTCGATAACACAGTGCTGAAGAAAGACCATTCCTGGAACATCGCTTGCAAGGTCTGCAAGCCCTTATCAGGATGCGCCTTCAGGTAGACTTGCACGGCCGAGCCAAAACCAAACCAGCCCGGCAACATCAAACGACATTGCGACCAGCTGAATACCCAGGGTATGGCGCGCAAGTCTTCTATCGCTGTCGATTTTTTTCGCGATGCCGGGCGACTGCCTATGTTCAAACCAGCGATCTCGGATATGACTGTCGACTCCCAGAAATACTGCTCAAAGCCCTCGGTCTCATAGACCAGATTGCGGTAAGCCTTGAATGCGTGATCTGACAATTCTTCCATCACCGACAAAAATTCAGGGCGCGGCGCTGGTTCAGTATGCGCGAGCAAACTGGCTTCCATAGTGGCCGCTGCCAGCACTTCAAGATTGCGCCGCCCTACTTCAGGATTACCGTATTTTGCAGTAATTACTTCACCCTGCTCGGTCAGACGAATTTGTCCCTGCACAGCACCGGCAGGTTGCGCCAGAATAGCCTGATAGCTCGGACCACCGCCGCGACCTACGGAACCACCCCGACCATGAAACAAACGCAGGCGCACCTGGTGTTTGGCAAATACGTCTATCAGATCAAGCTCGGCCTTATACAGCTCCCAGCCTGAAGTCAAAAAGCCACCATCCTTATTACTGTCAGAGTAACCGAGCATGACTTCCTGCGCATTGCTGCGGCTGGTCAGCAAACGAGCATAAGCTGATATACCAAACAATCTGTCCATGACAGGCGCGCTGTTTTGCAAATCGCCTATGGTTTCAAACAATGGGATGATATTCACATCAACACGGCCTTCAGCCGGATGCAGCAGGCCGGATTCTTTCAAGAGCAAGGCCAGCTCCAGCATGTCGGACACGCCATCAGTCTTGGAGATGATGCAATTAGGCACCGCGCCCTTGCCATAGCGCTTTTGCGCCGTGCAGGCAGCACGGTAGATTGCCAGCTCAGACCGGGTTTCTTCTGAATAGCTCAGGTAAGGCGAAGCCAGTGGACGGGCTGAACTGATCTCTTTGATCAGGACTTCTATGCGCTGATCTTCATTCAAGTCCAGGTACTTCAATTCAGGATTGGCCGCTTGTAGCAATTCATGCACGACACGTTCATGCACGTCTGAATTCTGGCGCAAATCCACAGGTGCCAGATAAAAACCAAATACCTTGACTGCACGGCGCAAATGACGCAAACGTCCACGGGTGATTGCGGCAGAACCATGGTCATACAGTGAGTGATGCACTACATCCAGATCAGCAGCCAGTTCTTCTGCAGTCGCATAAGGCTCAGCAATGCCACTAGGATGTATGACTGGCTCCAGGTCCAGCAATTGTTTGTAGGTGGCAGACAAGCGCGCATACACACCGCTAATGGCCAGGCGATAAGGTTCGTCAGAGCGATGCGGCGAATGATCGGGTGAACGTTGCGCCAGGGCCAGCAAGTCGTCAGAGACTTTCACCAACAAATTCGCCATCGATAATTGCGAACCCAGGGTATGCAATTCATCAAGATAGAATTTAAAGGCGCGCGTGGCCTGCATGGCCAGGGTTTTTTCCAGCACGGTGGCCGTGACGAAAGGATTGCCATCACGGTCACCTCCTATCCAGCTGCCCATTTTCATGAAGCTCGGCAGTTCATGCTGGGCCAGCGCTGCATCCTTGCTTGCCAACAAATCTTCCAGGCCGGCATACAAATGCGGCAACTCGCGCAGGAAGGTGTAGTCGTAAAAACTCAGACCATTTTCCACTTCATCGAGCACTGATAATTTGGAAGTGCGCAGCATGCGGGTCTGCCACAGTGTCAGCACGGCACGACCCAAAGCCTCTTCATTGGCGGCCGATTCTTCCGGCGTCAATTGCATGCGGTCGCGCTCATCGAGCAGGCGGGTAATCACCATCTGGCAATTCAAAATACTCTTGCGCTGCACTTCTGTAGGGTGTGCGGTCAATACCGGGAACACTTGCGCAGTTTCAAAAAAATCCAGCAACTGCTGACTGCTGTGACCGGTGTTATACAGCGCTTCTATAGTGTGTGCCAGGCTGCCCTGGCGCGGTGCAGAACCGGCAATCAGATGAGCGCGCGTGCGGCGTATATGATGCTGGTCTTCTGCCAAATTCACCAAATGTGAAAAATAACTGAAGGCGCGTATAACTTGGGTAGTCTGGTCATTGGTCAGAGTATCAAGCGTGGTTTCCAGTTCGGCGCGCGCAGCCTCATCGGCATCACGGCGAAAGCGTATGGAATTCTGGCGCACCTGTTCGATGAGATCGAATACTTCATCGCCATGCTGGTTTCTTACCGTATCGCCTAATATGCGGCCCAGCCTGCGTATATCTTCACGCAGGCTCTGGTCTTTGTCGTCGCTGATATCGTTCATTTTTAATTGCGGGTGTAGGTGGGCATTCATGCTGACAAATTCTACGGTAAGGATAAAAACAGATCGATGAAAATTCTTGTGCGTCTGAAGTGGCAATATATTTGCGGCAGCCAGGGCGCGGCTCTACAGAGTAAGCAACTGCCTTGACAGCATGCTTACATCGTCATATAAATTTAATATATCAAATACACTGAGGCTTGGTTGCAACAGTATTACAACATCAGCCTGCCTGAATATTGATGCTAGGCAGCCTTTTTCAGTTTATGACTACGGCCAACTGCCATCAACAAACCCTTGGTTGAGCTGTCGTAATCCTCCTTGACGGCACTAGGATCAAGACTGATCAATTGCTGGGCCAGCGACTTACCGAGCTCCACACCCCATTGATCAAAGGCGTTGATGTCCCAGATCACGGACTGCACAAACACCTTGTGTTCATACAGCGCAATCAATGCGCCCAAGGAGCGTGGCGTCAGAGAATCCAGCAAAACAGTTGAAGTCGGGCGATTACCTTCAAACACGCGCGGCGCCAATACCTTGTCAGGCAAGTCACCAAGTTCAGCCCGTACTTCTGCCATGCTCTTGCCCCAGGCCATGGCCTTGGATTGGGCAAAACAATTTGCCAGCAAAGCCTGGTTGTGCCCGGGCAAACCAGCATCATCATCAGCCACCACGATAAAGTCGGTAGGGATAATCGTCGCACCCTGATGCAATAACTGGAAGTAGGCATGCTGGCCATTGGTGCCCGCTTCACCAAACAAGATAGGCGAAGTGGTGTAATCAACCCGCTGGCCTTCACGCGTGACGGACTTGCCATTGCTTTCCATTTCCAGTTGCTGCAAGTAAGCAGGCAAGCGCGTCATACGCTGGTGGTAAGGTGCAATCGACAGCGCTTGCAAGCCAAGGAAATTGATATTCCACACACCTATCAAGGCCATCAATACTGGCAGGTTTTGTTCCAGTGGGGCCTGGGCAAAATGCAGGTCCATTTCATGCGCGCCTGCCAACATTTCTTCAAAACGGTCAGCGCCTACATACAGCGCAATCGACAAACCAATGGCACTCCACATCGAGTACCGGCCACCAGCCCAATTCCAGAATGGAAAGACATTTTCAGGGGCGATGCCAAAATCAGCAGCAGCTTTGACGTTTGTGCTCAGTGCCACGAAATGCTGGCGTATCTGGTCGACTGGGCAGCCGTGCGACAACATCCATTCACGCGCAGTGCGTGCATTGGTCAAGGTCTCCATGGTCGAGAAAGTCTTGGATGCCACCACGAACAAGGTGGTTTCAGGATCAGCATTAGCCAGCGCATCAGCCACATGACGGCCATCAACGTTGGAGACGAAATGCAGGGACAGGTTTTTTTGCGACCAAGGTGCCAAGGCAATGCAAGCCATTTGCGGGCCAAGGTCTGAGCCACCTATGCCGATATTGACAATAGTGCGTATCGCCTTGCCGGTATATCCCTGCCAGCGCCCTTCCCTGACCGCATCGCTGAATGTTCGCATTTGTGCCAGCACCTGGTGCACATCAGCAGCGATATTCTCACCATTCAGATAAAAGGATTCGCCCTTGGGCAAGCGCAATACAGTATGCAGTACTGCACGGTTTTCCGTCTGGTTGATCGCCTCACCGCGCAACATGGCGTCACGGCGTGACTCTACATCCTGCTGCCTGGCCAGCGCCAGCAAATTCAGCTTTGCTGTCGTGTCTATGCGCTGCTTGGAATAATCAAGCATGATGCCGCAGGCAGACGCTGAAAAATGTGCGAAGCGCTGTGGATCAGCACGAAACAGATCTTTCAGGTTGGGCATGTTGGTGGCACGTTGCTGCAACAAACCCCAGATAGGAGTACGCGATACGGAAGTGACCATAATCTTGCTTATAGACGAAAAGTGATTAGTGAAAGTGCTAAAAAATAGTATTACAACCTGTATTTACTTCTTGCCTGCTGCGGCCGCGGCAGCCGCCAGTGCACCAATTGCAGCCCAGTCACCCGAATTAATCAGCGCTGCAGGGCACATCCACGAACCACCCACACACAGGATATTTGATTGCTGCAATAGAGTTGGTGTCGCCTCCACTGTGACGCCACCGGTCAGACAGAACTTCACTTCAGGGAAAGGGCCACCCAGTGCCTTGGCCATCTTGGTACTGCCGACGATATCGGAAGGAAAAAGTTTGACGACATTGAAGCCATGCTCCAGTGCCAGCATCAGGTCACTGGCACCACCAACGCCAGGAAAATAAGGCAAGCCAGAATCAGCGGCGGCCTTGGCAAGTACAGGAGTGATGCCAGGGCTGATACCAAAAGCGGCACCTGCTTCTTTGACTGCATCCAACTGCGCCTGTGTCAAAATCGTGCCCGCACCCACAGTCACTGTCGGACAAGCTTTGACGACCTCGCGCAAGACTTTCATCGCATTTGGCGTACGCAAGGTGATTTCCACGGCTGGCAAGCCATTTTCTGCCAGCGTAGTCACGCAACGTATCGCCTGATCTACATCATCAGTAACGAGGATAGGCAGTACGCGGATTTGTTCCAGTTGGGCGATGATGTTTCGTTTGCTCATACTGATATTCAGGCTCATGATAGATTTCGCTTTTATAAGATTAATCGATGAAAAGAGTCGATGCGCCGTGTTCTGGTGCAGTCACGACACGACGCTGTGCGGCAAACAAGTCACGGCCATAGCCAAAAGTGACCTCCTTGCTGAGTTCACGCACGGCGCGTTGTGACCATGTATCGGCATCCACCAGGGCACGCAATTCGCCAGTATGAACATTGAGCTCAAGCACATCACCATCACGCACTTTACCGAGTGGGCCGCCCTGTGCCACTTCCGGGCTGACATGCAGGGCCGCCGGTACTTTGCCAGATGCACCCGACATACGGCCATCCGTCACCAGTGCAACCTTATACCCAGCCGACATCAGGCTACCCAGCACAGGCGTGAACTGATGCAGCTCCGGCATGCCATTCGCTTGCGGTCCCTGGAAGATGACGACAGCGACGAAATCCATATTCAATTCGCCAGCTTTATAGGCTTTGACGAGGGCATCCTGCGATTCAAATACTTTTGCAGGTGCCTTGATGACCCAGGCATCTTCAGGCACGGCAGAGGCCTTGACGATGGCACGGCCCAGGTTGCCATGCAATAAACGCAGGCCGCCAGTAGGTGCGAAAGGATCAGTCACGTTGCGAACGACTGTAGTGTCGGTCGATTCTGCTGGCAAAGCTGCCCATTTGACCTTGCCGTCTTCAGTCAATACTGGGCGGCTGGTGTGTGAGTTCAAACCATCATCACCATAGACTGTCATGACATCTGCATGCATGAGGCCCGCAGACAAGAGTTCACGTATCACAAACAATGGGCCACCGGCATCTTCAAAGGCATTCACGTCAGCGGTGCCGTTAGGATAAACACGCGTCAGCAGAGGAATGACAGATGACAGCTCATCAAAATCCTGCCAGTCGATGATGATGCCAGCCGCGCGGGCGACGGCAATCCAATGGATAGTGTGGTTGGTGGAGCCACCCGTCGCCAGCAAGGCGATGACGGCGTTGACGATGGTTTTTTCATTGACCAGTTGGCCTATGGGTTTGTAGTTGCCGCTTTGTTCGGTCAATTGCAGGACGCGCTCTACCGCAGCGTCTGTCAGCACGCTGCGCAATGGGTCGCTTGGATGGACAAAGGCAGCGCCTGGTAAATGCAGGCCCATGGCTTCCAGCAACATCTGGTTGCTGTTGGCTGTGCCATAGAAAGTACAGGTACCTGCGCTATGGTAGGCGGCACTTTCTGCAGCGAGTAATTCTTCCTTGGTGGCTTTACCCTGTGCATAGCGTTCACGCACCGCGGCTTTATCTTTATTCGACAAGCCAGAACCCATGGGGCCTGCTGGTATGAAGATAGTAGGCAGATGACCAAAGGCCAGCGCACCTATCAGCAGGCCAGGCACGATCTTGTCGCAGATGCCGAGGCAGAGGGTCGCATCAAAGGCGTCATGGCTCAGAGCCACTGCAGTCGCCTGAGCGATGACATCACGTGAGAACAGCGAAAGCTCCATACCCGGGCGGCCCTGTGTCACGCCATCACACATGGCAGGCACGGCACCAGCTACCTGGGCAGTGCCGCCATAGCGCAAGGCTGTCTGACGTATCTGCGTCGGATAGTGCTCATAAGGCTGGTGCGCCGACAACATATCGTTGTAGGCAGTGACTATGCCTATATTTGGTTTTTGCGCCTGATTGAGCCAGATCTTGGTACCGCTGTCCATGGCCGCATTGGCATGTGCCTGATTAGCGCAAGACAGGCTGGCACGGCGCGGGCCACGGCCACGCATTTGCTCCAACTGGGAAAGATAAGTACTGCGCAAGGTTTTGCTGCGCTCGATAATGCGCTGGGTAACCTTGTCGATAACAGGATGCAGCGCAATGGATGGGGATGTTGTCATATAACACCTGTGGCCCGTTCGGGCGAAAAATAAGAAAGCTGTAGCTATACTGAATCAATGCAGCAAAGATAGCATAAATCCCCACATTTCTGTAACAAACTTTCAGTATTTTAGTATTTAGCTGTTTTTTTTGGCAAAAACATCAAATTTATCGTAATGAAACTACATTTTTGAATATTTTCTGGCATAATCAAGATAAATCGCTATCATCAATGTAGTACATCTTTTGCAACGCACGAGAAAGCAGCAAAAAAAATAGCAAGCTCAGCAAGCCCAATTAGCACCCTGCAACACATAGAACATATGGGAACATGTACCTGCCGTCTGTGTTGCACTCAACATAACAACCAACACAACACGGAGTCAGCATGACCACATTTGTTTTATTTGGCGGCACCGGCGACCTTGCCAAGCGCAAGATCATCCCTGCTTTGTATAGCGCATTTGTGAATGGCAGGCTGGACCAGAACTTCAAGTTCATTGGTGCCGCCCGCGAAAAACTGACTGATGAAGAATTTCGGGTGCGTGTTGCGACTGCCATTGAATCCTATGCTGCCAACGTAGATGGTGCGACGGAAGAAAAACGAGCTGCCTTTCTGGCGACCACGCATTATTCGAAAATCGATGCGCGCATTCCTGAAGATTTTTCCGCACTTAAAGACAGCCTGCAAACCAGTGAAACCAATGCCACCCTGTTTTATCTGGCGACTGGCCCGGACATCTTTATCCCTGTGGTCGAGCAATTGTCCAAGCATGGCCTGGTTGAGGGCAATGCCCGTGTCGTGGTAGAAAAACCGCTGGGCCGTGATGCCCAGTCCGCCAAAGAAATCAATCAATCCCTGCGTTCTTACCTGAATGAAAATCAGATTTACCGTATTGATCATTACCTTGGTAAAGAGATGGTGCAAAACCTACTGGCACTGCGTTTTGCCAATTCTTTCCTGGAACCTTTGTGGAACCGCAAATGGATACAGGATGTGCAAATTTCCATTTCTGAACAAGTAGGTGTGGAATCACGTGGTGATTTCTACGACCATACCGGTGCCCTGCGTGACATGGTGCAAAACCATTTGCTACAACTGGTGTCCATCGTCGCCATGGAGCCACCGGTGAATGCCAACCCGGATGCCATCCGCGATGAAAAAGTCAAAGTCTTGCGCGCCCTGCACAAGTTCACGCCTGATGAAGTCAGCAAAAAAACCGTGCGCGGCCAATACCGTGCCGGTGCTGTCGATGGCAAACCCGTTATCGCTTACCAGAATGAGCCTGGCGTACCGCCATCTTCACGCACAGAAACCTTTGTTGCCATCCGTGCCGAGATCGATAACTGGCGCTGGGCTGGCGTACCGTTCTACCTGCGCACAGGTAAGCGCATGGCCAGCCGCAGCGCTGAAATCACGATCAATTTCAAACCTATTCCCTACTCCATTTTTGGCAAATCGCAAGGGCCTTTGCGCTCTAACCGTCTGGTGATTTCCTTGCAGCCAGAAGAAAGCGTGCAACTGTATATGAAGGCCAAGGAACCGGGCGAAGGCATACGTCTGTCTGATGTTGCCCTGAACCTGGATTTTGCTGAAGTGTCGAATTCACGCCGCGTTGAATCCTATGAGCGCCTCTTGCTTGATGCCATGCATGGCGACCTGACCTTGTTCGTGCGTGATGATGAACTGAGTGCAGCCTGGGCCTGGATAGACCCTATCATGAGCGCCTGGCAAAACGATAGCGAGGGTCTCAAGTCATACATCGCTGGCAGTTGGGGCCCGTCTGCCGCCAGTTACTTGCTGGCACAGCATGGGGCAGCCTGGGGTGAAGAGTTCGTTGAAAGCTAAGCGATAAAATGACCATGAAATATAATACCTTTGACAATTTTTCGGCACTGACCGAAGCCCTGAGCCAGCAATGGCTGGACGTCATACAGACTACACCAGATGGCAGCAGCTTTGCCCTGGCTGGTGGCTCCACCCCTGCACCTGTGTATCAACGCCTGGATCAGTTGCTGTCGAATATAGACGGGCATAATCCCATCAAACTGGTCGCAACTGATGAACGCTGGGTGCCAGACCAGGATACCCAGAGCAATGAAGGCTTGTTCCGCCGTTGCCTGTCTGGTTCTGCCGCAGACAAGCGCTGGCAACTGGTGTCTCTGAAAAATGCCTCCAGCACACCGGAAGTGGCGACTGAGGCCATCAATGTGCGCCTGAATGAGCAATTGCCGCAAGCCTTTAGCGCAGTCTTGCTGGGCATGGGTGCGGATGGCCATATCGCCTCCCTCTTCCCAGGTGCACCTACCCAGCATGATGACCTGGCCTGTCTGGCCGCCGTACATCCGCAAACCCGCCAGAGCCGCATGTCGCTGTCCTTGCCGCGCCTGCTCAATACTAAACGCATCTGGCTGGTGATAACTGGTGCAGAAAAACGTCAGGTGCTGGAACAGGCGATAGAAAATAATCTGCCGGTTGCCTCCTTGTTGCGCGAAGCAGGCTGTACCATAGATGTTTTCTGGTGTCCGTAAAATCTATGTATATGGCCAATCCGTTTTCTGACAGCAAACCCAACATTCCTCCTGAAAAGGGCTTGCTGGCACGCATACGCACTGCCAGCACAGCCTTGAGCCGTGCCGAGCGCCAGGTAGCAGAATTTTTGCTGCAAAAGCCTCATGATGCGCTGGAGATGTCGATTAGGGTTTTGGCCCAGGCTTGTGATGTCAGCGAACCTACGGTTGCCCGCTTTGCACAGAGCCTGGGCTTTGATGGTTTCAAGACCTTCAAGCTGGCATTTGCCAAGAGCCTGGCCACTGGCATCCCATTCTTGCATCTGGATGTCAACCAGGCAGACCATGTACGCGATGTCTTGCCCAAGGTCTTTGACCGCACCATCGCCGCCCTGATGGAAGCGCGCAATAATGCCAATACCGCGACTTTTGAAGCAGCAGTCAACTTGCTGGCGCGTGCCCGCCGCATAGAATGTTATGGCCTGGGTTATTCTGGCGCGCTGGCTATCGATGCGCAGTTGAAATTCTTCCGCTTTGGCATACCGACTACCGTATTTTGCGATGCCCACTTGCAGGCACAGTCTGCCACTTTATTGAATAGCGATTGTGTGGTCGTGGCATTTTCACGAACTGGCCGCACGCGTGACCTGATCGACAGCGTGCAACTGGCCAAGCAGGCTGGTGCCAAGATATTGGTGTTGTGTGCCAGTGGCGGCCCACTGGCAGAACTGGCCGATGTGCATATCGGTGTCGATGTGGAAGAAGACCCCGACATCTACACCCCGATGACTTCTCGCCTCGCCCACCTGACTTATATCGATGCTCTGGCAGTAGCAGTCACCTTGCTACGTGGCCCTGCCGCCATCGACATGCTGGAAAGAGCCAAGGCCAGTATCAGTGAAAAACGACTAGTGCCCAAGATAGGCTAAGGTCAAATAGGCCAACATCAGACAGTTTGCATAGCGGCGCTGACTACTACCCTGGCACGCCGCTTTCTCATCCAGATAATCACACCGGTGACGCTCAGCATGGCAACCACCAGACCCAGCAATGAAATCATGATACGCCCGGTCAAGCCGAGTATACGGCCTGAATGCAAGGGGAATTGCGCCTGCAGGAAAATATCGCCAGCAGAGCCTGTTCCAGGAATTTTCCCTCCCAGGGCACGGCCATCCTTGCCATCAAAATACAGCCAGGCATTACCCAGGCCGACATCGCCATGATCATTGCCAGGCTCAAAAAATCCCACGCCATACACACCAAATGCGGGTGAATAAAATATGCCGCCTGCGGGTAAAGTCCAGCCACGTTTTTGCGCTTCCTGCTTCGCCAGATCAATAACCCGCTCGCGGCTGATGATGGGCATGAGAGGTTTGTCCGGCGCTTGTGGCACACGACTGGCAAAGACGTCAGCACTCAGCGGTGAAAATAATGAAACCACAGGGCGCACCACTTGAGTATTCAGGTTCATTGATACCGAGGTAATTGCCAGCAACAGCATGAAGAGCCATAACCAGACACCACTGGAGCGGTGTAAGTCGAAATTGAGTTTATGCCCACCCTGACGCCAGCGAAAAGCAAGTGACTTGCGCCAGCTACGCCAGTTGGGAAAAGACAGCCACAGCGCGATAAAACAATCCAGTGCCCATACTATGCCTATGATGCCCATGAACAGAACACCCAACTCTATACCTGATACTTCGGGTATGTGCATGGTGTAATGCAGCTTGTATAAAAAGGGGAGCAGGTTTTCACGGCTCAGGGATATTTCGCCCCATTGCCGCTTACCCTGTACATCAGCAGTGACAGGGTCGACCGCAATCTGGTTAAAGCCCAGTGGATAAGCCTTGCCAGTTGCCGGATCGATCCTGCCCTCAACCGACATCTGGCTGGTATGCCCTGGCTCTGCCTCATTCAATACATAGGTCACCCAGATACGGGGATCACCTGCCTCTACCCTGTTGGCCAGTTCCAGTCCTGACATGGGTTTGCCCGCCTGGCCTTGCGACTGGCTGTGTGCCTCAAACAAATGCGGATTAAGCAAAGCATCCAGCTCATGATCCCAGGAGATGAAAGCCCCCGTCAGACCGGAGATGAACAGGAATACCGCTACCGCCAGCCCAAACCAGCGGTGCAGCAAGACAAAGACAGGACGCATCAACATACTTGCCTGTCAATATTTCCAGTTGACTGATATGCTGCCGTTTCTTGGTGCCGCATAATAGCCCTGGCTCCAGTACAGACTGCTCAGGTATTTTTGATCACTGACGTTGTTCAGGTTGGCTGATATGCTGAGGTTCTGATTGACGTCATAGCGCGCCATCAAATTAATCGTTGCATAACTGCCCTGTCGTATGACGTTGCCTGAGCCTTCATCACGAAAAGTATTTGATTGCCAGTTCAGACTACCACCGACTTTTGCCTGTGGCATGAAAGGCAGTTGATAAGTAGTGGACAAACGGAGTAATTTTCTCGGCACATAGGTTTTGACATCCTGGTCATTACTGCCCTTAAGGCTCAATTGTGTATAGCCTGCACTGAGGTTCCAGCCTTTGGCCAATTCACCACTGGCATCAAGCTCAAAGCCTTGCGATTGCGCATCTATGCCGCGGTAAAAACTCTTGGTACCTATATAACCTGCCTGTTCCGCAGCGTTGTTTTGCTGTATCTTGAAAACAGCAGCAGACAAATTAAGCTTGCGGTCAAACAGTTCAAGCTTGGTACCTAGTTCATCGCCTTTGCCTTTGACTGGGTCCAGGGTTTTACCGCTCGCATCCACTTCGCTTTGCGGATTAAAAATTTCAGTGTGGCTGACATACACAGAAGCATAAGCTGTCAGATCATAAACCAGCCCCAGATAGGGTGAAGTATTGCTGGCATTCTTCTGGCTGCTGACTCCATAGGCATAACCAGTACTTTCAGCCTTGGTGTGATTGGCTCCAGCAATAAACTTGAATTGCTCAGCCAGGTTGAAACGGGATGCAATAAATGCTGTCTTGCGCTTATCTTCATAAGCACTCCCTTCGGTGCTGGCATTAAATGCAGGCTGCGGATAATTGCCGGTCCAGTTGCTAATATCAGGCACAGCGCTACCTATGCCGACGCCATAATGAGAAATGTCATCCATCTTTGACTTCGACCAGTTGATACCAAAACTCAGGTCATGCTGACGCCCGGCCAAAGTAAATTTACCACTGGCAGATAAGTCAAACAGGGTTTGAGTATTCACACCATTATACAAAGAAGGATAGCTATACAAGCCCATGCCGGTCTCGCGCTCAGGTGTGCCGTAGACATAAAACAGTTTGGAATCAGCTGTCGATTTATTACGGCTCAATGTCGTCTTAATTTGCCAGTCGTTGTTGAGCTGATGACTCAATTCGACAAAGCTGCGGTCATCCTGGGTCAACCAGCGCGACCAGTCCGCAGCAGTACTGGTAGAAGTCCTGTAATTGGTCGGGCTACCATCTGTGTAATACAGCGGCAAGGCGCCCCACATGCCACCCTTGGCATCACTCTTTTGATGTGAATGACCCACACTCAATACGGTAGCATCACCCAGATTAACTTCAATCACACCATAAACGACAGTTTTTTCAGGCGAGTAACGGTCGAGATAAGAATCACCAGCCTGCTTTGCCACCACGACACGGCCTGCAACTGTGCCAGCTGCATTCAGGGCCGCAGTTACATCCGCATCGAGCCGGCGGGTACTCCATGAGCCCAGCGTCAGGCCGGCAGAAGCCCGGAATTGGTAAGCCGGGCGCTTGCGGATAAAGTTAACCGTCGCAGATGGATTGCCAGTTGCCGACATAAGACCATTCGCGCCACGCACGATATCCACCCTGTCGTAGATCGCAGTATCGACATCCCCAATCAGGATGCCCGAGGTGAATGGCAAGCCCATGCCATCGTACTGGAAATTGGTAATATCAAAACCACGTGCCATGTAATAAGTGCGGTCGGTCTCTACTTTTTCTACCGTCACACCAGTGGTATTGGCCAGTACATCGTTCGCATTTAGCTGTTTGAAATCATCCATCCTGGCGCGGGTTACTACCGAGATCGATTGTGGCGTTTCTCGCAAGGATAAGTCGAGTTTGCTTGCTGAATTGCTTTTTCTCTTTGTATATGCGCCGGTCTTTTCTGTACTTGGCTCATTACCTGAAACGCCAGTAACCAGAACCTCTGGCAATTCAGTCTGGCTTGCCGTGGCTGCTACTGGCTCATCGGCAAAAGCTGGTGCTGCCAGCAGCATGGAAAGCGCCAATGCAATTGGGCTTAAGGGGTGCGGCAAGCTTGCAGGAGGTACTTTTTTTTGAAGCGGTGCTGGAATCTTGCAAGACAAAACAAAGGAAGTGGACGAACGAGACGAACGCGAAATCATAAATAAGCCTGGAAATTAACTGCCTATGCAGAGAAAGTACCCCTGATAGCATTAGAAGTAAAAATTTAGGCTTATTCTACTTATTCATGAATATAAATGCAAATCATTCTCATTTATATTTAAATAAATTTCAAGCGCATATTACTCATCCAAGAACGCGCTTAGTATCTGCGGCGAGCGAGCTCCAGCGGGGTTAGCGTAATATAAAACGCCATGCAAAAAGCGGAATGCACTCTAGGGCGTGAGCATTTTGAGCAGCGCATGAGCCGCGATCACGCACGCGCTTAAGATCATAATCAGGTTCTAAGGGCAAATGCGTGTCTCGTACTGGACCTACATGTGCTTGCGCCTCAATTCTTGGACAGACACGTCAATCACAGGCCCCCACCGCACTGCAAGCGGGATAAGTCTTTTGTTTTTTCTGCGATGTGCACTTACCAAGTCTGGCATCACAGCTAATGGTGTAGGTTGTTTCCTGCACATCTACCCAGCTACCTATCTCGCATTGTTGCGCGTCTTTTTCTTTGCCTTTGAAATCAGATTCACTGCGTGTTAATAATTGTATTGTGCCTGTCTTGACAGGCTTTACCTCAAAGCTTTGCACCTGATCCTGGAATTTTTCACTGAGATAGGTTTTGCCATTTTGTTTCAGGTCAAAAATTGCATAGCCTTCACCAGCAGCGTCACCCATACAGCTTTGCTGGCTACCTATAGCAATGCGCATGCTGGTGTCAGGCAGCATCTGACTTTTTGTCGCGATATCTTTCAGTAATCTCATGTCGCGTTTATTGAAAAAGACAGAACGAAATTGATCCATACCCCCATCAACATCATCACTATGCGCAGTGAGCACTTCGCGCAATTGCAGCAAGACATGCTCACCCAGGTCTTCGAATTCAATTTGTACGACACCGGTGGGTAATGGCGGCAAATCCTCCCCGGCTTTTGCCACACCATGCGACTTCAATTGTTGTGTATTAAATTCATCTACCCATTTACGCAAAACAGACTCGTCATAAGATTTCATTGTCGCCTGCAGGTTGGTGACGAAACTGTCAGCGGTGTCTGGCTTGACCTCTTGCACTGGTGACTTGCTCGCCATTGCGCTGGCCGCAGCAGATGCGACAACACTTTCTGCTGTAGAAGATGCTTGCGCGGTTTCTACTTGCTTTTTCCCACAAGCGCATAGCGCTGCAGAAATCGCTATTAAACACAACAATCTGGTAGCGCTGCTTGCATTAAAAATGATCATGGCATTTAACCTGTTGATATACAAAGGTAGTGATTCTAAATCCAGTATGATTTTATTGCCTGAAAAATGCCTCTTTTCTCCCCCGGTCAAAGCCATGGACATGCTTGCCTCATTAGTTATGCCTCCACCATATCAATTGACAAAGGCAGGCGTGCTGATTAACTCACGCCTTATGCTTGGCGTCATTCCATGATGATAGTCACCCAAGGCTCTTTCTTGATAGTAGTTCAATATTACTTCTTCAAAATCAGTCATCAAGAATCTGGCAACGACATCTGCATACTAATTTAATCCTGTGCACACTCTATAAAGTATCGACATCTTCAGCTCAGTCGTCTGCGCAGACTGCGGTTTCAGGGAATAAGTCGTATCAAGGATATCAAAGCTATGCAGTACATCCATGCCCGACCAACTTCATCCGGCCGTATATTTTCTGCATGAAGCGCCTCAATTTTTTGTAGCAAATTGACACAGATAAGAAAAATACAAGTCCATTTCTCATATTTCTGGCAAGCTATTAGAAATATTCTTCATAGGAGCCAGATATATGAATCCCATTTCTCTTGCCCAGATTATAGACAGTGTCCAGGACTTGCCGACCCTGCCAGCCATCGTGATGGAACTGTTGAATAATATCGATAATGAAGAATTGGATATGTATGAGCTGGCGCAAAAAGTCAGCCATGATATGGCACTGACAGCCAAGACCTTGCGCTACGCAAACTCGCCCTATTACGCCACCATGATCAAGGTGACCACGGTACAGCAGGCAATTTCACTACTGGGTTTGAGTACGGTAAGGCAAATCATCATGACCGCGGCACTGACAGGCTGCTTTCCTGAAAATAATTGCCGCGGCTTTAACCACAAGGATTTTTGGCGGCATTCAAATGCGGTTGCCATCGCAGCCCGCATACTGGCGCGCCGCCTCAAATTCAATGTTGACGTCGCTTTCACTGCGGGCTTGTTACATGATATAGGCGCATTGGTATTGGCTACCTGCTATAGCGAGGCTTACGAACGAGTGCTGACACAACGCCAGGAACAACAAAGTTCGCAATACGAAACCGAAAAACAGATATTAGGAATTGATCACACCGTGGTCGGCGAGACCCTGGCAACGCAATGGAATTTCTCAGAAGTGATGATCAAGGCCATCGCTGGTCATCATCACCCAGAAAAGCCGGGGCTGGGTTTTCTGGCGACTATCATCCATGTGGCAGATGGCATAGCCCACGCACTGGGGGTAACGACCACGCCCGACCTGGCACCGCCAGAAATCACTGGGCAATCATGGGAAAGCCTGGGTCTGGACCAGGCTTTGTTTGATGAAGTTTTGGCGGAAGCTGCCATAGAATTTGAAAAACTGCAGGAAGCGGTTGAAGTATAGTTTTCTTCTGCCATCTGCCATCTGCCAGATTCTACAAATCTGGCTGTATCAAATGCCCTAGCTTGGTCGCCTTGGTACTCAGATAGCGTTCATTATAGGGATTGCGCTTAACGATCAGGGGGACGTGTTCCTCCACCCTGACGTTCATGCCTTCCATCGCAGAAATCTTGCGCGGGTTATTGGTCATCAGACGTACAGACTCTATGCCCAGATGCTTGAGCATGGGGTCACACAGGCTATAGTCGCGCAGGTCGGCAGCAAAACCTAATTTCTGATTGGCTTCTACTGTGTCCGCTCCAAGGTCTTGCAGATGATAGGCACGTACCTTGTTGAGCAAACCTATGCCGCGCCCTTCCTGACGCAGATACAGCAAAGCACCACGTCCTTCCTGGGCGATTTTTTGCAGCGCCAGTTCCAATTGCGGGCCACAGTCACAGCGTTTGCTGAACAAAGCGTCACCGGTCAGACATTCTGAATGTATGCGTGCAAGCACGGGCTGTCCATCAGCCACATCGCCGAGAGTCAGGGCGATATGCTCTTTGCCCGTTGCCGTTTCGACAAAAGCATGCATGCGAAAAGTTGCCCAGGTCGTGGGCAGATTACAGGAATCAACATATTCCAGGGCCTGTTCACTTAATTTGACAGGCTGGTCATTGCTTAACATACAATTCTCGCGGATTCTTTTTATGGATTATTGCCGGGCTTAATGCCCTGGCTGGCACGTAAAAACAGGCCAGCACAGACTAGAGTATAAACGAGACGCGCATTTCCTACTTGTTACAGTGAACGATCGTTTTATTCTTGCTCAAAGCTATATAGGGTCGCCATTCCGAAAAGCAAGTAGCTAAGGTGTTAGAGGGTTTCCCCAATAAAAAAGGGCACCTGCTTTTTACAGGACGCCCTTTTGGTTTGGCGAGCAGGCAAACTGCCTGCACCAGATTTTTATCTACGCTGCAACTGCGTAATATCCCTGACCGCGCCACGGTCAGCTGATGTGGCCAAAGCAGCATAGGCCTGCAAGGCTTGTGAGACATAACGCTCACGGTCTACTGGCTGCCAGGCTTGTGGGCCGCGTGCTTCCATGGCGGTTCTGCGTTGAGCCAGATCGTTGTCGCTGACTTTGAGGTTGATGGTACGGGCCGGAATGTCGATTTCTATAATATCGCCCTCTTCTACCAGACCAATAGTCCCGCCTTCTGCTGCTTCGGGTGAAGCATGGCCAATGACCAGGCCGGAAGAACCGCCAGAGAAGCGTCCATCAGTGAACAAGGCACAGGCTTTGCCCAGGCCCTTGGATTTGATATACGAAGTCGGGTACAGCATTTCCTGCATGCCGGGGCCACCTTTGGGGCCTTCATAACGGATGATGACGACATCGCCTTCATGTACGGTATCACCAAGGATGGCCTCAACCGCAGAGTCCTGGCTTTCAAACACGCGTGCCTTGCCGGTGAATTTCAAGATACTTTCATCGACGCCTGCGGTTTTGACGATACAGCCTTTTTCTGCCAGGTTACCGTACAAGACCGCCAGGCCACCATCTTGCGAATAGGCGTGAGCCTTGTCACGTATGCAGCCAGCTTCACGGTCAATATCGAGGCTATCAAAACGCTTGTCTTGTGAGAAGGCCGTCTGGGTAGGCACACCACCCGGTGCAGCGCTGAACAGTTTGCGTATCGCAGCATTGTCAGTCACCGCGATATCGTTTTGTGCAATCGCATCTGCCATAGTCGGGCTATGCACAGTAGGACGTGTGGTATCGAGCAAACCAGCGCGTGCCAGTTCACCCAGGATAGAGATAATGCCGCCAGCACGATGGACATCTTCGATATGATATTTATCGGTCATCGGCGCGACCTTGCACAGGCAGGGTACTTTACGCGAGATGCGGTCGATATCGGCCATCTTGAAATCCACACCCGCTTCATGCGCCGCAGCCAGCAAATGCAAAACGGTATTGGTAGAACCACCCATGGATACGTCGAGTGCCATGGCATTCTCAAAGGTTGCCTTGTTGGCGATGGAGCGCGGCAGGATGGAATAATCATCCTGCTCATAGTGGCGCTTGGCCAGCTCAACCACCAGACGGCCTGCGCGCAGGAATAATTCCTTGCGGTCTGCATGCGTCGCCAAAATCGTGCCATTGCCAGGCAAAGACAGGCCCAGCGCTTCAGTCAGGCAGTTCATGGAGTTTGCCGTGAACATACCAGAACAGGAACCACAGGTAGGACAGGCAGAACGCTCTATGCGGCCTATCTCTTCATCTGACACATTGCTGTCACCAGCCTTGATCATGGCATCGACCAGGTCTATTTTCATGATCCTTTGTTCACCAGTCTGCTTGGGATGCAAAGTCTCCAGTACCTTGCCGGCTTCCATAGGGCCGCCGGAAACAAACACGACAGGGATATTCAAACGCATGGCAGCCATCAGCATGCCGGGCGTGATCTTGTCGCAGTTGGAGATGCACACCATGGCGTCAGCACAGTGGGCATTGACCATGTATTCAACCGAGTCAGCAATCAGTTCGCGTGAAGGCAGTGAGTACAGCATGCCGCCATGGCCCATGGCGATGCCGTCATCCACGGCTATCGTATTGAATTCTTTGGCCACGCCACCCGCCGCTTCTATCTCACGTGCCACCATCTGGCCCAGGTCTTTGAGATGCACATGACCAGGTACAAACTGGGTAAAGGAATTGACAACGGCAACGATAGGCTTATCGAAATCACCATCTTTCATGCCAGTCGCGCGCCACAGGGCGCGGGCACCGGCCATATTGCGGCCATGGGTGGTGGTACGGGAACGGTAGACGGGCATGATGGAGCTCCAGAGGTTGAACAAAATTAAATCATATCCTGTTAGCTTGCCCTGCCTACAATGATATGTCAAATATCAAATTAATTGAAAATTAGGTCGAAATTCATATCAAACTAACGTAGCGCATCATTAGGGCAGATCCCCCCCTTTTCAGCCCACAAGACACTATAACGCATGAATTCTTCATGGCTAATGACGGGAGTTGATCTGGCTTCGCCTTTGGCGTTCTTACCTGGTGTCCAGGCCCATAAGACCAGTGGCTCAGTACGCAAATGCTCTATCAATGCGGGCAAATCCCGTCCGCCATTCTTTTTGGGGTCGCGTAATATCTGACATAAGTCTTTACTCTTGAATACCTTGCCAGGCTCGGACTCCCATGTCATGGATGCTGGTGCATGCTGCCAATGAGAAGCACCAGGGACACCGCTGCCGAGTTGATTTGTACTCTGGTGACATGCAATACACAAGTTGCCTGAATTTCCCTTGCCCTCATGTCCATTCAAAACACGAAATTGGTGCGTATGTCTGTCATCAGCCTGCGTTGGTGCTTCACCGGCTGCATGACAATTCAAGCAACGCGGGTGCAACAATACCTTTTCCATCTCATGCCAAGCCTGCTGCGCTACTGCAGCTTCTTTAGAAACATGCTCAGCAGCAGAGAAAGAAGATGGAATAATTATCGTTGTCAACCACAGGCAAACCAGCATTTGTCTTGATCGTCTCATGATGTCTGTCCTGTCGCTTTTTTAATTGCTATGCGTATGCGGTGATACGTACCGCAACGACAGATATTTGTGATGGCATCATTGATTTGTTTGTCATTAGGCTGCGGTATTCGTTTGATCAAGGCGGCAGCTGCCATTAACATGCCTGACTGGCAATAACCACATTGCGGCACTTGTATTTCCAGCCACGCTTTTTGCAAGGCGTGGGACCTGTCTGGTGAAAGCCCCTCTATGGTCGTAACCTCCGTCCCTTGAGCAGCCTCAACAGGGAACGAGCATGAGCGCACAGCCTCACCATTGATATGCACGGTACAAGCGCCGCAAGCAGCGATACCACATCCAAATTTAGTTCCTGTCAGGCCCAGTGTTTCACGTAATGCCCATAACAAAGGGGTTTTGCCATCTACATCCACCTGGCTTGATTGACCATTGACTTTGAGTTCCATCGGTTCCATCTCCTGATTGCTAGACATAATGCATTCAACCTGGAACAGTTGAAGCGGAAGTGAGCGACGCGCGCATGACGGGCACTCTGCTTTCTATTAGTACAGGTCACTGAGTACGTTTCATATATGCGCTTATGAATAATTGACAAACCTGGCTTTATCGTTTTTCCATCTGGATTCAAGCCAGCTTGAATCCCTGTTCAGCCAGTGGCAGGCGGCGGATACGCTTTCCGCTGGCGGCAAAGACTGCATTTGACAGCGCTGGGGGCACAGTAATGGGGCTGACTTCGCCAACACCCCCCAGTGCCGCACCACTGTCAATAAATTCCACGGCAATATGCGGTGTCTGCGCGAGATAGGGCAATTCATAATCATTAAAATTGCGTTGCTCGCAACGCCCCTGATTGAAGTGAATGGCGGTATTTGCATATGCCAGACCAAACACCACACCTCCTTCAATTCCTGCGGCAGCAATGCCTGGGTCCAATACTGTTCCACAGTCCACCGCAAGCCAGGTATTCAAGACTTTGATGACATTCGATTTCACCTCAACTTCCAGGACTTGTGCAATATAAGTGCCAAAGGCAAAGGCAAAGGCCAGACCTTTTGCACGTCCCGATTTACTGGATGGTTTGCTCCATTTACTCATGCTGGCGACTTTAGCGAGGACTGCCAGAGCGCGTGGGTTATTACGCAAACAATGCTGGCGATAAGACAAGGGGTCATGTTTGCCCAAGTACGCCAGTTCATCAATAAAGCATTCAATGGCAAATAGATTTGGACCGAATCCTGTGGTCCGCATCACCGATGTCGGAATTGCTGTTTCAAACAAATGAAAATCCATTTGTTTTGCGCCTAGTTCATAAGGCAACTCAGCCAAGCCTTCGATTGCACTGGGATCTATATGCTTTTCTTTAAGCATGCCAGCAATTGGCGGGAACACCGGCAGCAGTATCGTTGGCGATACCAGTTTTGCCTGTATAGCCGTGGGCCATCCTTGCACATCCAAGGCGGCGTCCAAGGCAAGCATACTGGCCGGTCGATAGTAGTCGTGGGAAAAATCCTCTTCCCTATCCCATAACAGCTTGACTGGTTTTGCAATCGCTTTTGCAATCAGCGCAGCCTGAATTACAAAGTCTGGCAGTAGCCGCCGCCCAAAGCCACCACCGATCGCGTCAGTGCGATGGATGATGACTTGCTCATCCTTGAGTTGAAAAATACTCTTCAAAGCAACATGGGCAAACTCCTGACCTTGGGTAGGAGCCCAGATTTCGCACTTGTCTGCACTGACAACGGCAGTGCAGTTCATGGGTTCCATCGTTGCATGAGCAGCGAAAGGGTTTTCATACTCAGCATGTAATTGCTTTTTGTTTTGACTCAGTATGCTGGCTGCATCACCTTCCTTTGCGAATGTTGCAAAGGGCCCGGCACGCAATGCATGAGCATAGTCTTTTCGCAATTGTGATGAATTCAGATTCTGGCCTGCCGCCGCAGCAAACTCAGGCGGACATGCCTGCAATGCCGATTTAGCCTGCCAATAACTATGTGCCACAACCGCCACACCATTGGGAAACGGCACCACCTCAATGACACCGGGCAGCGCTTTCAAAGCAGGTGCATCATAGGATTTCATGCTGCCGCCGATGTAGGGACAAATACGGATTGCGGCATGCAACATACCTGGCAATTGCAGGTCGATGCCAAATATCGCACTGCCATCAATTTTGGCTGGCACATCGACCCGGGGCAGTGAACGTCCCATTAACTTCAATTGTTGCCGTGTCTTCAGTTGGGGTGATATCGGCAATGGCAAACGAGCCGCATCTCTAGCCAACTCACCAAAACTACATTTTCTTCCACTACCAGCATGTGTAACCTGACTTTGCTCTGCTGTACACTCAGCAACCGGCACTTGCCAGCGCTGCGCAGCCGCGCTCAGCAACATTTCCCTTGCACAGGCACCGGTCTTGCGCATCAGTTCATAAAAGGATTGCGTACTTTCACTGTTGCCAGTGAACATCCAGTTCAATTTGGGATTGCGAAACGCTGGTGCAAATGGAGCGGTCTCGATACTGAGCGTTTGCCAGTCTGCACCCAGCTCATCGACCAGGATGGCAGGCAAAGTGGTACTGATACCCTGGCCAATCTCAGCCTGGGACAGCATGACGGTTACCTTGTTGTCGGGACTGATTTTTATCCAGCTCCCCAAGGCGATATCTTCGGCAATAATCCCAGACTTGTCTGGATTAGCCAATACAGGTTTCATGGTGGCTGCCATTGCTGGCAATTCGAATCCGAGTACGAGTGCACCTGAGCTTGCAAGCAGCATTTTGATCAAGCTACGCCTACCCTGATTGGGCAATGGATATTGGAGGTATTCAATAGTCATCTCTAGCCTTTGTGAAAGTGGATCAAGGTGATGAATTTGGTGCGGAGGGAAGCGAAATAGCCAGACTCATGATCATGGTCCAGCAATGCGATTTGAGCGAACGGTGCAAGCCTAGCAGGCGTTTATCCCAGACTGGCAACAGTTGCGCATAACAAGCCGCGACCCGGTCATTTTCATAGTCGTCGTGAGCGAACCATGTAGATTTCGTATCTGTTTCACTCCTGCTCTTCAGATAGTGAGTGAAGGTTTTTTCAGATAAAACCTGTCTTGCCGTTTTTTCCAGATCCTCCAAAAAAATCAATGATGTCTCTACGTCTTTCCTGCTTCCCGGCTGACCGACATGACCGCCGACAAACTCTTTGAAATCATAGTCGAGCGCTTTCTTATTGACGACAATCAATCCACCTATGTTGGTCGCTACGCCCAGATTGGGATAAGGCGCATATGCCGGGTAAATTACATCCACGAGCATGAGTATTTTTTGTCTCGGTAAGTAGATGAAGATATTTCCAGCTGTGTGGTTTTCACTGGAAAACTGCAATTCGAGGCTTTGATTGCCTACATGCAGGTGATATGTTTTTCGAAAAGAAATGTCTGGCACGGGACGCCGGGGATCATGTGCCTCGTCTAACAGTATTCTCGTGTTTTCATGTGCAATTATTTTTGCATCCGCAGGAAACAGGTAAGCTGCACCGATATGATCAAGGTGTTCATGGCTGTAGATAATATGGGTAACAGTCTGGCTTGTTACCTCGGCAATGGCCTCCTGGTATTTATGTCCCAAGCTCGGAAGCGGATCAACAACTATCACACCTTGATCGCTGACAACAAACATCGTGTTGTAGGAACCATCGGATAAAAAATACACGCCGCTGCCCAAGTCTTTGAGCTCATAGCCCTTCCCTGTTTGCGGACTGGCAAAGACAGAACTGCACATCAAGCAAGACAGCAATGCCAGTGACAAGAGTCTCGAAAAATAAAAGAAACATGAAAATATCTTGCTGAACATGATCGCCTTTAAGAATGAATATTTCCATTTTACGAGCCTCGTATAATTTTCACCATTAGGCACAATTTTGTAACCAGACTTCAAACAACATCTCGCATTTCATCGTGCAAAAACAGCTTGCAATGGCATACAATCTTCAAAGCTTTTTTAAACCTGCCAGAAGAATATTCATGCAAAAAAACATACTGGAAGACATATTAGATGCGCAAATCAATCAGTCACTGAAAATCATGTTTGCGTTTTTGGGGGGAGTGTTTTTCGCAGCTGCAGGCCTGGCATTTCTGATGTCACTTCATATCATGCAGAAGTCAATTGGCGTGTGCATTATTGCCTTACTGGTATTCTCGCTAGCGATGTTCTCTCAAGCCAAAATCCTGATGCAATTGCGTAGTTTGAGAAAAATGGTCGGACCGGGCAAGTCCGACGATATCAAGTCAGCGCTGTTTTATTATCGCGACAAAGAGCAGCGTCTTATTTTGAAAACTGATGCGGCACTTCCTGTAAGTATTACAAAAGTAAGCCTGCGCCTGCACACACGCCATGGAAAGGAACTGGAATTCATCCTGCCTTCCAAATTCGCTGATAAATTGCATTTGGCGATAAAAGAAGTTTTTCCATCTTTGCCCTGAATACAGCCACGCTGTAGACAGTCAGCGTGCTTGCACCAAAGCTCGCTTGTAATTGTCTGTATTTAACTCTCGTGGTTTGCCATCCAGCTCAACGTCTATGCGTCCATTACCTGGATATTTTTTGACATTCAGGTTTTGATAAAAGACTTTTTTCACCGTCGAAAACAAGGCCGTTGCGGTCGTTATGTGGTATTCAATCTGACCTATCCTGTTAGTATGGGCTGCCCAGCCATCATCAGTAAAATACGTAGCATCAGGTTTATTACCCAATAGCTGGCTCGCCTGCTTGCTGACTTCAACTGCCAGTCGCATGTCGTTACGGTGTATATTTGGTGGCGCTTCATTTGAAGCGGGATCTCCTACCACGAATCTGCTGCGGTACTCCTTGGTCATGGCTTTGTACTTATCGATGCCATCATTTACTTCCGCTGTCAGTGGAGCGACGGCCAGCAACTTATTATTGCGCCCCAACAGGCGAATTTCGTTATCCCAAATACCGTGGCTACCACCACCTACCGTTTCCATCCATACGTGCATGGACGATTTCCTGATTTCTCCCGGTGCCAGGTTCAGGTGCAATTCGCTTCCATTCATCTCTGTTTCGCGCAAGAACAAGGCGATTGAATTATGTTGTTGCCCAGGTATGCCACGTGGACCTACTGTCAGTATCAGGCCAGGCCTGTCGTTGACAAAAGTCGGGAAAACATAGTCTTTCAACGGTCTCGGCAAACGTACATGAAAAAATACTGGATCTCCATCATGTATTGAAATAATGCGTCTTTCCTGTGCTTCTGCAAAACCCGAGACTGGTGCCCCTGTTACAACTGCCTCACCTTCCAGACCAGAGTAGCTTGCAGCAGTAGCGTCCCTATTCTCTGTAGCAGGTGTCCGGCCTGCACCCGTAGTCGCAGGATTTTTACTTGCGGCTTTCAGCAGTTCTGCTGCCTTGCCAAGGTCATCCAGACCGCCAGCACATGCATGCGTAGCGAGTACAAAAACCAAGCCAAATGCAGAGCATGACGCTGGCTTAAAATGTGATATGCGAGTCAAGTTCGCATGATTGTGCTTAGTAAGGGTCATTTTACTGTATCCCAATGTAGTCGATTCAATCGAAAGTCGTCGTGGAAAAATTTGAATGGCGCGCCGCTGGCGATTGTAATGAACATCTATTTCCGTGACTATTAGGCACTTTTTTGTTCTTGCTTTAAATCGAAAAAAGAAAGAATTTATATGCTGGATGATTAGCGCAGAAGTATAATTTTCCAGGAACACCAAGCAAATTGCCTTAGAGGAACTTCGTGAAAATAGTCAGATTACCTATGCGGCTGGAAGATTGTCCTGTTAAAACCACAGCAGATGTCATTTCCGGCAAATGGAAGGCTCTGGTGTTGTATTACTTAAAAGATGGCCCCATACGATTTGGGCAATTGAAGCGATTGACACAAGGTGCATCACATAAAGTATTAACCGAGCAATTGCGTGAACTGGAAATGGACGGTGTCGTGCAACGTGTTGAAACGCTGGGCAAGACTTTAAAGGTTGAGTACTCTTTATCCGAGTATGGTCAGACTCTTGCACCAATACTTTCCCTGATGGCGAAATGGGGGGCAGATTTCAAGAACAGAAATGCGCAAGCAAGCGCTGATGCCGCATCTGCCCAAGCCACTGAGCTTAATCAATCGATCGCACAGAGCGCTAGCTCATCGGTATATGAGTTAAAACGCAAACGCTGACACTGTCGACACGCAGGCAAAAAAAAACGCGAAGTCAGCGCTTCGCGTTTTTTAGGGTCATGAACCATCATTCCTGATGGTATTGCGTCACTCTTTCCACTTCGTTTTTGGAACCCAGGAACACCGCTACACGCTGGTGCAGTTTTTCTGGCTGGATATCGAGCATACGCTGCTTGCCATCGGTCGATGCGCCACCAGCCTGTTCCACGATGAAGGACATGGGGTTGGCTTCGTACATCAGGCGCAGTTTGCCAGCCTTGTCTGGTTCGCGCTTGTCGGCCGGGTACATGAAAATACCACCGCGGTTCAAGATGCGGTGCACGTCGGCGACCATGGAGGCGATCCAGCGCATATTGAATTCCTTGCCGCGTGGGCCAGTGCCGCCCGCCAGCATTTCATCCACGTAGCGCGTGACTGGCGGGTACCAGTGACGGGTATTGGAAGCATTGATGGCGAACTCTTTAGTGTCTGCCGGGATTTGCATATTGCGTTGTGTCAGTACCCAGGAACCCATTTCACGGTCGAGGGTAAAGCAATTGACACCGTTACCAGTCGTCAGCACCAATACTGTTTGCGGGCCATATACGGCATAGCCAGCGGCAACCTGTTTGCTGCCAGGCTGCAAGAAGTCTTGCTCGCTTGGTTTACCCATGCCGTCTGGCGCTTTCAATACCGAGAAGATGGTACCGATGGAGACATTGACGTCGATATTGCTGGAGCCATCGAGTGGATCAAACAAGAGCATGTATTCGCCCTGCGGGTAGCGATTCGGTATCGGGTGTATGCTTTCCATTTCTTCCGATGCCATGGCTGCCAGATGGCCGCCCCATTCATTGGCTTCGAGCAGGATTTCATTCGACAGGATGTCGAGTTTCTTTTGTACTTCGCCCTGGATATTTTCACTACCGGCTGTGCCCAGCACTTCACCTAATGCGCCCTTGCCTACTGCGTGGCTGATGGTCTTGCAGGCGCGTGCGACGACTTCGATCAACAGGCGCAATTCTGCCGGTATCGAATTATTCAGGCGCTGCTCTTCAACCAGGTATTGGGTCAGGCTTACACGTTTCATGTTGATCTCTCGATTTTTTCAGTAATTCTTGTCAATAGCTTGTTCAATAAGTCGCTCAAGACGCTAAAGCTTTGCTGACGACTTCCAGCACGTCTTTCGACAGCTTCTTGGTATCTGCCACTTTTTGCAGTGCTGCCTTCATATGCGCTTGCAGGCTTTCTGGATATTTTTTCCAGCGGTCCATACTGCGTGCCAGACGTGCTGCGACTTGTGGATTGAGCTTGTTGAGCGCAATCACCAGTTCAGCCCACAGGGCATAACCACTGCCGTCAACAGCATGGAAGCGGGATGGATTGGCATTACAGAAAGCAAAAGTCAAACTGCGCGCACGGTTAGGATTGCTCAATGTAAATGCTGGATGCGTCATCAACTCACGGACCTTGACGACATCCGTAGTGCGTGCAGTTGCCTGCAACATGAACCATTTGTCGATGACCAGGGCTTCTTTCTTGAAGTCTTTATAGAATGCTTTCAAGGACTTGGCTGCCGATTTGACTTGCTTGTCATTGCCACTGAAATTGCTCAGTGCGGTCAGCGCAGCCAGACGGTCTGTCATGTTTTCTGCTTCATCGAACTGGGTTTTAGCCAGATCAAAAGTGGATTCATCCGACCACTCAAGCAAATAAGACAGTGCCAGGTTTTTCAAACCACGTTTAGCCATGGATTGTGCATCCGGGCTGTATTTACCTGGTGTCAGATGGCCTTCATAAGCACTCAGCAAATCAGCGCGCAGATGTTCTGTGATGGTGGCGCGGGCAAACTGGCGTGCTGTATGGATGGCTTGTGGGTCAACCACCTTGAATTCTTCAGCAATCATGGCTTCGGATGGCAGCGTCAGCACCAGTTCACGGAAGGCTGGGTCAAGGCTGGCATCATTCAGGGTAGCGCGCAGGGCTTCGATGAACATGCTGTCCAGACTCAGCTCTTCGCCTTGCTGTACTGCAGTCGTCAGTTTGACGAGGCGACGGGTAGCCAGACGCTGACCAGCTTCCCAGCGATTGAATGGGTCACTGTCATTGGCCAGCAAGAGGCCCAGCTCTTCATCGCTATAGTCGATTTCCAGCACGACTGGCGCGGAGAAATTGCGCAACAGCGAAGGCACTGGTTTGCTGGAAACACCAGTAAATACAAAGGTCTGGCTGGCTCCTGTCAATTCCAGCACCAGGCTGGTCGCGCCAGCCTGTGCTTCGTAAGCAGTGCTATGCAAGGGAATATCTTTGCCATCTGCACCCAGCAAGCCCATGGCAACCGGGATGTGGAAAGGCAGTTTTTCTGCCTGGCCTGGTGTAGCCGGGCAAGACTGGCTCAGGGTGATGGAATAAGTCTGTGCTTCTGCATCGTAAGTCGCTTCCACCTTCACGCGCGGCGTACCTGCCTGGCTGTACCAGCGTTCAAACTGTGTCAGGTCACGGCCACTGGAATCTGCCATGGCAGCGCGGAAGTCATCACATTCAACCGCCTGGCCATCATGACGCTCGAAGTACAGATCCATGCCTTTGCGGAAGCCATCATGACCCAGCAAGGTGTAATACATGCGCACGACTTCTGACCCTTTTTCATAAATCGTGACAGTGTAGAAATTATTGATTTCTACAAAAGAATCAGGACGTACAGGATGGGCCATAGGGCCTGCATCTTCAGAGAACTGCACCTGGCGCAGCAGGCGTACATCCTCTATGCGTTTGACAGCACGGCCAGTGGCTGTGCCTACCAGGTCCGCAGAAAATTCCTGGTCACGGAAAACCGTCAAACCTTCTTTCAGCGACAGCTGGAACCAGTCGCGGCAAGTGACGCGGTTACCTGTCCAGTTATGGAAGTATTCGTGACCAACGACGGATTCTATGCCTGCATAGTCAACGTCAGTCGCAATGCTAGGATTCGCCAGCACGAACTTGGTATTGAAAATATTCAAACCCTTGTTTTCCATCGCGCCCATATTGAAGTCGCCAGTGGCAACGATCATGAAGCGGTCAAGGTCCAGTTCCAGGCCAAAACGTTCTTCATCCCAGCGTATGCTGTTTTTGAGAGAATCCATGGCATGCTGGGTCTTATCCAGATTACCGTCTTCTACCCAGACTTGCAGCAAGGCTTTGCGCCCAGACTTGAGTTCGTAATTTTCTTCCTGACAGACCAGCTTGCCAGCCACCAGGGCGAACAGGTAAGAAGGCTTTTTGAACGGGTCTTCCCACTTGGCGAAATGACGGCCATCCCCCAAATCACCCTCTTCTATCAGATTGCCATTGCTGAGCAGCACAGGGAATTTTTTCTTGTCGGCACGCAGCATGACAGTGTATTTCGCCATTACATCAGGGCGGTCCGGGAACCAGGTGATCTTGCGGAATCCTTCTGCTTCGCACTGGGTAATGAAGTTACCGTTGGATGCATACAGACCAGACAAGGAGGTATTCTTGAGCGGATTGATCAGGGTTTCGATTTCCAGCGTGACTTCGTCCGGTGCATTGGCGATGCGCAGGGTTTCGCCTTCTATCTTGTAGGCAGATTTTTTCAGGTTCACGCCATTCATGCGCAATTGCAGCAATTTCAGGGACTCGCCAAACAAGACCAGGTCTTTCTCGCTGCTCTCATGATTGCGGCGCATGGTCATGCGGGTGGCTACATGGGTGGCTTGCAGATCAAGGTCGAAACCCATCTCTACTGTGTCTACCCAAAATCCTGGGGCTATATAATCTTTACGGAAAATTGTCTCTGGCTTGCTGGCAGTATCGTTACGCATGGATGGAATATCTCGCGGAAATAAGTTGAATGACAAAGTCTTATGAACCCTGCAAAGACCGCCATTTTACCAAGCTGTGTCACTACAGGGATAAAAGTAGTCTGAATAGACAGCAATTAGTGCAGAAAGTTTGGTTAAATTGTGGATTTTATACTCACAATTCCTGGTCAGGCGCAGCAAATCAAGGAATATCTTTAGACTATCATTGGCTCCGTCGATATTTCGCAATTGATCCCCCAGCTATACAGATACACAGACAGTCACAAAATCGTTACAACACGTTACAGTAAGAGCAACAATATTAGCCAATCGGGCATATTATGGAGGAATGACACACATCAGCACCAAGGAGTAGAACATGAAAAAATTAAGCCTCTTTTTCGCCCTGGCTTGCAGCCTGATCTTGAGCGGTTGCGCGACTACATTCAGTAGCCAGGTCAGCGTATTCCATGAGTGGCCTGGCAGTACCCAGGATAAATCGTATATTTTTGAACGTGCGCCTGGTCAGGAAAACAATCCCGAGCATAAATTATATGAAGACTTGCTGCGCAGCCGCTTGCAAAACCTGGGATTCAAGGAAGTTACTGCGGGCACAACGCCAAGCTTGAAAGTCGAATTGCAGTACGCCACGACACTCAGGGAAATCCAGTATTCCCCATTCTGGCAACCCGGCATCTATGACCCGTATTGGGGCCTGCATTTCAGCCGTGGCATTTATCGCCGCCATTATATTTACTACCCACCTTACTGGGGCTGGCCTGGCTACCCCAGAGGCTGGATGGATATCAGCATGCGCAGCACCTATCTACATCAGTTGCAAATCCGTATCACGGAAATGAATGGCAATAAAAAATTGGCTGACATCAAGGCCAGCTCTGAGCAATTGAACCCGGAAATTTCGCTTTACATTCCTTATCTGATAGATAGCGCACTAAAAGATTTTCCAGGCAAGAATGGCAGCACCAGCAAAGTGGAGTTGACCGTCAATAATTAGGCTGGCAATAAAACAAGCTGACACATGCACAATGACAGGACTTAGTGCCTGTCATTGTGTTCATGCAGCAGGAGGATCGCGTAGCGCCTCTACCAGCGCACGGTCGACCACCGATTCTGCGACGATTTGTATGGCCCTGCCTTCGCGGAACTGGGTGATCAATTCTTCACTGGAGACCGAGAAGGCATCATGTCCCTGGCGGTTGGTGAAGATATAGCGGGTACGCTTGGGGCTGACCCAGGCCAGTTTGAAGCGGGTGGTCACGCCATTTTGCCGCGTGAAATCGACCCAGATACCACGCTCCATGGATTCTATGACCCGTGCCCATTCATCGACAGGTTGTTCTATCTGATCTTGCACATGACGGTTCAGGCGCTTTTCACTGGCACGCTGGGCAATATTAACGGCAATTTCCAGTTGGCGACGCGGTGAGAATTCCAGTGGCGCACGAGCAATGGCAGCATGCCGCTCGGCGAGTTTGGAAAAGAAGATGACGCGCTCAGGCTCATCCCATTTAATTGCATTGAGCCAGGCATTCAGCAGCGACAGCATGGCAGGCAGCTTGCTGACCAGTTCCTTGCGTTCTTCTGCACTATTCTTGGGTTTCAGGCTCCAGATCAGGTCATCCATCGTCCTCAGGGCATTTTCCAGGGCGTTGGGTTTTTCTTCCTTGACGTTATGCGATATCGTCAAGATCCTGATCCATTGTTCCTTGAGGAAAGTTTCCAGAAAGCCTGCGACTTCACCAGTTTCTACCCGTATGGCGACGTCGTTTTCTGCAAACTCGCGTGCCAGGCGCATTTTTTCCTGCTTGAGCGCAGCAGCGACTGGCTCACTGATGGCAACTTCGGTCTGCTGCTCTTCTTCCTTTAGAAAAGCTTCAAGGTCAGCAACAACATCAGAGAATAATTCTATCTGCTGATCAAAATCCTGCTGCACTCGCTCAACTATGCCTTCTATCATTTGATAGAGCGGGTCTTCTGCCGTAGTGTCGCTATTGAGCAAGACACTGGATTTTGCCAGGGTATCGATCAACACCCGCGCTGGATGGCTTTCCTTGAAAAAGAAATCTTTGTCCAGCAAAGCGACTTTCAAGGTGGGTATCTGTAACTGGCTGATGAGGTTTTTTATATCCGCCGGTATGCTTTTATCATTGAAGACATAGTCAAAGATACGCGCCAGCAATTCTATGGTGCTTTGATCTATGTGCGTCAGGCCGCCAGCATTGGGTTGCTGCGACAACTGCCGCAAATGTGCCGTATCCATGGGCATGGGATTGGCATTGAAATCTCTTTGTACGCTGGTCAGGTAATCAAAAAACTGCCTGTCTATGGTCACCATGTCAGGAGCGTTGCCGCCATGCCCGCCACCGCCCTGGCCTGAGCCAAAACCATTGTCACCACCGGCATCCTGCCCGCCGGTAAAAGGTATGCCACCGTCCATGGAAGGCGATCCACCGCCACCGCCACCGCCACCGCCACCGCCACCGCCACCGCCACCGCCACCGCCAGTCACAGTATTGCCAAATGAGCCGGGTGGAGCATTGCCTGAGAAAATATTGCGCAGCTTGTTTTCCAGATAGGGATCGCGGTCGCTAATATCTTCAGAGCCAGAGATCATATTCTTTTTCTGTTTGTTACGATAACCGTCATTCAGTTCAGGCAAGATACCGCGCTCAACCAAAGCCAGATTCAACTCCCGATAAATTGCACCCAACTGCAGGAATATCTCGGGCTGCAACAACCGCAATATCAGGTGATGGGTTTCTGGATTGGGTTCCAGCTCCATCCAGGCCTGGTGAACCGCTTTGACAAATAACTCAGGACGGAAGGGATTTTGCGAAACACTGATGGGGGTGCGACGCAACACATGGCCTATACGCACATTCAGGGCCACCAGTTGCTCGGCATTATTGACTTCCAGTGACTGACTCAAGTTGCGGCTGAGTACCTTGCTTTCCATTTCTTCGAAACTGACCAGGGAGAAATCCTGCTTGCCCTCATCTGTTCTGGCACGTTTGCGGGTATTGACGACGCTGACTTCTTTGGCAAGAGCAGCATTCACTTGCCCGGCAACCAGGCGGTAAAAGGTCGTGCCATTGCGTTTTAATTGCTGGTAGGCAGCAAAACTGCTGGCTACCTCTTCTGGCCTGACAGTTTGATCGGACAGCTTGAACAGGGCCTCAGTCAGGCGGCCAGCAAATGCCTCAATTTGCGAAGAAACCAGGTTAGTGGCGATAGGCACCAGACTTTGCAGTATCAGCAAACGGCTAGAGCTGGAAAATTCACTCGTCTTGGCATTATTTAGTGGAATGGTATCCATCGCTCTTTTTTATTATAGTTAAATTATTAACAAAACTCAGATCGTGAAGCTACAACTAAAAACTTGCATTTTGCCAAGCCAAGCAAGCTTACGCAATGCCAGCATCCATATCTACAGTGCCGCAAAACAACAAAGCTGCAAAATAGCGCTCAATCGTGTTCTAGTCTGCTTAATTAGTATAGTAAGCCTCGGAGCCTAGTGTAATGGCAACGATGAGCATGACTGCAAAAATAAGAACAATCAGCAAGCGTCCAAACTTGGGACTGCCATTTTCTTGCTCTTCGGCTTTTTTTGATGGTGGTGTTACTTGTGTCATATTTTCTTGCTTCAGGGAATCAATATACTGGAACCAGTTGTTTTTCGGGCTTCCAACTCGCGGTGTGCTTGCGCAACATTACTTAAAGGATAGCGTTGGCGTATATCTATTTTAACTTTGCCGCTCTCTACCATGGAAAATAAGTGAGCAGCCATTTGCTCCAGATCATCACGCCTGGCCGTATAACTCATCAAACTGGGACGGGTAATGAATAATGACCCGCGCGAGGCGAGTTCTCCCAGGCTGAACGCAGGAGCCGGGCCAGATGCATTGCCAAAGCTGACCATCATACCCAAAGGAGCCAGGCAATCCAGGGAAGGGAAGAAAGTATCTTTACCTATGGAGTCATAAACGACCGGCACCCCTTTTCCATCTGTAATTTCACGAACACGCTGGACAAAATCCTCCTTGTTATAGTTGATGACATGGGCGCAGCCATGGGCTTTGGCCAGCTCGCCCTTCTCATCCGAGCCCACCGTACCTATCATGGTGACGCCTATGGCACGCGCCCATTGACAGGCAATCAGGCCAACTCCACCAGCAGCGGCATGAAACAATATTGTCTCACCTCCCTGCAAGGGGAAAGTCCGGTGAAACAGATATTGCACGGTCAGGCCTTGCAGCATCATGGCTGCCGCTGTCTCAAAATCTATACTGTCAGGCAGGCGCACGAGATTGTCTGCGGGCATGATGCGCGCCTCGGCATAGGCTCCTGTAGGCCGGCCAGCATAGGCAACCCTGTCGCCAACTTGCACATACTTGACGCCAGGTCCAACTGCTTCAACGACGCCGGCGGCTTCCATGCCCAAGCCACCAGGCAAGCTTTGTGGATAGAGCCCCGTACGGAAATACACATCGATGAAATTCAAGCCGCAAGCCTTGTGGCGAACCATGACTTCACCAGCGCCCGGCGCTGCCAGTTCCACATCCACATATTCCATGACTTCCGGGCCACCCGTCTGCTGCATGCGAATTGCCTTGACCATTTATATCCCCTAAGTGAGCTGAGTGATTACATGAAGCTGTTTCCAACTTAAGTCTTTTTCACAGACAGCAAATACATGCCACCCATGACCAATGCCGTGCCTGCCATTTGCCAGCTGGTGATAGGTTCCCCCAAGAAATAGGCACCCAGAAACAAAGTCGAGACCGGGCCTATCATGCCTGCCTGTGAAGCAGTGGCTGCGCCTATGCGCTTGACTGCGATCATGGTCAGGAACACGGGCAATACCGTACACATGATGGCATTCACCATGGAAAGTGAATATACAGCAAGCGGTTGCACCAACATGCTGGCGGGACGCAAAATAAAAAATTGCCCTATGCAGGCAGCACTGGAAACGCACATTGCATACGAGACCAGACGCAAAGAACCCAGCCTTTGCACCAGTTGACCCGACTGTATTAAATAGATGGCATACGAAATCGCCGCCCCCAGCACCAGTGCAGACCCCAGCATGACATAGTCACCACCCAGCTTGAGGTCATGAAAAAACACCAGGACTATACCCAGGTAAGACACTAATAATGCTGCCCATTCGATCAAGCTGACAGCACGCTTCAAAAAGAAAGCGGATATCAACAGGACGAAGGAAGGTGTCAGGAACAGGATCAGGCGCTCAAGACCGGCACTGATATATTGCAGCCCCAAAAAATCCAGAAAAGATGAGAGGTAATAACCTACCAGCCCCAAACCTACCAGACGCCAGCGATCTGCCTTGCTCAGACTGCCAGCCTTGTGCATTTGCCAGATAGCAATTGCAGCGAAAATCGGCAGTGAAAATGCCATACGAAAACAGATCAGGGTTACTGCGTCAACGTGATAGCGATAAATCAGTTTAGCGACGATGGCTTTGGTAGAAAACAGGATTGCCCCTGTCAGGGCAATTGCCAGCCCTGTTAAATAATGACGCCGGGCAAGAACACTTGATGGATCAGTTTGCATAAGTATCTAAATAAGGAACTAAATAAGACCAGCGATAGCGTTAACTGTTACATCGCTCAAATTTGCGACTTCACACTTCAATTAGCTTCATGGAAGCATTTTATTTTCCACTTGGAAAATATTTAACAATCCCTGACAGGAAATATTACATTTAGTTGCCAAATTTGACTTTGCGTAACCATTAAGTCATGCATCTTTGATTACACTTCTTTGCATGAACCACATCGCAGGAGAATAGCAAATGTACACGCCACGCTCACAATATGCAGACCAACCGGTACTCCGCCCGACACGTACCCAGACTGAGTTACCACAAAGGCAGACCAAAAAAGTGTCTCCAAAGCAAAATGATAGTTCCCTGAACAGCATTTTCAGGCGTCTGGCCAACAGCAATAGCCAGGATCAAGTATAAATCTGTCCCCAACATCGTGTGCTAAGGCTATTGGGCTGTTGCTGCGACAGCCTTTATTTTTTCAGAATGGAACCAAGCACGCCGCGAATGATTTCGCGCCCTACCGTAGAGCCCATGGTCCTGACTGTGGACTTGATCATGGTCTCGACCACATTATCCTTGCGTCGCAAACCACCACCGCCTAGTAAATTGCCAAATACACTCTTCAGTGTATCGCCCACGCCACCACCACTCTCCTGTTGCTGTACAGACGGCGTCGCAGGTTCGGAACTGGCAACTTGCTTGGCGGAAACAGAGGGGGCATGTCCCCAGCCATTGGCATCTGCTGCTGATTCATTCCTGTTGGCAGGCCTGTTATCAAGCTCTGATGTAGTCGCGGCTCGCGCAGCCACCCTCCCTGTCAGCTTTTCATAAGCAGATTCACGGTCTACATGTTTTTCATAGACACCAGCAACGATGGAAGTTTGTATGACTTGCTGACGTTCATCTGCCGTTATCGCACCTATTTGCGATGAAGGCGGCACGATCAGGGCACGTTGCACGATGTTGGGCCTACCTTTATCGTCCAGGAAGGAAATCAGTGCTTCACCGACACCCAGCTCGGCAATCACCGCCGCCGTATCCAGCTTGGGATTGGGTCGGAAGGTTTCTGCCGCAGCCTGGACTGCCTTTTGATCTCGGGGCGTATAGGCACGCAAGGCATGCTGGACACGATTGCCGAGTTGCCCTAGTACAGTATCTGGGATATCTAGCGGATTTTGTGTGACGAAGTACACGCCGACACCTTTCGAACGTATCAGTCGCACCACCTGCTCTATCTTTTGCAGCAAGACCTTGGGCGCTTCATCAAACAGCAGATGGGCCTCATCAAAGAAAAACACCATCTTGGGCTGATCGACATCACCCACTTCAGGCAAATGCTCATACAACTCGGACAGCATCCATAGCAAAAAGGTGGAATACAGGCGTGGTGACTGCAGCAATTGATCTGCCGCCAGGATATTCACAAAACCACGGCCATCGCCATCAGTCTGCATCATGTCATCCAGGTTCAGCATGGGTTCGCCAAAGAATTGCTCGCCGCCCTGCTCCGAGATTGTCAGCAGTGAGCGCTGGATAGCGCCGACACTCGCGGCAGAGATATTGCCGTATTCGGTCTGGAATTCAGAGGCATTCTCGGCCAGGTATTGCAGCATGGCACGCAAATCCTTGGTATCTAATAGCAGCAAGCCATGGTCGTCAGCGATCTTGAAAGCCAGCTGCAAGACGCCTCCTTGTGTTTCATTCAAGTTCAGCATACGGCCCAGCAGCAAGGGCCCGAGGTCGGATACCGTGGCACGCACCGGGTGACCCTGCTTGCCAAACACGTCCCAGAATGTCACAGGGCAAGCCTGCCACTTGGGCTCATCCAGTTGCAAGGCTTGCAATCTTTGCTGCATCTTGCTGGTGGCGCTACCAGCTTTGGCCATGCCAGACAGATCACCTTTGACGTCTGCCATGAAGACTGGCACGCCAATTCCAGAAAATGCCTGAGCCAGGGTTTGCAAGGTGACGGTCTTGCCAGTACCCGTAGCACCAGTGATACAACCATGGCGATTGGCCCAATCTGACAGTAAATTCAAGTCGAATTCGGTGTTTTTAGCGATCAACAAAGGTTTTGACATAGTTTTGGAGGGTGATTTGGGGAAGTCGGTCGGTGCCACTATGGTAAAATACTGGTCTTCATTATAAAACCAAGCCAGGCAAAATTGCCGCCCTCAGGGTGAGCTATTGTCAATTCAGGAAAGAGCGATCATGGCAGGACATAGTAAATGGGCCAATATCAAGCATAAAAAAGCAGCAACCGATGCCAAGCGCGGCAAGATATGGACGCGTCTGATCAAGGAGATCACGGTTGCAGCACGCATGGGTGGTGAGGATGTCGATTCCAATCCCCGCCTGCGTCTGGCAGTAGACAAGGCGGCTGACGCCAATATGCCAAAAGAAAACGTCACGCGCGCGATACAGCGCGGCGCGGGCACACTGGAAGGTGCAAATTACGAAGAGGTGCGCTATGAAGGTTATGGCATAGGCGGTGCCGCCATCGTGGTTGACTGCATGACCGACAACCGCGTGCGTACCGTGGCAGAAGTGCGCCATGCCTTCAGCAAATACGGTGGCAATATGGGTACTGAAGGCTCGGTGGCCTTTTTGTTCCAGCATTGCGGCCAGATGCTCTTTGCCCCAGGCACGAATGAAGATGCCCTGATGGAAGCTGCCCTGGAAGCCGGTGCTGACGATGTCGTCACCGACGATGAAGGCGGCATAGAGGTCATCTGCGCACCATTCAGCCTGTCTGATCTGCGTGCCAGCCTGGAAAAAGCCGGTTTCAAGGCAGAAGTCGCTGAAGTCGTCATGAAACCAAATACTGAGACTGTATTTGCCGGTGACGAAGGCATCAAGATGCAAAAGCTGCTGGATGCCCTGGAAAACCTCGACGATGTACAAGAAGTATTCACCAACGCCATCATAGAAGATTAAGATGAAATTACTCGTAGTCGGCTCTGGTGGCCGTGAACATGCTCTCGCCTGGAAACTCGCACAATCTGAACGCGTACAAACTATTTTTGTCGCCCCCGGCAATGGTGGTACGGCTGCTGACAGCCGTCTGAAAAACATCAACATCACAGACCCGGCAGCGTTGGCAGACTTTGCCGAGCAAGAAAATATAGGCATTACCGTAGTCGGCCCTGAAGTGCCGCTGGCTGCTGGCATCGTCAATATCTTCCGCGACCGTGGCCTGAAAATCTTTGGCCCGACCAAAGAAGCCGCACAACTGGAAAGCTCCAAGGATTTCGCCAAGGCTTTCATGCACAGGCATGCTATTCCTACGGCTGAATACCAGACTTTTTCTGAACTGGCCCCTGCGCATGACTATATCAATGCCAAGGGCGCACCTATCGTCATCAAGGCTGATGGCCTGGCGGCAGGCAAAGGCGTGGTGGTTGCCATGACCGTTGAAGAAGCGCATGCAGCAGTCGACATGATGTTGTCTGACAATAAGCTGGGTGATGCTGGCGCGCGCGTGGTCATCGAAGAATTTTTGGCAGGCGAAGAAGCCAGTTTCATCGTCATGGTGGATGGCAAGAACATTCTGGCACTGGCGACCAGCCAGGACCACAAGCGCCTGCTCGACAATGACGAGGGCCCCAATACTGGCGGCATGGGTGCCTACTCCCCTGCCCCTATCGTGACGCCACAACTACATGCCCGCGTGATGCGCGAAATCATTGTGCCTACCGTGCAGGGCATGGCCAAGGATGGCATCGTATTTACCGGCTTTTTGTATGCCGGCCTGATGATCGATGACCAGGGCAATCCAAAAACCCTGGAATTCAATTGCCGCATGGGCGACCCGGAAACCCAGCCTATCATGGCACGCCTGAAGACAGATTTCCTGCATGTCGTTGAACATGCGGTCAATGGCACACTGGACACAGTAGAGCTAGAATGGGACAGGCGCACTGCCATGGGTATCGTCATGGCAGCTGCTGGCTACCCTGATACGCCACGCAAAGGTGACAAAATCACTGGCATCCCTGCAGAAACAGCAGAAACTGTGACCTTCCATGCCGGTACATCTTTAAATGAAAAAACTTTGAATGTGACTGGTGGCCGTGTCTTATGCGTGGTTGGCCTGGGTGACACCGTCAAGCTGGCGCAAAAACATGCTTATGACGTGGTGGAAAAAATCCATTTCGATGGCATGCAATACCGCCGTGACATAGGCTGGCGTGCGCTGAACCGCAAACACTAAATCCTTAGGTCCAAGTCTGGCGTATATTTCGATATACGCCACCGATCTTTTAAAGCGGGTTGAGAATAGTCCAAAGACTAGTCCAGCCCCTTGCGCTTTTTAGAGTAGATAGCAGAATGACAGACACACTCGCGGTTAAAAATTACTTCCTGGGCTTGCAGGCTGGTATAGTCGCGGCTCTGGAAGAAGTTGATGGCCACACTTTTATTACGGATAGCTGGGAACGCCCGGAAGGCGGCGGAGGTATCTCGCGCGTAATAGAAGAAGGCAAGGTCTTTGAACGTGGCGGCGTGAATTTCTCGCATGTCATGGGTAAAAACCTGCCACCGTCTGCTGCTGCCAGCCGCCCTGAGCTGGCTGGCCGTCAATGGGAAGCCATGGGTGTCTCGCTGGTCCTGCATCCGCGCAACCCCTATGCACCTACCGTGCACATGAATGTACGCTTTTTCACCACCCGCGCTGAAGGCCAGGAAGATGTCTGGTGGTTTGGTGGCGGCATGGACTTGACGCCTTATTACGGTTTTATTGAAGATGCGGTGCATTTTCACCAAACCTGTAAAATAGCCGTCCAGCCTTATGGCGCAGACTTGCATGCCCGCTTCAAGAAATGGTGTGACGAGTATTTTTACCTGAAACACCGTAAAGAAGCACGTGGCGTAGGTGGCATCTTCTTTGATGACTTCAATGAGCAGGATTTTGCCAGCAGTTTTGCCATGATGCGTAGCGTCGGCGATGCCTTTATTCCGGCTTATCGCCCTATCCTGGAACGTCGCAAAGACCAGGAATATGGCGAGCGTGAACGTGATTTCCAGGCGTATCGCCGTGGCCGCTATGTAGAATTCAACCTGGTATTTGACCGTGGCACGCATTTTGGCCTGCAGTCTGGCGGCAGGACAGAATCCATACTGATGTCCATGCCCCCCGTCGTCAAATGGCGTTATGACTGGAAGCCGGAGGCAGGCAGCCAGGAAGCAGTACTGGCCACAGACTTTCTGGTACACCGGGAATGGGTATAGACACTGCGACACCACCTTGTATCCTGGTACTGGGTGGCAGCTTTGACCCTGTGCATCTGGGGCACGTCGCCCTTGCTCATAGTCTGGCAACGGTATTGCAGCCGGATGAATTGCGTATCATTCCCGTAGGCCAGCAATGGCAAAAGAATGAGTTGCAAGCCACCGCGACACAAAGACTGGCCATGCTGAAGCTGGCCTTTGAAGACTGGCAACTCTGCCCTGTCAGGATAGATGAGCAAGAAATCATCCGCGCAGATCAGGGTAAAAGTAATTACACCATCGATACCTTGCACCAGCTACGCAGAGAAGTTGGCGACGAGGCATCACTGGTATTTGCCATGGGTGCAGATCAGTTGCAAAATTTGCACACCTGGCGCAATTGGCAGGCCTTGCTTGAGGTAGCGCATTTATGTGCTGCATCACGCCCGGGTTTCAGCCTCGATATCAGCAGCCCCGACATTGCTGACATCTGGAAGAAAAATGCCATCAGCGCCCTGGAAATGCGCACACGGCCAGCCGGTGGCACTTATCTGGAGAGAAATCTGGCGCAAGATGTATCTGCGACCCAACTACGTACTGAATTAAAACAGCATAACCCGACAACAAGATTGCTAGTCCCGCACAAGGTGCTAGACTACCTACAACAACAAACTATCTACCAATAAAAATATGGATATTAAAAAACTGCAAACTCTGGTCATTGACGCTCTGGAAGACGTCAAGGCACAAGACATACAATTATTTGAAACCACTCACCTGACCAGCCTGTTTGACCGCGTTTGTATCGCCTCTGGTACATCCAACCGTCAAACCAAAGCTTTGGCAGCGTCCGTACGCGACAAAGTCAAGGAAAACGGCGGCACTATCGTCAGTATGGAAGGTGAAGCGACTGGCGAATGGGTACTGGTCGATCTGGGTGATATCGTCGTCCACATCATGCAACCAGCCATCCGCGCTTACTACCGCCTGGAAGAGCTGTGGGGCGACAAGCCTGTCAAATTCGGCGCGGCCAAGCGTACTTCGGCTAAAAAGGTCGAGACTGAAGAAGACAGCGACAAGCCTAAGCGCGTCCGCAAAGTGGCTGGCAAAGCTGCTCCGCTGGAAGTCACGCATGACATGATGGCTATCCAGACCACGCTGGACGATGAAAAGAAACCAGCACGCAAACCACGTGTCACTAAAACTACTGGCGATGCTGAAGGCAAGCCAGCACGCAAACCGGCCGCCCGCAAAGCTGCTGATGGCACTGCTGCTGCCAAACCTGCCAAGATACCAACCGGTGGCCGCGTCAAAGTGGCAGCGACTAAAACTGCCGTTGCTTCTGCCAAGCAAGCCGCAGAAAAACGCACTGCCAATGCTGCCGCAGCGCCAGCTAAACGCGCTCCGGCACGTAAGAAAGCGACAGAGGAATAATTCTCTGTCTCGTTTTGAATCCAAATGGCTGCCTCGTGCAGCCATTTGTTTAAGCAATACGCAGTTCCAAGACCCTATTTGCAGCAAGCAGAATAAAACATGCAATTGATCATCGCCGCCGTCGGCCACAAAATGCCCTCCTGGATAGAAACCGGCTTTCAGGAGTATGCCAAACGCATGCCGCCAGAATGCCGCGTCATCCTCAAGGAAATCAAACCGGTAGAACGCTCAGGCAGCAAAACGGCAGAAACCGTCATGGCACTGGAGCGTACCAAAATCGAAGCCGTGATACCCAAAAATGCCCGCATCGTCGCCCTGGATGAACGCGGCAAGGACTGGACCAGTGTCGCCCTGTCGCAAAACCTCACGCAATGGCAACAGGATGGCCGCGATGTGGTCTTCATCATCGGTGGTGCAGATGGCCTCGATGCAGAATTCAAGGCCAAAGCAGATACCCTGATACGCATTTCCAGCCTGACCCTGCCGCATGGCATGGTAAGGGTGCTGCTGGCTGAACAGTTATACCGCGCCTGGTCAATTACCCAGAACCACCCTTATCACCGGGTATAAGTCATACCAAGGAGACCGCCATGCTAAAAGAAAATAAAATCTACCTGGCATCAAAAAGCCCAAGACGCCGCGAATTGCTGCACCAGGCAGGCATAGAGTTTGACCTGCTGTTGCTACGCGATGCCGCACCGCGCGGGCCGGATGTAACCGAGATGGTCTTGCCCGGCGAAGCACCAGAAGCCTATGTCAGCCGCGTCACCCAGGAAAAAGCAGACAAGGCATGGGAAATCATGCATATGCGCAAAATGCTGCCGCGACCAGTACTGGCAGCCGACACCACCGTGGTACTCGGCAAACAAATACTGGGCAAGCCTGCCGACAAGCAAGAAGCCATACAAATGCTAAGTATGCTGGCAGGCCAGACACATATGGTGCTGACCAGCATTGCCGTGCATTCTGCACTGGGCAGTGCCGCTGTCACCCAATGTTCAGAAGTCAGTTTTGCTAAGCTGGATGAACAACAGATACTGGCCTACTGCAATAGCAATGAACCCTACGACAAAGCCGGTGGCTATGGCATACAGGGCGCGGCTGCCCGTTTTATTTCACACATCAAAGGGAGTTATTCTGGCATCATGGGATTACCTTTATTTGAAACCTGCCAGCTGCTGCGTCAGGCAGGTATCTTTATTCCCTAAATTGAAGTATCAGAGAAGCTTATGAGCGAAAACCTCCTCATCAATATCACCCCTCAAGAAACCCGCGTTGCCCTGATGTTCCAGGGCGCGGTACAAGAACTCCATATAGAACGTACATTATCACGCGGCCTGGTAGGCAATATCTACCTGGGCAAGGTCGTGCGCGTCTTGCCTGGCATGCAGTCTGCCTTTATCGACATAGGCCTGGAACGTGCCGCCTTTTTGCACGTGGCTGACATCTGGGATGCGCGCTCGCAAGATGCCAATGGCAATACCAATGCACCGCTGACACCAATAGAAAAATTGCTGTTCGATGGTCAGTCCGTCACCGTACAAGTCGTCAAAGACCCGATAGGCACTAAGGGTGCACGCCTGTCCACCCAGGTTTCTATCGCAGGCCGCATGCTGGTCTACTTGCCGCAAGATTCGCATATAGGCATCTCGCAAAAGATAGAAAATGAAGCAGAACGCGAAGCCCTGCGCACCAAGGTACAGAACTTGCAGCAGCCAGAAGAAAAAGGTGGCTTCATCGTCCGCACCATGGCAGAGGATGCCTCCGATGAAGACTTGAAGGCCGACGTCGATTACCTGCGCCGCACCTGGTCCACCATACTGCAATTAGCCAAGACCCAGCCACCGACTACCCTGCTATATCAGGACCTGAATCTGGCACAACGCGTCTTGCGCGACTTTGTCAATGAAGAGACTGACAGCATACAAGTCGACTCGCGTGAAAATTACATCATGCTGCAAGAGTTTGCAACACATTACATGCCATCCGTACTCGGCAAACTGCAACACTATATAGGCGAACGTCCGCTGTTTGATTTGCATGGTGTGGAAGAAGAAATCGAACGTGCCCTCGGCCGCCGTGTCGATCTGAAATCTGGCGGTTACCTCATCGTCGACCAGACCGAGGCCATGACCACCATCGACGTCAATACCGGCAGCTTTGTTGCAGGCCGCAATTTCGATGACACCATCTTCAAGACCAATCTAGAAGCAGCCCACGCCATAGCCCGCCAGCTACGCCTGCGCAACCTCGGCGGCATCATCATTCTCGACATCATCGATATGGAGAATGAAGAGCACAAGACTGCTGTATTGTCAGAACTCAACAAAGCATTGTCGCGCGACCGTACCAAGTTATCCGTATCCGGCTTCTCTGCCCTGGGCCTGGTAGAAGTCACCCGCAAACGCACACGCGAATCCCTCGCCCATGTCCTGTGCGAACCCTGCCCCGCCTGCAGCGGCAAAGGCCAGGTCAAAACCGCCCGCACCATCTGCTACGAAATCCTGCGCGAACTGCTGCGTGAAGCCAAACAATTCAACCCCAGAGAATTCCGCATCATGGCCTCACAAGTCGTAGTCGACATGTTCCTCGAAGAAGAGTCCCAGCACCTGGCCATGCTCGGCGACTTCATCGGCAAACCCATCTCACTGCAAGTGGAGAATGTGTTTCATCAGGAGCAGTACGATATTATTTTGATGTGATCTGTGAAGAGGCTGGACAGAAAAGTCTTCATGATCGAAGCAGTCGCAGTCCCTTCAATACAAGAGTAATCGTCATGCACAACATGCGAAGCAAGACTGCAATGGTTTTGCTTCAGTATGTCAATTAGCGGCCAGGTAATCCTGATGAGCACACCCCCACCCAGTCCAAGACTATTCGTCATTTTTGCCAAGGAGGCACATGTAGCGCTGATCTTCGCTCGTGGGCCGACCAGTTGGTTCCATCTGACTCGCTGGGATACCCGCAATGACACATTCGAATCCGGCGCATGGATACGTGGTCGGCTCTATCCCGAGCGCTGTGATCTTTCACCAGATGGTGAGCTATTAGTTTATTTTGCACACCAGGGACGACGCCGTCGTACCAGTTACACCTCGGCCTGGACAGGCGTCAGCCGTATGCCCTGGTTGCATGCACTAGGACTCTGGCCGCAGGGCCATACCTGGGGCGGCGGTGGTTATTTTGAAATGAATCGCTGCCTCTCTCTTGCCACGGGCTGGGTGTATAAAGCTCACCATGACCATATTCCGCATGGACTGGACGTTTTCTACGGTGGAGGAAAGCGCCAATCATCTAGCAATGAAGTCGCTGGTGCAGAATGGTCAGGCCGCGACCAAAACAAGCGTCTGGTATTTACTGCCAATGGAAAACTGCGCTGGCAGCGTGATGACCAGACTGTGCAGGTATTAGCCGACTTCAACGGCGACAAACCCAACCCGTGCGAAGCACCGGATTGGGCTAAACGACCATTGACGGACTAGACCTTAGGGATATCCTGAATCAAGATATTTGGACGTCCCAGGTTTCATCAAGCTTTCATCAGATAAAACAAAGCAACGGAAGCAACCCCTATGCATAAAACAATCCAGAACCAGGGGCCGCTAAAAAATGCTGTTGGCGGTTTTTTCAATTTCTGAGTCGCCCTGGGGTTTGCGCGTTTAAAATCTGCAGCATACTGCCTGTTCAAAAATCGGATGGCGAGAACTTTGCCATTTTCTTTGAACTTCAAAGGGCGAACGTTCGCATTTCTTTTTGCCCATAGCACTGTCAGATATCCCAGCCAGCCAAATGCAAAGAAAATGATAGTCCCTACTTTTCCAATTCCTAAAAAATTAGCCACATCAAGAAGAACCATGTGATGTGCCAATTTCTGGTACAGGAAAAAACATGACATAAAGAGCGAGAAATAAACAAGTCCCCTGAGCGCCGTCATGAAAACACCGCCCTCCAATAGAGTCAACGCCCATTCATTACTAGATGCATGCGTGGCGCACATGGGGAAATCGATAGAAGACACTTGCTCGCCAATAGAAACCGAGACCACATTATATGAACCGGTACTGCGTACGATATATGCCTTGACATTACTCAAGCGCCCTGTTGCTCCACATGCGGGACAACGGCCAGGCCAGTTAATGCCGCCGTCAAGCCGGTTCAATGCTACATGAACTACTTCGGACATCTGTCCTCCTTTCAATAAATTTGGCTGAAAATTCAAGCCTGCATCAACACCGCAAAAAAAACTAATATATCAATAAAATAAGCAGTGATTGAAAAAATATTTTACTGGTGTCAAATGCAGCCAGACATCTTGTCAGCTCATTACAGTTTTAGCCTTCCGGACGACTATTGAACCTTCCCAGAAAATTCATTTCATTAATTGAGGTTTAGTAACTGCTGTGCATCCATTGCCGCTATGCGCCCTTCATCCGTAGGCACGACCCAGACTTCTATGCTGCTGTTTGGAGTATGGATAGCCATGATCTCGGCACCACGTGCCGCCTTATTTTTGTCTGCATCGACTTGCACGCCAAGATAGGCCAACCCTTCAGCCACTTGCTGCCTGAGTATGGCATCGTGCTCTCCTATACCACCGGTAAATACCAGCACATCCAGACCATTCAGGCAGGCGCTCAAAGCACCGCATTCGCGTATGACGCGATAGGTGAACAGGTCTATGGCAAAGCTGGCTTGTGGGTCACTGCTGGCGCGCAGAGTGCGCATGTCGGCGGAAATGCCTGATACACCGAGCAGGCCGGATTCTTTATAGAGCGTGTTTTCTATGCGTTTTACATCCCAGCCCTGCTGCATCAGGTGTAGCAAGACACCGGGGTCGAGGGCGCCGCAGCGGGTGCCCATCATCAGACCGTCGAGTGCTGAAAAACCCATGGAACTGGCAATGCTTTTGCCGTTTTTCATGGCGCAGGCGCTGGCACCATTACCGAGGTGCAGCATGATGACGCGCCCGGCGGCCGGATCAAATGCGCGTGCGGACTGCTGGGCCATGTGACTAGCAACATAGCGGTAAGACAAGCCGTGAAAGCCATAACGGCGTATGCCAGTCGCCCGCAGGGATTGCGGCAGGGCCAGCGTGGTTTCGCATGTGGGCATGTCGGCATGGAAGCCGGTATCGAAACAGGCTATCTGCGGCACCTCGGGATAGGCACGGCGGAAGGCAAGCACGCCTTCCAGATTATGCGGCTGATGCAGTGGTGCCAGTGTATCCAGAGTATGCAGGTAAGCCAGGGCTGCGTCATCTATCACGATGGAAGATGAAAACCGTTCGCCACCGTGCACGATGCGGTGGGCAACGGCGGCTATCTGCATGTCTGCACTATGGTTCATCAACACGCCGTGCAGGGCTTGCAGTGCTGCAGCGAACTGGTCGCCACCTGCGGCGCTGATATCCGCTTGCTCGAGTGCCAAGGTCTGTGCTTCGGTACCTGTACGACATTGTATGACGGGCTTGCCACCGGGTTGTAAACCCTCAATGACACCTGTCAGATTACTGCCAGTCACGCCCTCGTCTGTAAACGGATAGAGCGCAAACTTGATGCTGGATGAACCTGAATTCACCGATAGGATGACGGGTTGCTTCATGGTGCGTTCTTCCGGTATTCGTGCGCCAGTAATTTAACCAAAGCGGCAGAAGCAACCCGGGAAGATGGGCCGTCGGCACGACTGGTCAGAGCGATAGGCACTTTGGCACCGAGGACAACGCCACAGGTGGCAGCGCCTGCCAGATATTCAAATTGCTTGCCCAGCATATTGCCGGATTCCAGGTCAGGCACCATGAGTATGTCGGCATCGCCAGATACAGCCGAGACTATCCCCTTGATTTGTGCTGCCCGGGCAGAAATGGCATTATCAAATGCCAGCGGGCCGTCAACAATGGCACCGGTGATTTGCTTGCGCTCTGCCATCTTGCACAAGGCCGCGGCATCAATGGTGGAATTGATTTTTGGGTTGACCGTTTCAACTGCCGACAAGAGCGCAACCTTGGGTTCAGTGATGTTCAAGGCATGGGCCAGGTTGATGGCGTTTTGCAGGATATCGGCTTTTTCCGGCAGGGTCGGATAAATATTCAAGGCTGCATCTGTCAATAGCAAAAGCTTGTGGTACATGGGTACATCCAGGTGATAGACATGCGACAGACGCCGTTTAGTGCGCAGGGCAGCACATTCAACGACGGCATGCATGAGTTCATCCGTATGCAGGCTGCCTTTCATCAGGGCTTCTACCTTGCCGATGGCGGCCAGTTCTACGGCTTTTTCAGCAGCGGCATGGCTGTGTGGTACATCGATTTGTTCATAGCTGCCTATATCAATATTGGCAGCAGCAGCGACAGCGACCAGTTTCGCCAGCGGTGCAATCAGGATAGGTATGATCAGGCCATGTTTTGCAGCATCGACCGCGCCTTGCAGGGAATCGACATCGCAGGGATGAACAACAGCACAAGGTATTGCCGCCAGGTCTTTGACACTATCAACCAGGTGCTGCTGGCGTTCGCCCAGATTGAACATGGCCATGGTGGGCAGGTGGGCGCGTGGGCGGCTGACTTTTTCTGTGGGAGCAATGACCAGAGCATCGCCATATACGACCTTGTCACCCTTCTGGTTCCTGATTTCACAATCGAGGGTCACGCGCTTTTTTGCATCATCTTTGGCAACCACAGTCACTGACACGGTCAGCGTGTCACCTATGCGCACGGGTTTGACGAAATGCAGATTTTGTTCGAGGTAGATCGTACCTGGCCCTGGCAGACGCGTACCCAGTATGGTGGAGATGAGCGCCCCACCCCACATGCCATGGGCGATCACGCCATGGAATAGCGTGTGCTCTGCATATTCAGCATCCAGGTGGGCGGGATTGACGTCACCCGAGACGGTAGCAAAGGCCTGGATATCGGTGTTCGTCAGCGTACGTATCTGGCTGGCGGCCTGCCCTAGCTGCAAGTCTTCATACACGACATTGGAGATCAGGTCTTGTTCATTCGTTGCTGTGTTGATGGTATTCATTTGTTTTGGACTTTCAATAGTAGGACTTACGCAAAATTGTCCCAGCAAGGCGCGGCGACGAAGACAGTACTTTATTAGTACGGCAAGGAGCCGCAACGTAGCTGGGGCGGTTTTGCGTAAGTCAAAATTAATTCACGATGTGATAGCCGCCATCAACATACAAGGTCTGCCCTGTCATGCCGGATGAAGCATCACTGACCAGGAACGCAGCCAGTCGACCTATCTCATCGAGTGTCACCAGCCTGCCCAGAGGGGAACGGGCAACCGCTTTCTGCATCAGTACATCAAAGTCTTGCAGGCCAGAAGCTGCACGGGTAGGCACAGGGCCTGGGGATATCGCGTGTACCCGTATTCCTGCCGGACCAAGTTCAGTCGCCAGATAGCGCACTGTTGATTCCAGTGCTGCCTTGACTGGCCCCATGATGCCATAGTGGGCAACGGCTTCGTCTGCCCCCAGATAGGTCATGGTCATGATGCTGGCACTCTTGCTTAAATGCGGTTCGCATAGCCGGGCGAGACGGGCGAATGAATGGCATGAGACATTCATGGCACGTAAGAAGCCTGCACTGGAACTGTCAATCACGCGGCCATGCAAATCATCCAAAGGCGCCCAGGCAATAGAGTGGATAACAAAATCCAGTTCCCCCAGTTCCTGCACTGCCGCGTCAACCAGTGCTTCCAGCGAGCCCTCCTGCTCCACATCACATACGACGAGCGTAGATTCCAGCGCTGTCGCCAGGGGTGCAACAAATTGCTGTGCCTTGGCATTCACGCAGGACAAGACTGTTTTTACGCCCAGTTGCCGCATCATGGCCGCACAACCATAGGCAATACTGTGTTCATTGGCCAGACCTATAATCAGGCCGCGCTTGCCTTGCAATGAAAATGTAGAACTTGCAGCAGTCATCTTTTTTACCCATCTCGATTGAACTTGAACCAGGTGTTTGCCTGCTCTATACATCAGGAAAACTGTTTTTTGAAACGCACTATCGTCGTCAAACTCACCAGTACGGCTATCAGCAATATGCCTGAAAACATGGGCCACAATACGCTGAAACCCGCCCCTTTCATCAAAATACCGTAACTGGCATTGATGTAGTAATACAGTGGTGATACATACATGCCCAGTCGCATGATGGTGGGCATGGCTTCAGGAGGTGTCCATGCGCCCGACAAAAACATCATGGGGGCGATAATAAGTATCACCATCATGCCTGCCTGCGCCATATTGCGCGTCATGGTAGCGATCAATATGCCTATGCCAGCCAGGGTACCGACATACAAGGTAGTCAGTGCAAAGAACAATAACAAGCTGCCCGCGACCGGCACCGCAAAGACCGGCACCAGGATGCCGAATAGCCCAAGAGCGGTACCACCCAGGATCACCGCTACCATCGCGACTATCTTGGGTATCATGATCTGTAGCGGTGACAGAGGTGATACAAGCAACTGCTCTATGGTGCCACGTTCTTTCTCCCTGACCATGGCGGCTGCAGGCAGCAATAGCGAAAACAGGGTAATTACATTCAATAATTCTGAAATACCCATGAACCAGGCATCGTTCTGGTTAGGGTTAAACCAGACCCGGGTCTGGTTATTGATCAGTGGTGCATCCACAGCCCCTCCTACCCCGCCAACGCCACCAATTCCAACACCATAACGCTGCGCGGTCTGCTCCAGGCCATAGCGGGCAACGATTTGGCTTGCATCCACGGCTGCCAGAAAGCCCTGCACAGAATTGGAGGCATCAATCTGCATCTGTACAGATGCCGTGTCGCCACGCGCCAATTTGTCCGAAAAGCCTGGCGGTATATCCAGCACCGCCATGGCTTTGCCATCATCCAGCAATTGTTGGCCCTGGCTGGCATGCGTGATGGCACCTGCCCAGCGAAACTCAGGTGACATAAAGCGCCCTGCCAGTTCGCGTGATGCCGCGCTGCGGTCCAGATCAAACAATACTAAGGCCGCATTATTTAACTGGAATGACACACCAGAAGCAGCATTATAAATATCAGCAGAAAATGCATACAGGACAAACACCAGCAAGATGGGGTCACGCATGAGTTGCAATAATTCTTTCCAGGTCATGGCCTGCAAGCGGCTCCACCAGATACGATCGAACAAACTACTCATTTCATCATACTCCGCATCAATTTTTTGGCCGCTTGGAAAATCCAAGAAATCCTGCTGTAAACAAGGCTATGGCATACAAAGCCAGGATCAACATGTCTTGCCACAATGCCGCAATACCAACCCCCTTGAGAAAGCTACCCATGGCGATCTCTGCGTAATACATGCCGGGCAAGGCATGAGCAATGACAGACGCAATGGCAGACAGCGAAGGGATAGGAATGATCATGCCTGAATAAAGTACTGCAGGTACCACCGTCACAATGGCCGTGCCTACCATGGCTGCCACCTGGGTATTGACCATTACTGATACCAGCAAACCTATGCCGGTGGTGCAAATCACATACAGCATGGTGGATATCAAAAAAAATAGCGGATCACCCTTGAATGGCGCACCAAACAGTAGCAGGGCAAACGCGGTCAGTGCACAGGCATTGACGATGGAAATCCCTACATAGGGCAGTAATTTGCCTATCAGGTATTCACCACGTGACAAGGTGGATGAATAGACGTTATAGATGGCACCGGATTCCTTCTCCCTGACTACCCCCAAGGCAGTCAGAAATGGTGGTGACAGCATGAGGATGACCATGATGAGTTTGGGCGCTATCGACCAGATGCTCTTGACTTCCTGGTTATACAGATAGCGTGTCTCCAGCTTGACCGATTGCATGCTGCTGCGCAAAGTCTCTTGCCCTATGCCTGTCAACGCAGAAAAATGGGCCGACAAATTATCGAGGTTCATGGCGGCGTTGATAGCCGTAACATAGCCCTTTGCGGTTAAAGCACGGAACGGGAAAGTACCGTCTATCCAGGTTTGCACCGTCGTTGCCTGGCCTGATTTCAAACGGGTGCCAAAATCGGGCGGGATAATGATGACTGCCCGCAAGCTGTTATCGATCAGCAGTTTTTCTACCTCCTGCTCCCTGTGCGCATAACCCTGGAAAGAAAAATAACGCGAGTCACTGAAGTGATGTGCATAGTCACGGGAACTGACAGACTGGTCATAATCCACAATCGCCAAGGGAATGTTTTCCACATCCAGCGACAGGCCATAGCCAAACAGCAGCATCAATAGGGATGGCACGACAAAAGCCAGGACAAAAAACAGGCGGTCGCGCACGATCTCGCGCCATTCCTTATACGCCACTACGCTGATACGCCGTAGATTCATGCTTGCTCTCCCCTGGCTTTGGCATCTTCTGCTTCCAGTCTGGTGACGATGTGGACAAAGACATCTTCCATGCTCAAACGCTTTTGCTGGAATTGCATGTCAGGTGTCTGCAGAAGTGCATGAAGACGAGGCAAATCCTGTTCAGGTTCCGGCAGCATCACGTGGATGCGTGAACCGAACAATGCAGCACTGAAAAAACCATTCTTGTGCAAAATTTCCAGCATGGCCTGCGCCTGATTGGCATCCCCCGCTGTCTTCAATTCATACAATTTGCCAGCCTGCGCCTCCACGTCTGCCTTCAATTGATCTGGCGACGCATCTGCGACTATGCGTCCGGCGTACATGAGGGCGATATGGTCACAATGTTCTGCCTCTGACATATAGTGGGTAGTGACCAGGATGGTGACGTTTTCTTCGCGCGCAAGTCTGAAGAGGACTTCCCAAAAGGCACGACGCCCCAAAGGGTCCACACCTGAGGTAGGCTCGTCAAGGAACAGCACTTGCGGCCTGTGTATCAGTGCACAGCCCAGTGCCAGACGCTGGCGCAAGCCCATGGGCAGGCTGGCTGCCAGTGCACTTCCGAAGGGACGCAAGCCTGCCATATCCAGTATCCAGTCCATACGGGCTGCTGTTTCCAGTCTGGTCAGACCATAGATACCTGCATACAGGCGTATGTTTTCCAGCACTGAAAGATCAAGGTAAAGGGAAAACGCCTGCGACATATAACCTATGCGTTCACGTATCTGCCGACCGGCGTCCCGCATGTCAGCCCCCGCCACCCTGCCTTTGCCGCTGCTGGGGCTGAGTATGCCAGTCAGCATCTTGATGACCGTGCTTTTACCTGCACCATTCGCACCCAGCAAACCGAAAATCTCGCCTTGCGGTACACGAAAGCTCAGATCATCTACTGCCTTGAAAGCACCAAAAATACGCGAGAGATTTTCTGCCTCTATCGCCATGCCTTGATCGGCATGGCGTTGGGCAGGTAGATCAGTGGAGTCAGGATTTTTCTGAGCTGCTTTGCTGGTCAATAACTTTTTTTTCCGCAGAAGCGCGATAAAGACATCTTCCAGTTCTGGCTCCAGCACCTCGCTGTGACTGATAAGGACATCAGGTACACATAGCTGCACTTGTGCACAGGCCTTGCCTGCATCGGTCTCATCGACGAATACGCGTATATCTTGCCCCAATACTTCCATCTGAGGGAATTGCTGGCCGAGTTGATGGACAGCAGCTATCTGTTGCTCCGCCTTGCTGCATACAATGCTGACCACAGAGCCTGCCGCCAGGGTCTTGATTTGCTCAGGCTCGCCTGACGCCAATATCTTGCCTGCATGCATGAGCGACACGCGGTGAAAACGGCTGGCTTCATCCATATAAGCGGTGGACACCAGTGCTGTGATGCCTTTTTCCTTCAGCAGGCGCGCGAGAATGCTCCAGAACTCGCGACGGGATACCGGGTCAACACCTGTGGTTGGTTCATCCAGTATCACCAGTTGCGGCTCATGGATAAGGGTGCAAACCAGCCCCAGTTTTTGCTTCATGCCGCCAGAAAGGTTTTTCATGGGACGGTCACGGAATCTTTCCAGCCTGGTGCTGCGCAGCAGGGCTTCCTTGCGCTCGCTTAGTTCAGCCTTGCTTAGCAGCCGCAAACCTCCGAAGTAATCGATGTTTTCTTCTACCGACAGGTCGCCATACAGATTCTGCCCCAGCCCCTGGGGCATGAGGCCTATCCTGTCCTTGATCAATTCACTGCTTTTTTCAGAATTGATCAGTGTGCCAAATACCTGCAGGTCGCCAGAGTCGTGGGCCAGCACGCCTGCGACAGATTTCAGCAAGCTGCTCTTGCCCGCGCCATCAGGACCAATCAGGCCATAGATTTCGCCAGCTTCAACCCGCAAGTCTATGCCATCCATGGCAATCGAGTTGCCGTAGGATTTCATCAGTGCGCGTGCGAGGACGACTGGCGTGAAAATCGTCGCGGTTGGCTGCATTTGTTTCATTATCGCGGGCATTTATTTCCAGCGTGGCTTTTGCCAGGCTTGCTCATCTTTCCAGCGTATGACGGCGTCTGCCGGTAGGCCAGGTGTCAGTTTGTGCTCGGGATTTTTTTCTATACTGAGCTTGACCGCATACACCAGTTTGACCCGCTCATCGGTGGTCTGCACCTCCTTGGGTGTAAATTCGGCTCTCGTGGCGATATAGCTGACCTTCGCTTCATAGAACTGCTCACCCTGCGAATCCACGTAAATACGTGCAGGCAAGCCCAGGCGTAATTGACCAATTCTTGATTCGGCTACATAGACCTTCAGGTACAAATGATCAAGATCGACCATCTCCAGGATGGACCCGCCAGGCATGACAACTTCACCTGGCTCACGCAGGCGTGTCAGCACCACACCAGAACCTGGTGATTTGATGAGCAGATCGGCGAGTACGGAACTGGCTTCTGTCACCGCAGCATCTGCCCTGTCGTGCTGGGCTTTTAAAGCTGCAATATCCTGTTGCCTTGCCTTGACCTTGTCGTTACCCAGTTGCGCCTGCGAGAGCCCTTGCCTGGCACGATTCACTGCTTCTTGCGCAGCCTTGACATCTGACTGTGCCACCTGCCAAGCCAGGTCAGCCTGCTCGTACCTATGCTTTTCGATCACACCACGCTCAAACAAGTCCTTGTGGCGTTGTGCATCAAGTCTGGCTTGCTGTTCGACTGCCATGGCCTTGGCATAAGCAGCCTGTGCCTGGCTGACTGTTGCATCTGCCAGGTTAATACCCAGAGGCACCTCTTTTTGAGCCACGTCGAGGGCACCTTGCGCCGCACGGACTTGTGCCTCAGTTGCATTGGCAGCCTGGCGGGCCTGCTCGACCTTGGCCTGGACACTGTCATCTTCGAGTTGTGCAATGACGGTACCGGCCTTGACGCTATCCCCCTCCCTGGCAAACACCTTGCTGATGCGGCCAGGGTATTTGGCAGCGGCAACGATGCGGTCGCCCTCAATGCGGCCATTGGCAACGATCAGGCCTTCTGGCATCTTGCGTGACTGTGCCAGATAATAAAAATAGCCACCAGCGATGAGCACGGCAGCAACGCCGAGTAAGGCCGGGCCCAGCAATTTGGATTTATTTTCCATCATTTTTCCTGGATACTGATAGGTAATATGAAATACGTCGCTTACAATTTGCCTGAGGCATGCAGCAATTGCAGGCGTGCGAATTCATGGTCATAGAGTGCGTTATCGCGATTGGAGAGTGCCTGCAAGCGGCGTGCCTCTGCATCAAGTACATCACTGTTTGGTGCCAGCCCTGAGCGGTAGCGCTCGCGTGCCAGCGACAGTGTTTCTTCGGCCTGTTCTACCGCCTTTTCCACCAGTTGCATGCGCGCCCTGGCCTCTTGTTGCGTAAGCCAGGATTGCCGTACCTGCAAGGCGATGCGCTCTCGGGTGTCTGCTTCCATTTCACTAATCGCCCGTGCGTTGGCAGAAAGCTGTGAAGCCTGATGACGTATCAATCCACCGTCAAACAAATCCCATTTCATCACCACGCCTACATACCAGCCCTTGTCCTCAGCCAGATAACGGTTTTCCAGCTTGCTATAACCGGCCGTGACGCCTATCTGCGGCAAGTGTCCGGCGGCAACGCTATTGGCCTGTTTTTTATAGGCCAGGCTCTGGCTGGATAACTCCTGTAATTCCTTGCGATCATTGTTCGCAGACTGCAAAAGAGCAGGCAAATCTGCCATGGCTGGCTCTTTGCTAAAACCGGCGATATCCTGTATCTCGACCGCTCTTTCATACTCGCGCCCCAACCAGCGATTCAATGCTGCGCGTGCCAGCTCCAGTGCATTGCTTGCCTGCAGCCCCAGTTGACGGGCATTTGCCATCGCCACCTGGGTCGCCAGCAAATCGTGTTTGGCGACATAGCCTTTGTCAAAGAGTGCCTGTACATCATCTACATGCTTGCTGACAGCAGCTATATGGCTGTTACTGACATTGACCGCATGCTCGGCCCGCAATACGGCTATATAGCTTTGCGCAATCGCCAGCTTGAGATCGCTGCGGGTAAGCTGGGTACGTGCCAGCGTAGCCTCGGATTGCGCCTGTGCAGCCTCAACGCCGGAAGAGATTTTGCCGCTGGTATATAAAGGTGCAGAAATACTAAGGCCACCGAAATAGGCCGAATCCTGCGCAAACGGCAGCGTAGTACCTTTCAGCATGGGCAGCGCCGGTATATTCACTTTGGCTGCAGGTTCGCTTTCGGTACGCATATAGCCGCTCTCCAGGCTCAGCTTAGGCAGGTAATTGGCTTGCGCAGAAGCCAGTTGATGTTGCGCCGACTGTTCTTTTTGCTGCGAAGCAGCAAGCACATGATTACGCTGCAAAGCGATGCCCCAGACTTGCTCAAGGTTCTCAGCTGCCAGGACAGGGGAACCCATGAGCAAAAGTTTGATGCACATCAAACTTTGTGCAAAAGCCTTGATCTTCCTTACGTTTTCACCTGGCTTTGGCACTACTGCGCAAGTATCCATCAGCCAGTTCACAGGCGCTATTTGTGCATATCTACAGAGAGAAAAAGGTCTGAACAGGGTCATCATGAATTCGCCAAAAGAGAGTATCCTCAGTGTATTGCTGCATTTGCACAATGCAATTGATTCTAATCAATTCAATAGAACGACATGTTTGCCAGAATAGGCTCACATCAACGAGGATGCACCAATGAAAACTGATTACAGCCCAGCAGTCACTCAACGAAAAACGGAGCCAAAGACCGGACATCAAGACCCTGCCCGTCCGCTTTGTTATCTCGGTGACGATGAGGCTGAAGTACACCCTCTGGACATGGCCTTGCAAAACCATATTGCCAAATTAACCGGCGGCATCTCACCTGCCAGCGTGGCTCTGGCCTGGATGGATTGGGGTATGCATCTCGCCGTATCTCCAGGCAAACAGTTGGAACTGGGTAATCTGCTGCAAAAACAAATCGCAAGTTGGCCGCAACTACTGGCACCGGCACTGACAGGCAAACCCGCAGAGACCGAAGAAAGTGCAGCCACTGATACCCGTTTTGCCTATGAAGGCTGGGCCAACTGGCCTTTCAATGCCATGAGCCAGTGCTTCCTGCAAAGGCAGGCGTTCTGGCAGGTCGCCACCAAGGGCGTGCGCGGCGTCACTGCGCATCATGAAAATGTCGTCAACTTCATGTCCAGGCAATTGCTGGACATGATAGCCCCCTCGAATTTCCCTTTGCTCAATCCTGAAGTTATCGCCAACACCCAGGCGACGGGCGGCAAGAATCTGATGACTGGTGCGGCGCACTGGATGCAGGATAATGGGCTGGAATTCCAGCTACCAGGTGCTGAAGCCGGGGAGCATAGGACTGCGCAACTGGCATATCAGCCTGGCCGAGATGTCGCTGTCACTGAGGGCAAGGTGGTATTTCGCAATCACCTGATAGAGCTCATACAATATGCTCCACAGACAGCCAAGGTGTATGCAGAACCTGTCCTGATCGTACCTTCGTGGATCATGAAATACTACATCCTCGATTTGTCACCACATAATTCCATGGTGCGTTTCCTGGTCAACCAGGGTCATACTGTTTTCATGATTTCCTGGAAAAATCCTGGTAAGGAAGACCGTGGTCTGGGCATGCAAGATTACCTTGATAGCGGGCTGTTTGCAGCGCTGGAAGAAGTGGGTAAGTTGACCCAACACAAGGCTGTACATACTGTTGGTTACTGCCTCGGTGGCACCCTGCTAGGCATCGCTGCTGCCGCACTGGCCAGTGACCATGCCAAAGAATATAACCAGCATTTGCCGGCTGTGCAGACAGTAAATTTGCTGGCTGCACAAACTGATTTCAGCGAGCCGGGCGAACTTGGCCTGTTCATTGACGAAAGCCAGATTGCCATGCTGGATGCACAAATGTGGGAACAAGGCTATCTGACAGGCGAACAGATGACGGGCTCATTTCAGTTACTGAATTCACGTGACCTGATATGGTCAAAAATCATGCGTGAATATCAATTGGGTACACGTAACTCACCGAATGATTTGATGTCCTGGAATGCCGATACCACCCGCATGCCTTATCGCATGCATAGTGAATATTTAAAACACCTGTTCCTGCACAATGATCTGGCAGAAGGCCGCTATGAGGTGCATGGCCATGCCGTGGCATTGAATAATATACGCGCCCCCATGTACGTGGTTGGTACAGCCCGCGACCATGTTTCGCCGTGGCGTTCTGTCTATAAAATCCATGTACTGACAGATGCACCTATCGATTTTGTGCTGGCATCTGGTGGCCACAATGCAGGCATAGTTTCAGAACCTGGCCACGCAAACCGCAGCTTTCAGCACTTGCCATCTGACCAACGCGGCCAGTCTTTCCAGCAAGCTGAAGACTGGCTCAAGGTGGCAGCAACAGAGACAGGCTCATGGTGGACACATTGGCAAGCCTGGCTCGCCAGGCATTCCAGCAGCATGCAAATCAAGGCAAGAGTGGTAGCCGATAAGGAGCTGGATGTTGCGCCGGGTAGTTATGTATTTGAAAAATAAGCTTAAATAAGCGCATTTGGAACTTGCTGTAATACCATAAGGAGTAAAATATTTTCTTGATATAGCGAATCTCAAGCTAGGAAAAGATCGCAGTGATAATATTAAAAAAAGCACATCGGAAAAGAAGGTTTTTCCTGAGTGCCATTCCCTCACTGTTTTTCACTGCAGGCTGGGCAGCGGAACCGCGCAAACTCGTCTTGCTGATCGCAGAATCGAATGCCACCAATACTCCGCAAGTGCCTTACAACCCCATATTTCAGCAAGCCGTGGGCTATGTGGAGAAGGAATTGCATCTGCAATTCGAATATAGGCGCTACCCCTGGAAACGCTTATTACAAAGCCTGAATGAGGGCGAAGGACTGGCTTTTGGTTTGTCAAAAACCAGGGAGCGTGCACAAACCCTGCATTTTTCCTTGCCCGCTTTTGCTACCCATGTCTGGCTGGTGGTCAGGAGTGATCAAGCTTTTGAGTTTTCCCGCCTCGCGGACTTGCAGGGCAAGACCGTGGGCATGGTACGCGGCTCTACCTATGGCGATGAATTTGACAAGGCAAAATCCGAGCTATTGCTGATAGAAGAAGATTTGTATTCACTTCCCTCGCGCCTGAAAAAATTATTGAGCAGGCGCACTGATGTCATGCTATTCAGTCACCATGACCCTGACCCGCGCAAGGTTGAGGCCATGCTTAATAAAGTCATGCCCGACATAGCGCCTGACACCCCCATGCCGCCCGGTATTTCATTCAAGGTACTTGATCGCTTTTTGTCCGTAGATTACATCCACTTTGCGATACTGGCATCCAGGGACGATGGCATCATAGAGCAAATCGACAAGGCGATCAGGAAAGGACAGCACGATGGCTCTTTGTCAGCCGTCAATTTGACAAAGAAATAAAGCACTGTCAGTGCTTTACTCTATGGTCTTTTCCATCTCCTGCCGATACAATTTGACCTGATCTCGCCCACCTGCCTTGGCAGCATACATGGCGATATCAGCCTTCTTGGCTAATTCGATTTCTGTTGCCCCATGATCGGGATAGATGGCAACACCTATACTTGCCGATACGGAGTGTTCATTGCCTGCAATGGCAAACATCTGTCCGAGTGCTGCACGTATTTTTTCCGCCAGCGAACAGGCACTTTGCTCATCACTGACATTCAAAGTCAGCGCCACAAACTCATCGCCGCCTATACGCCCTACCGTATCAGAATCGCGCAGGCAATTCTTCATCCGTTCAGCTGCCTGCTGCAATAGAATATCGCCCACTGCATGCCCATAGGTATCATTCACAGGCTTGAAGCGATCCAGATCTATATACATGAGCGCCAGGCGGGTATTGTTTCTCTTGGCCAGCGCCAGTCCCTGCGCCAAGCGCTCAAAGAACAAAGTGCGATTTGGCAAATGCGTCAGACTGTCGTGATGCGCCAGATAGGCAAGTTTGTCATTGACCTCTTTACGTTCACTGACATCCACCTTGACAGCGACATAATGACGGGTCTTGCCCTTGCTATCCTTGACAGGGGCAATGTGCGCCTCCTCCCAGTATGCCTCCCCGTCTTTGCGGCGATTAATCAGCTCCCCCGTCCAGACATCACCACGCAAGAGTTGCGCCCACATAGCCTGATAGGTTTCAGCAGGTACTTGGCCAGATTGCAGGATATTCGGCTTTTTACCTATCACTTCTTCAGCAGAATAACCTGTCTCCAAACTAAAGTGTGGATTGACATATTCGATCACACTATCGGCGTCAGTGATGATGACCGATGTCGGACTGTGCTCTATGGCAGAAGAAAGGAGATTGAGTCTTAATTCATTTCTTTTTAATTCATCCAGGCTGTATGCCAGTTTGTGATTTACCTTGAAAATATACAGTGCCACGCCACCAACTATACTGACAAAAAACAGGATGAGCATGCCCCAAAAATAAAACCAGCGTAAATTCACGTCAGGATTTGCTTCATACAAAAAATCGTCCAATGGGAAATTGGCTGGCAGCATACCAAGTTCTGCATAAGTATCTGCTATATGACGCCAGCGCCCTGGATTCATATACCCTATCGCTATCAGTTCACGGCTCAGCAAATAGCTGGTTTGTGCTGCTTCATAGTGGAAGAATTCCTTGTTGTGCTGCCCGGCATCTGCGCCTCTATAGCGCTGCAATATCATATCGATGATTTCTTCCTGATGATTCATCGCGTATTCCCAACCACGCAAACTGGCAGCACGAAATGCTTTTACACGTTCAGGATGAGCATGAATCTCGCTCTCGCTGGTGAACAGATTATCGCCATAAAAATCAATACCGGCAGCGCGTGGGGTGTAGATGTTATATGCAACGCCTGCCTGCCCCAGACGAAATGGTTCATTGGTCAAGTATGCAGAAATAACGTCGACTTTACCCTGCACCAAATCATCAAGATTGAAGCTATGCTCAATTTGTTGCAATTGTTCGAAAGGCACATTTTCGCGCTTGAGATAGGCAAGCAATTCCTGCGACTGGGGCTCCAGCATCATGCGCTTGCCCTTGAGCTCATGCACAGTCTGCGCATCCGTCTCTTTTCTGGATATCAAGATCAAAGGGGAATGCTGGAATATGACAGCCAGGGCCACTACAGGTTTGCCTGCTTTGCGGGCAAGTATCAGGCTGCTGGTACCAACGCCATATTCTGCCTTGCCAGTAACGACCAAATCAATGACGTCCAAGCCTGGCTGGGCGGGCAAGATATCAACGTCAAGACCAGCTTCCCTGTAATAACCCAGCTCTTTTGCTGCGTAGTACCCGGCGAACTGAAACGCATGCGTCCACTTGAGCTGCAGATGTACTTTGTCAACAGCCAAACTGGCCGGCGCGAGCAGGAGTTGCATGCATAAGCATGTCAGGCTAAGCCACAACTTTCCATGCTTGGTCATAAGTGAAATGTGAAAGTAATATCAATAATCCAGGCAATTTATACCAAGCAGCTTAGTGCGTATGCATAGCAGGTGCAAGCATGCTCTTGCCATTGACGGGGCAATAACTTGTTTCCATCTTACAATAACTGGCAATGTCAATTGCGGCTTTACACAATCATTTACAGTCGCAATCGTTTGCGAATGCGGCTCAAGGCCTCAGGCGTAACACCGAGGTAACGGGCGATATCACGCAATTGTAATTGTTCTGCCATGTCGGGATGGGTTTTCAAGAATGACAGATATCTGTCTTCTGGCGTCATGGTCAGCAACTCGCGTTCTCTTTGCTCTTTTCTGACTATATGTTGTTCTAGCAGCTGTCGTATGGCTTTTTGCCAGGGCGGGTATTGCTCACACAATGCGCGTATGGGTGCATAGTCAACTTGTTCGAGCACGCATTCATCAATAGCGGTGGCAAAATAATCCGTGACCAGCCCGGATATCAAGACATTTGGACAAGCAAAGAAATCCCCTGGACCAATAAAAGATTTGATCCACTCCACGCCATCAATTCCCAGGTAAGTCAGCTTCACAATGCCACTGATAACTACAAAGACATAGGGTTGCCGTTCACCAGCCGCGAACACCAGTTCCCCCTTGTGGAAGCGCAATTTTTTCGTGAAAGGACGCAGGACATCCCATCCAGGTAAGGCCGTGCCTGCGGCCTGCTCCATTAAACGTCTGGTATGGGTCATGACTCAGCGGACAAAGGCAAACGTGTGGATGTCAAGATAGCCTGTAAGGGTTGCCATACCATTTGGCTATCGAGCTTGTTCATGCAGTCGTGATGCACTAATGGACATTCTCTTTGCCGGCAAGGCGCACAAGCCAGGCGCAGTGACAGGGAATGGGCTATATCAGAAAATGGCGGGGCATGATCGGGATCTGTCGGACCATAGATGGCGATGACGGGCCGGTTGAATGCCGAGGCAATGTGCAACAAACCAGAATCATTTGACACCATGACATTGCTGGCGGCGATCAATGCCAGCGCCTGATCCAGCCTGGTCTTGCCAGCAAACTGATGTACCGTTGGACAGGCTGCCGCAATCTGCTGGCACACCTCAATATCCTTGGGAGACCCCAGCAAAACGATTTGTGCATCAGGATGCGCTTGCAGGATGGTTTTTGCCAGTTCTGCAAAGTGACCAACAGGCCAGCGCTTGGCATTACCAAATTCTGCGCCGGGGGCAAAGCAGATCAAGGGCTGCAGCGCCGACAAACCCATCTCCTGCAAGACTATGCCTATCTGTGCAGTCGTCATTTGCAAGCATGGTTTGGGAAAATTCTGTGTAAGATCAGCTACAGGTTCACCTGCCAGTGCTGCATAAAACGCCACCATGGCGCGCGGCACGGGCTTGCTGTCATGATGCATGACGTTAATCAGGCCGTAACGGCTTTCGCCCTTGTAGCCTACCCGTTTTTTGATACCTGCCATCCAGGGCAGCAATGCAAATTTCAGGGTATTTGGTAAAACATAAGCTGCTGCATAGCCACGCTGACGCAATATCTGCGCATAGCGCCAGCGTTCACGCAATTGCAGTGAGCCATGCTTGAATGGTGTTTCCAGTACTGTGTCCACCTCCACCATGGCGCGCAAAACCGGAGCCACCCAGGCGGGTGCCAGTACATCGATCGCAGCTTGCGGATGATCGCGTTTCAGTAACTGTAGTAAAGGCTGGGCCATGACGGCATCACCTATCCAGTTGGGTGCAATGACGAGGATACGGTTTGCAGGACTTTGCACAACGACACTCATCTTGGCATGCGCCCCATGAGGAAGAACTCGTCATTCGGGCGCATGGAAATCACATTTGCCATGCGATTCGATAATCCAAAGAATGCGGTAATGGCAGCGATATCCCAGATGTCCTCATCATCAAAACCATGGCTATGCAATGCCGCATAGTCTGCCTCATTGACGCTTTGCGAATCCAGGCAAACCTTGATGGCGAAATCCAGCATGGCGCTTTGGCGGGGCGTGATATCAGCCTTCAAATGATTGACGGCGACCTGGTCAGCCACCAGGGTATTTTTGGCATAGATGCGCAAGATGGCACCGTGGGCCACCACACAATACAGGCAATTGTTTTTGGCGCTGCTGACAGTGACGATCATTTCTCGTTCTGCCTTGCTCAGATTGCCCGTTGTCTTGAGCATCAAAGCATCATGATAGGCAAAGAAGGCACGGAATTCATCTGGCCTGTGTGCCAGCGTCAGGAATACATTCGGCACAAAACCGGCTTTTTCCTGCACCGCCAATACCTTCTCCCGTATATCCTCAGGCAAGTCTTTTATTTCTGGAACAGGGAAACGGGAAATCGCAGTAGTCATGGCTTCTCCTTTATCAATCAAGCAGCAAACTGCAAACGATGCAGGTTGGCATAAGTGCCGCCATTATCGAGTAATTCTGCATGCGTACCCATCTCTATGATCTTGCCATCGACCAGCACGGCAATACGACTGGCGCGCTCAATTGTTGATAAGCGATGGGCAATCACCAGCGTGGTGCGACCCAGCATCAGCTCATCCAAGGCAGCTTGTACGGCACGTTCAGATTCACTGTCGAGTGCTGAGGTAGCTTCATCCAGGATGAGGATAGGCGCATTTTTGTAGATGGCGCGGGCAATCGCCAGACGTTGCCTTTGCCCACCGGACAGGCGCATGCCATTGTCACCTATTATGGTATTCAAACCTTCAGGCAAATCGCGCACGACATCGCTGAGGTGCGCGGCCTGCACTGCTGCTGCCACACGGGCAGGATCGGGATTGGAATCACCATAGGCTATATTCGACACCAGGGTGTCATCAAACAAGACCACATTCTGGCTGACCATGGCGATTTGTTCACGCAGGCTGGATAAGGAAATGTCTTGCAAGGAAATGCCATCAAGCAGGATGTCGCCAGAATCTGGCGTGTAAAAACGTGGCACCAGATTCACCAGCGAAGTCTTGCCACCACCGGACATGCCAACCAGGGCGATGGTTTCGCCGGGTGCGATGCTGAGGTTGATGTCTTTCAAGGCTTCCTGCTCTTGTCCCGGATAAGAGAAGCTGGTGTGTACAAATTCCAGCTTGCCTTGCGCGCGTGCTGGCAAGGCTGTGCCGCTATCAGTTTCTGGTGAGGTATCAATCAGGGCAAAAACGGATTCTGCTGCTGCCATGCCACGCTGCATGGGTCCATTCAAGTCTGCCAAACGTTTCAAGGGTGTCAGCAATAACATCATGAGGGCGACAAATTCTATAAAAGTCCCTGCCGTAGTGGCGTCTTGTGCTGCCTGTGACACTGCAAACATGATAACGACAGCCACCGCAATCGCTGCCGCCAGTTGTGTCAGCGGCGTAGTGGATGCCACAGCAATCGTCGTGCGCATGGCATAGCCACGCAATTTCTCATTCTTGGCTTCAAACCTGTCCTGCTCATATTTCTGACCACCGAAAATCCGTATCACCTGGCTGGCGCGGGTAGCTTCTTCTATGACCTGAGTCAGTTCATTGCTGACATCGAGCTGGCTTTGGTTAAGCTTGCGCAAGCGTTTGCTGACACCGCGTACCAGATAGGCCATGACGGGCATCATGACCAGGGCAATGATGGTCAGCTTCCAGTTACTCCACAATAAGGCAGCCAGTAAAACGACCACGGTCAATGAATCACGAAACAGCGTAGTCATAGACACCTTGAGCATCTCAACGATTTGCTGCGCCTCAAACATGATGGTGTTGATGATGCGACCACTGGATTCACTCTGGTAAAAACTGATAGGCACATTCAGGATGCGGTCAAATACCCTGGCACGCAATTGGTTTAGCAGCCTGGTGGAGATCCAGGTCATGAGGTAACTGGTGGTGAAGGTACAAATACCTCGCAACAAAAAAATCCCTATGATGGCGGTTGGCACCATCCATAAGGCCAGGTTTTTTGCATTGCCATGAAAACCATGATCCAGGATATAGCGCAACACTTTGGGGAACATGACTTCGGTCGAAGCCGTACCCAGCATGGTCAGCAAGGCCCACCATACCCTTGAACGGTAAGGCGTGATGGCCAGCCACAAGCGGCGAAACACATCGATGGTTTCTTTATTGATCAAACTCATAGTATGAAATTCATATCCTGTCTTGGCACAAGCCCGTTAAGCTGGCTTGCACATAAATAATCTATCTGTGGTGCGACTAATTTTTATTGCGCATGCCCGCCAGCGGTATCGCCAACAAAATCATGAAAGCCATGCCAAACACGCCGTCGCGCAATATCGCATTAAACATGCCACCCAGCATCATGGCGATAGTCAGCATCAACAAGGGCATGGCCATTTCCCTGGTATTGAGGTTTTCATGTACAGACATGCGAAAAGCGATCCAGAACTGTGCCCCCCAGATAACCAGCAGAGCCAGCAAACCCACCACACCCAACTCAGTCAGATATAAAAGATAGTCATTGTGCGGCGTGGTCATGGTGGCACTGCTGAGACCTTTGGCTTCTTGCTGGTAGAGATGCATCCAGGTAGCGATACCATGCCCTGTCCATGGTTCTTCAGCAATGATGTCACTGGTAATCTTGTAGATTTCCAGACGCATGCCATCTTCATTGACTTTGCGGCCCTGGGAAAAATCGCGCAATTGATGGACAGTACACAGGCCACGCAATTTGAAAATCTCCCATGGACTGGCTTGCACCAGGCGCACTTCACAAGTCGCTGGTGGTGGCAGGCTCAAGGCATATTTCCAGGTACCACCCACTGCGGCCAGCAAGATCAGCGGCAATACCACAGTGCGCCAGGACCAACCCAGCTTGCGCAAAACCAGTACGCCACACAAGATGAAAAACAGCAGACTGGCCGTCCTGGTCTTTGCCAGCAAAATCAGGGCAGCTGCCACATACACCAGGGCCAGCACTCGCCATAACAAATGATCTTTGTGTCTGCGCAATTCATGCAACATCCAGGCTGCAGCCACCGCCATCAATATGCCCAGCAAGATGGATTTATTACCTTCATAAATCACATAGCTGCGAAACAGGGTATTGGCAGGCAAAAGGTGCAGGAAATTCGCCACAAACAGCGTCGAGGCCAACATCGCACCAGCAAAAAATACCTGCATGGCACGTCTTTGCCATGGCCCTGAAGTGACACTCAGGAAGGGCAAGAGAAATAAATAAGTCTGGTAATGCCAAAAGCCTGGCCAGAATTCCTTATGTATTTCTGCCGGCACATCCTGCATGGCAGCCAACACCATGCTCACCAGGCTAAGCCCCAATATGGGCAAGAGCATGGGACTATGCCTGACCCTGTGTATGCGTTTCAGGTAACTGCCGGATACCAGCAAGCTGATATAAAACAGCAATACCCCACCGTACATGAGGCCCACCGGAAAAAACAGGGTCAGCGGCAAGACTGTCAATATTTGCTGTGGCAGGTTTTGGCGCCAGCCAGTCAAGGGCTCCATTTGCGTGGAGTCGCTCTCTGCTGGCGATGCAATCGCTATATCCATGGAATCAGGCGTATTCAATTTTGACGTTTTTCATGGATAGCCACTCACCCAGGTTTTGCCGCAAGACATCGTCCGGGTTCACCCGCCACTGATCTGACAGATACATTTCTGCACTGGCATCGGCATTTTGATAGCGTATCAATACCGGGCAACCATCGGCATTCAAATGTGGTTTCAGCATCTCGTGCAGTTTTTTGGTGTCTGTACTTGATGTCAAAGTCAGGCGCAAGCCTTGCGAAAATTGTACGCGGGCGCGGCCTATGTCCATGACTTTTTCTGCCGAGATGCGCAAGCCGCCAGAGAACCTGTCTTCAGACACTTTGCCCAGTACCGCAAGGAATTCATCTTCCTTGAACAGGGATTTGAATTCTTCCATGAGTTCGCTATACACCGTTACCTCAACCACGGCAGTGCCGTCATCGAGGCTGACGATAAGCAGTTTGCCGCGCTGTGTCATCTGCGTACGCACACCAGTGATAATGCCGCAAATCAGGCGCAAGTCGCGTGAAGGTTCCAGCTTGGCCAGGGTAGTCTTGATGAACTGGCGTACTTCTGGCGCATAAGAATCAAACAAGTGGCCGGACAGGTAAAAGCCCAGCGCCAGTTTTTCTTCTGTCAGGCGTTTCTTGTCTGTCCAGACTGGCACATCCAGATAATCTGGTGGCGCGATCAAATCGTCGTCATCACCAAACAGGCTGACCTGGTTTGCCGCGGCTTCTGCCTGCACCGCTGCTTCCAGTGCAAAATCAACAGTCGCCAGCAAGATGCCACGGTCTTTGCCCAGGCAATCCATGGCACCGGCACGTATCAGCGACTCTACCGTACGGCGGTTGACCTGACGCTTGTCAACACGTTTGCAGAAATCGAATAAATCCTTAAATGGTCCGCCTTCTTTTCTGGCGGTGATAATGCTTTCTATTGCATTTTGGCCTGACCCTTTGACAGCACCCATACCATAGCGTATCTGACTGGATTTTTTACCCGCTTCAGCAACTGGCATGAAACGGTATTCAGACTGATTAATATCTGGCGGCAGCATTTTGAGCTTGCAGATATCAATCGCATCTTCGACCAGGATCTTGACCTTGTCAGTATCATCCATGGCCAGCGACATATTGGCGGCCATGAAGGCAGCGGCATGATGTGCTTTCAGATAAGCAGTGTGATAAGACAGCAAGGCATAAGCGGCAGCATGGGATTTATTAAAACCATAACCCGCAAATTTTTCCATCAAATCGAAAATCTCGTCGGCTTTTTCTTGTGGCAAGCCATCTTTGGCTGCACCATCACGGAAAATCTGGCGATGCTCGGCCATCTCTTCTGCTTTTTTCTTACCCATGGCACGACGCAGCAAATCCGCGCCACCGAGTGAGTAGCCACCGACCACCTGGGCCATCTGCATAACCTGTTCCTGATACACCATGATGCCGTAGGTTTCAGACAAAATGCCTTCGGTACGCGGGTCAGGATAATCGAAGCGTTCACCGTGTTTACGTTTGCAGAAATCCGGGATCAGGTCCATAGGACCCGGACGGTACAAGGCCACCAGCGCGATAATGTCTTCAAAACGGTCGGGACGCGCATCTTTCAGCATGCCTTGCATGCCGCGGCTTTCCAGCTGGAACACGGCCACGGTTTTAGCCTTGGTCAGCAACTCGTAGGATGGCCTGTCATCCAGCGGCAATTTGGCCAGATCAAAATCTGCCATGGCCGGGTCCATCATCTTGATATAGCGCACTGCGCGGTCAAGGATGGTCAATGTGGTCAAACCTAAAAAGTCGAACTTGACCAAGCCTACGGCCTCAACGTCATCCTTATCATATTGCGAGACCACACCTGAGTCTCCGCCCTGGGTATACAGCGGGCAAAAATCTGTCAGTTTGCCTGGTGCAATCAATACACCACCGGCATGCATACCGATATTGCGGGTGATGCCTTCTACCTGTTGCGCCAGGTCAAGCAGGGTTTTGACTTCTTCTTCGTTTTCCTGGCGTTCGGCCAGCAGGGGTTCTTCAACAATCGCTTCGGCTATCGTGACTTGCTTGCCTGGTTTGAACGGAATCAGTTTGGAGACACCATCGCAAAACATATAGCCAAAATCAAGCACACGACCGACGTCACGTATCGCGCCCTTGGCCGCCATGGTACCGAAGGTGGCAATCTGCGACACCGCTTCTTTACCATAACGGTCTTTGACGTACTGAATGACGCGGTCACGCCCCTCTTGGCAAAAGTCAATATCAAAGTCGGGCATGGATACCCGCTCTGGGTTCAGGAAACGTTCAAACAGCAGGTTGTACTGCAAAGGGTCAAGATCGGTAATCAGCAGCGAATATGCGACCAGCGAACCGGCACCAGAACCACGGCCAGGTCCTACCGGCACGCCATTATTTTTTGCCCACTGAATAAAGTCAGCAACGATGAGGAAATAACCGGGGAAACCCATCTTGATGATGGTGTCGGTTTCAAACTTCAGGCGTGCCTCATAACGGGCACGCTCTTTTTCGCGCTTTTCTGCATTCGGGAATAAGTGATTAAGACGGAACTCAAGACCACGCTGTGACTCATGCACCAGGAAGTCATTGATGGTCATACCTTCAGGCGTAGGAAAATCTGGCAGCTTGGGCTTGCCCAGTTCCAGCATCAGGTTACAGCGCTTGGCGATTTCGACAGAATTAAGCAGTGCTGCTGGCAGGTCGGCAAACAGCTCTGCCATCTCGGCCTGGGTCTTGAAGCATTGTTGCTCATTAAACCTGCGCACGCGGCGGCCATTGGCCAGCATATCGCCTTCAGCAATACAGACGCGCGCCTCATGGGCGGTATAGTCATCCTTGCTGATGAATTGCACAGGATGGGTTGCGACGACCGGCAATTTGAACCTGCCTGCCAGGGCCACGGCAGCGCGCACATGGTTGTCCATGTTTGCCTGGCCTGCCCTTTGTATTTCTATATAAAAATGATTAGGGAAAATACTGGCCCAGCGTCTGGCGTTTTGCTCTGCCAGCTCAAGATTGCCATTATCGATAGCGACACCAACATCACCAAAATGTGCGCCAGAAATAGCGATGAGGCCACCGCCCTTGCCTTCTTCAAAAATACTCTGCAACCACTCATAGCGGATTTCTGCCCGACCCTTATGCTGATTCGTCAGCCAGGCCTGTGCCAGCAATTCGCACAACTGCAAATAACCGAGCTTGTTCTTGACCAGCAAGAGCAACCTGGAGGGCTTGTCGCGATCAACATCATTGCTGACCCAGACATCGCAACCGGCGATAGGCTTCATGCCCTTGCCACGTGCAGATTTATAAAATTTCACCATGGCGAACAAATTCGCCAGGTCAGTAATCGCCATTGCTGGCTGCTTGTCTTTTACTGCTGCCTTAATGACATCGTCGATACGCACCAGGCCATCCACGATCGAATATTCGGAATGGATACGCAGGTGGACGAAACTGGGCTCATAAGGCTGGCTGGGCTGGCTGGCGACAACTTCTGGTGCCACGTCTGGGGATGTAATTAATTCTGTAGTCATCCCGCTATTCTACCTGTTGAGCAAGAGGTTCAGAAGCTTTGCCTTAAGAAGTTTTTAAATATACAACTTATATTAATTTAACATCAACTTTATGACGCGCAATCCATCATCCAGTCAATTAAATCTGTTTTAATTTATCTATTACGCAAGACTCTCACTAAGTTTTTTGCTACTGATTTGCATCAGAAAAACAACAAAACGCAAGATATAAACTGACCATCAAGCTGAAGTCTTTGTGTTTAAACTATGTTTGGATATCCCTGCTGTGTTACTCTAAATCAATGCATTTTCTGGTTCTGGGGCACATCTTGTTAGCAGAAAAAAAACGCATCATCCGCATAAGTTACTGCGGCTATCATCGCAGCAAACGCGTATCCAAGCCTCCTTCCAGACGCTCAGGCCGCGCTGCGCTGCTTTTTTTTCTTTTGCATCAAATGGCAACAGCCAGACCTGGCGACGAATCCATCTTCCTGGATGACATACCTGTCATCTTGTCTGCATCACGGCTATCACAACCCATTAATGAAACCCCGGTTGCAGTGACTATCATAGACAGGCAAATGATCAAGGATAGTGGTGCCTGGGATTTGTCAGAAGTCTTTCGCCTGGTGCCAGGCATGTATGTGGCCTATCATGCCGACCCTTATTTTTCGGCTGACAGCACGGTGGCTTATCATGGCATGGCCACGACGACGACATCTGACCGAATGCAAGTGCTAATAGATGGCCGGTCGGTGTATGCCAGCCTGTTTGGTGGCGTCAACTGGAGTGACCTGCCCATCGTCCTGGATGACATAGAACGCATAGAAGTCATACGCGGGCCAGACTCGGCCAGCTATGGGGCCAATTCCTACTCTGGCGTCATCAACATCATCACCCGCCACCCTGCCGAGACCCAGGGCAAGACACTCTCCATGGCATTTGGCAATGGCCGCAAGGAAGCGATTTTCCGCTATGGTGGTAAGACAGGGGCACTCAGCTACAGGCTGACCGCAAGTATCAGGGAAGATCAAGGCGAAGATGACAGCATCAAGAGGCCCACGTCGGTCTTCACTTTTTGGAATCTGAATAAATACGATAACAAGACCATACAAAATCTGAACCTGCGCGCCGACTACCAGCTCAATTCTGCCGACACCATGGAATTCCAGTTCGGCTATAACGGCGGGCCACGTGAAGTGGGTGAATACAATAATGTATCCGCCATCAGCCGGCAGGCTGAAAACCATTTTGAAATGCTGCACTGGCGCCGGGCACTTGAAGGCGGTGGTGAATTGTCAGTACAAGCCTTTCACACGGTAGAAAGAGTCTATGCACGCCTGAAGGATTCAGATGGTATCAGCGATGGGGATGCCATATTGCGACGTTACGATCTGGAAGTACAGCATACTTTTTCACCGTTTCAGAATGCACGCCTGGTCTGGGGTGGCAGTGTCCGCTATGACCAGACTTATGCGCCATATTATCTCGGTGTGGGTGACAACCAATATCTGTATGGTGATTTCCCTTACCATCTAAGACGTTTTTTTGGCAATCTGGAATGGCGCGCCCGCCCCGACCTGATCTTCAATGTGGGCGGTATGATAGAAAACAATACCTACACCGGCACTGACACCACGCCCAGGTTTGCCGTCAACTGGCATGTACAGCCTGGCCATACTTTGCGGCTCAGCCATTCACGTGCCACGCGTTCGCCTTCTGTCTATGAAAAAGTGTATGACAGCTACTGGCGTAGTGCAGATCTTTACCCTGGCTTGCCAGAGATGCAAACCGAAAGAGTCAAATCCACGGAACTGGGTTATATAGGAAAATATGGCAAACTCGATACGGATTTTCGCCTGTTTTATGATGACTACAGCCAGTTGATCGATGTACGCAATAAACGGTCGGCCGCCGGCGGCAACTTGAATGCCGGTACAGCCGTCATGCGTGGTTATGAACTGCAATTGAAGGCGCAACTGTCGGACAAGACCAGGCTGATCTATGGTCTGTCTGGTGGTGGCGTCAAGAGTAACAATGTGAATGGTGTAGTCTATAGCGACTCCTTACCCAAATACAGCCATAGCCTGATGCTCAGCCACAAAGCTAACGATCAGTGGAGTGGCAGTCTGGTCGCTTACCAGGTGGCGCAAACCAAATTCAATGCCACCGATTATAATCCTATCGAAAACCGCGGTTATTACATAGCTGGCAACCGGCGCGTAGACGGCAGGATCAATTACCAATTCAAAGTTGGCGGCAAATCGGCAGAATGTTCCCTGATAGCACAAAACATGGCTGATGCGAGGTATTTTGAATACCGCCACGATAATGAGTTGCCAGGTCGCGCGTTGAGGCTGAATTTCAAATTGAACCTGTAAATCATGTCCCGGTATTCAGTATCGCAACGGCGATATGCAGTAAAGCTGCTAGGCTTGCTCCTGAGCTTGTCAGGTTTGCTGTATGTGCAGGCAGCTGCAGCACTGGACAACATCTATATTTTATTGAGTGAAGAAGGCAGCGCCTATACCGAGTTTGCCAGTCAGTTAAATAATTTGCTGACACAGGCTGGGACAACAAAAAATGCCATCAAGGTATTCAATCTGGCCAATTACAAAAGTGAAGACTTGCCGCGCAATGCCAATAATCATTTACTGATTGCCGTTGGCACTCCCGCCATGACGGCAATGGCACAAAAGCCGCCAGCCATGGCTGTCCTGAACGTACTGGTATCACGGGATAGTTTTCAAAAAATTGCCCGCCAATACAACCGTCATCAAGATCCACATCATTTTTCTGCCATTTATTTTGATCAGCCCTGGCAAAGGCAATTGAACCTGGTACGTACGGTGTTGCCCGGGCGCAGCCGTATCGGCGTCTTATTGAGCAAGGATGCCAGTGACATGATTACAGGCTTGCAGGCTGCCAGCAAAGATCTGGACTTGCAAATCAATGTGGAAACTGTCAATGATGATTCCGAATTATTGCCAGCCCTGCGCCGCTTGCTGAACAATAGCGACAGCTTGCTGGCCCTGCCCGATGCCGCCATTTACAACCGCAATAATATTCCCAGCATCTTGCTGACCAGTTATCGGCAAAAAGTCCCCTTGTTCGGCTTTTCAGCAGCCTATGTCAAAGCGGGGGCATTAGCGGCAGTCTATAGTTCACCCAGCCAGATCGCGCAGCAAGTCGCGGATATCATCCCCAACCAGCCCAGTCACGCCTATCTGCCCTCGCCACAATATCCACGCCACTTCAGCGTCAATATCAATAGCCAGGTCAGCCGCTCGCTCAGCATAGATGTCGAGGATGAGGCCACGCTGACCCGGAAGTTAAGATCAACACTGGAGCGTGTCCAATGAAAAACTGGCCACTGGCTCATCGCATCCTGTTCCTGGCGTTGGCGCCGGTATGGGTTATCTCGGCCTTGCTGGTCTTGCTGGTGGTGATCGTTGGTATTACTGAAATTGATGGTGCCATCAAGGCACGCGGCACCGTTATTACCAGGCAACTGGCACCAGCCAGTGAATATGGTGCATTCTCGGGTAATCGTGAAGTGCTGCAAGCACTGACACAGTCGGTCATGAAAGAAGATGATGCCAAGGCCGTCGTCATTACTGATGCCGACAACAAAGTGCTCGCCGTCAGTGGCAAACCCAGCAAACTGGGACCCGAGCATGCACTGGCAGCCGACAATAACAAGGTGTTGCGCGGCGACTATGAATCCCTGATTTTTTCCGCACCGATTTACCAGGGCAAATCCGAGGCAGATGCCTTTGACTTGTTTGACCGCAGCCCCATAGACAAGGCTGGCAAGGCCAAACTACTGGGACGTGTTTACCTGGAGCTGAGCACCCATACCAGCCGTCAATCCAAGAATGTCTTTGTCGCTCTCAGCATACTCATAGGCCTGGTCGGCACAGTATGCGCATCCATACTCGCCATGCGCATGAGCCGTGACCTGACACGCCCACTCTCACGCTTGCTTGATGGCGTACACCGTATGGAAAAAGGGGCGCTGGATACCCGCATCACTGCCAATTCCGGTGGCGAATTGCAAGAACTGGAAGCGGGCTTCAACCAGATGGCAGAAAAGCTGGAAAGCAGTCATAAATCCATGATGGAAGTGAATGCCAATCTGGAAAACCTGGTCATCGCCCGCACCCGCGAACTGGAATTGCGCAATCATGATCTGGAATTGCTGTCCAGTACAGACAGGCTCACCGGCTTGTTTAACCGCTTGAAGCTGGAAAAAATACTGGAAGAAGAGCATCAGCGCAGCCAACGTTATGGCACGGCATTTTCCCTGGCTATTGTCGATATTGACTTGTTCAAACAAGTCAATGATACCCACGGCCATCAAACTGGTGATCAGGTCTTGATCACTATCGCCCGCATATTGCAAGACCACGTGCGCAGCATGGATGCAGTGGGGCGCTGGGGTGGAGAAGAGTTTTTGGTGATTTTCCGTGAAACCACCATCCATGCAGCTATTGCCACCTCAGAAAAACTGCGTTGCGCCATCGCCAACCATGAATTTGAAATCGTTGGCAAGAAAACCGCCAGTTTTGGCGTAACTGCCTACTACCATCCCGACAATGTCAATGAAATGATGAAACGGGCAGACAATGCCCTGTATCACGCGAAAAAATGTGGCCGCAACCGCGTCGAGTCCAGTGAAATGTGAGTAAAGAATCTTGCCAGATCACCCATTCCCCCTGCATTTTCCTCGATAAACCACCTCCAGACCCCTGGTCAAACCGACATTCCAGCGTCAGTATGAGCAAACTTCACGCCATCCATGCTGCGCTACGGTAAAATACTTGTCATCTCCATCTTATCGACCTTGGCAAAAGGTTAACATAGCGATCATTACCCATGAGCAAAGATATCAAAAATAACGATAATGCAACACCTGCACCAGTTTCCAACTTCCTGCGCGCCATCATCGACAATGACCAGGCTGCGGGTAAATACGCCCGTGACGGTTTGCCCACAGTCATCACCCGCTTCCCGCCAGAACCAAATGGTTACCTGCATATAGGCCATGCCAAATCCATCTGCCTGAACTTTGGCCTGGCACGTGATTATGCTGGCCGTTGCCACCTGCGCTTTGATGACACCAATCCTGAAAAAGAAGACCAGGAATATGTCGATACCATCATGGACAGCGTCAAATGGCTGGGCTTTGACTGGAACAACAAGGGCGAAGAACACCTGCACTATGCCAGTAACTATTTTGAGCGTCTGTATGAAATCGCCGAATATCTGATCGGTGCAGGCCATGCCTATGTCGATAGCCAAAGTGCTGCCGACATGGCCGCCAACCGTGGTGATTTTTCCAGGCCAGGTGTGAACTCGCCTTTCCGCGACCGAGCACCTGCAGAGTCACTGGACTTGCTGCGCCGTATGAAAGCAGGTGAATTCAAGGATGGCGAACACATCCTGCGCACCAGGATAGACATGGCCTCGCCCAATATGAATTTGCGCGACCCGGCCATCTACCGCATACGCCATGCCCACCATCACCGTACTGGTGACAACTGGTGTATTTACCCTATGTATGACTACACGCATCCATTGTCTGATGCGATAGAAAACATCACTCATTCGATTTGCACACTGGAATTCCAGGATCATCGTCCTTTCTATGACTGGATCATAGAACGCGCTGCCGAAGGTGGTTTCTTCAAAAAACCAGTACCGCAACAATATGAATTCGCCCGTCTGAACCTGACCTATGTCGTCACCAGCAAACGCAAGCTGCGCCAACTGGTAGAACAAAACATCGTCACCGGCTGGGACGACCCGCGCATGCCTACCATCGTCGGCATACGCCGCCGTGGCTATACGCCAGAAGCCTTGCAATTGTTCTGCGAACGCATCGGTGTCACCCGCTCAGATGGCTGGATAGACTACAGCACGCTGGAAGGCTGCCTGCGCGAAGACCTGGACCCCAAAGCACCACGTGCCACCGCCGTATTGCGCCCGTTGAAGCTGATCATCGACAACTTCCCGGAAGGCGAAAACATCGCCTGCACCGCACCTATCCACCCGCACCACCCTGAGTTGGGCAACCGCGAATTCACGATAGGTAAAGAACTGTGGATAGAACAGGAAGACTTCATGGAAGAGCCCGTCAAAGGCTACTTCCGCCTCTTCCCAGGCAACAAGGTGCGTCTGCGTTATGGCTATGTGGTTGAATGCACAGGCTGCGACAAAGATGAAAACGGCAATGTCATCGCCGTCCATTGCAACTACTTTGCCGACAGCAAATCCGGCACAGAAGGCAGCGCAAACTACAAAGTCAAAGGCAATCTGCACTGGGTCAACGCCGCCGACGCACTGGAAGCTGAAGTCCGCCTGTACGACCGTTTATTCAATGATGCCAACCCGGATGCTGGCGGCAAAGACTTCATGGCCTTGCTGAACCCGAATGCGCTGGAAGTGGTACACGCCTACGTAGAACCTGGCCTCGCAACGATCACGCCAGATACGCGTCTGCAGTTTGAGCGCCACGGTTACTTCGTCGCTGATCGTGTGGATTCTGTCGTTGGCAAACCGGTGTTTAACCGGGTGACGACTTTGAAGGATAGTTGGGCGAAATAATCGTCCGAAGTAATCGTCTTATGAGAGCTTTGTCAGAAAATTCAGTTTTACGTAAAAGCTCAGGTTCATCAAATGGCATTAGCTGCGTCATTTCGCCCTAGGCGAGATAACGCAGCTTTTAAAATCGCCACCATTGTTTTTGTTCGCCAAAATTCCTCGAAGCGAAAAACTCATATTTTGCTATTCACCAATCTCAAATCCGCCCTGCACCAGATATTTCTGGGCCATGACCACACTGGCAGTTCTTTCAGGATAAGCGTTCAGGCTTGTCGCCCTGAATACGGGCAAATTGTCGCGTAGCTGTAAAAACCTGACTATACGCCACCATACATCACCAGATTTTGCGATAATCAGCCAAATACCATATCTATTATCAAGATAAAAATGTTTGGAAAAATTCTAAGCCTGTTTCGCTCCAGGGAAGTACCTGCTTCTGCAAACACCATCGCGCAAAAGGATGCCTCCGCAACAGAGCCAGCCCTCAGGGCTGCTGCCTTAAAAGAGCAGGCAGACAATTTCTTGAGGTCGGATGCAGCTGTCCAGGCAGAACAATGCTACAGGGAAGCTATCGCTCTATACCCTGAATTTGCCGATGCCTATATCAACCTCAGCATAGCCTTGCGTGTGCAAAAAAAGTTTGCCGATGCTGCAAGCCCCCTGGACAAGGCCCTCGCCATCAATCCTGATGATGTCTACATTTATTACAATAAAGGAGTACTGGCGAAGGAGCAGGCAGATTATCCGGCAGCGATTGCTGAATTCCGCAAAGCGATAGAGCTTGATGGCAAGATACTCGATGCCTATTTTGACCTGGCTGACATCTATCTCAACACAGGTGACAAACTCAAAGCACATGCTCTGATGCACACGGCAGTTGAGCAATTCCCGCAAGAAGCAAGTGTGCTGATGTTAACCGCCACTCTGGACAGCGACAAGCAAAACTATGACAGCGCTCTGGCTTTGTATAACAAGGTACTGGTAATACAGCCAAATAACCTGGATGCGATCTGGCATATCTCATGGATTATGCATGAACAAGGGAGGCTTGTCGAAGCTGAAGTCAGCTACAGAAAACTGCTAGCCTTAGCCCCGGATCTCTATGAACCTAACTACAACCTTGGCGTCATGCTTGATACTCAATCAAAGAAAGACGAAGCGATTGCCGTGTATATTCATACGTTGTCCATCAAACCGGAGAATGGAACAATTCACTTTAATTTAGGCCAAGCCTATATTGACACTGGCAAACTGGAAGAAGCGGAGGCAAGCTTGCGCATTGCCATCACCCTGCCTTCAGACACTCAAAAAATGGCCTATCTTAGTTTAGGCAATCTTTTACGAGATACTGGCAGACAAAACGAAACTATTGAATACTATAGGGCGGCTACAAAATTAGATCCTTACTATTTCGACGCTTATAGCAGCATGCTGTTTAATCTAAGCTTTGGTGATCTAGAAACACCTGAGCAATACCAAGCCGAAGTCAACAGATATCACTCCAAACTACTCCCCTCCCCCCCCCCCTATATCGCTTGGACATGTCGCCCTTCATCACAAGAACATAGGCGTTTGCGAATAGGATTGGTCTCTGGTGATTTTGGTTTGCACCCTGTTGGTTTTTTTCTAGAAAATGTAATCAAGCATCTTAATCTACAGCAAATAGAGTTATACGCCTATTCCAACAAAACACGCGATGACGAACTGACATCACGCATCAAACCACTTTTTAGCAAATGGACATCTATTGAAAATATCGACGATCAAGGCTGTGCACACACTATACATGATGATGGTGTCGATATACTTATCGATCTCGCAGGTCACACAGCGCACAATCGCCTGCCTGTTTTTGCTTTTAAGCCCGCGCCAATACAAGTTAGCTGGCTTGGCTATTTTGGAACCACTGGCGTCCCCGGCATGGACTATGTACTAACGGACAAAATTTCCGTACCAGAGACACATGAAGAATATTTCACTGAAGAAATATGGTACTTACCATCAACTAGGTTATGCCTTACCCCACCGACTGATCCTGAGTGCCCCACTTCTCCTTCCCCTGCAATAAGTAACGGCTACATAACGTTTGGCTGCTTTCAAAATGTCAGGAAATTGAATGATTTCACTTTGCAAGTATGGGCAAAAATATTCAACAATTTGCCGGATGCCAAATTACGTTTTCAATGCTGGCAGATGGGAAGCGAATTAGAGTGCAAGAATATGCTGGAAAGGTTTACACAATATGGCATAAGTGCAGATCGTGTCAGCATCCTTGGGCCGGGTTCCAGAGAAGCTTATCTGGCAGCTCATGCAGAAGTTGACATCATTCTGGATACTTATCCCTATGCTGGTGGCACGACCACTTGCGAAGCCTTATGGATGGGCGTACCCACTATCACACTGGCCGGTCACACCATGTCGTCCCGCCAGGGTGCCAGCCTGCTCAGTTATGCTGGCCTGGATGACTGGATTGCCAGCAATGAAGATGAATACGTAGCACTCGCCGCCAAGCATGCCGGAGATGTTCCATACCTGTTGCAACTGCGCTCAGAACTAAGAGAAAAGCTTTTGCGCAGCTCACTGTTTGACGGAAAAAGATTTGCCAGGAACCTGGAAATCGAATTGCAAAAAATGTGGTCAGTATTTATTGCTGACCATACACAGCAGTAATCAGTTTTTGCCTTTGCCACTTCCTCGTTTGTCGACTTAAATTCGCCTATTTTCTGGAAAGACTGCATGCTGACAAACAAGAACGAGCAAGACCCCTGTCTTGATTGTGGCGCTTGCTGCGCCAGTTACAGAGTATCGTTTTATTGGGCTGAGGCAGATAGCCTGGGCATACCAGATGCCATGATAGAAAAACTGACACCATTGCATGCTTGCCTGAAAGGCACTAACCAGGCACTTCCACATTGTCAGGCATTGAGTGGTGAAGTTGGCAAAGCGGTCAAATGCAATATGTATGTCAACAGGCCCTCTCCTTGCCGTGAATTACAAATAGGCGACGACAAATGCCTGCGAGCCAGGGCCAGGTATGGATTACCTGAATTACCTGACTTGCCGGATGAAGCGCCAGTTCTCACATGCGAAGACACCTAGCTCACTTAGGTGTAGGATGCAGCCTGAGGAAATAAACAGGGAATAACTTTGAGCAACGATACTAATTTCACTAGCGAAGACAATAACCAGCACAATGAGGACACCACCGTCCGTGAGCCTCGTTTGTGGCGCGACAAAGGCTGGACAGCACAAGTCATCAAGAATGAAGATGACGAAGGCTGGGCCGTTGCCATGATCAAGGATGGTGAACCTGAGCCTGCCCTGGTTGGCCCATGGACCATGGGGCGCGATAAAAAAAATCCCAAGCCACTCGATGCCAATGCCTTTGGTACTCTGGTCAAAACAGCTTCGGAAGTAATACGCCGCCACGAACAGCAATTGCATGCAACGCTACATAAGAGCCTGATGGTGGCCACCGATGAAGCTGATTACAAAATCCTGCTCGACATAGTCCCGGATGAAGATGATCCCTATGCATGGCTGAGCGCGCAAGATGCTGGCAATAACGAGCTGGCCAAAGTCAGGGTTACCCCAAATTACAAATTAAACCAGCAAAATGCCAGGGCCTGGATAGCTGACGAGTTTCGTCGTCCGGAGTAAGACAAGATGGCATCTCAAGCAAGTTTCGTAGCATTCATACTTGACCAGTTAAGTGCCAGTGAAGGGCTCATCGCCAAGAAAATGTTTGGCGAATATGCGCTCTATCTGAACGAGAAAATGTTTGCCTTAATTTGCGATGACCAATTGTTTATCAAGCCTACTGCTGCCAGCCGCGCTTTTCTTGAACAAATAGGCCCGCTCAGTGAAGCGCCGCCTTATCCCCAAGCCAAAGCCTGGTTTTTAATTGAATCAGACTTGTTGGAAGACCGCGAGCAATTGGCAGCACTGGCGCAATGCACCGCAGCTTCTTTGCCTGTACCCGTGAAAAAGATAAAAAAAGCGAAAGCCTGAGCTTGAAATATTGTTGAGATCTGAGGATACTTGCGTCTTTAGCATTTTTTACCAAAGTTAACATCTCTATGAAAAAGCGCTTTCTTGCCTTGCTCTTGTCTGGCCTCTGCACATTGTCGCTGGCGGCTGAAACAACTTCGACACCATTGACCATCGGTTCCAGCCTGAGCTTGCATTCTCAAGCCCTGGGTGAAGAGCGCACTATCAATATCATTTTGCCCGAAGGCTATACAACAGAGACCGCCAGTAAATATCCCGTCATTTACTTGCTCGATGGTGCGGTCGATGAGGATTTGATACACATGGCAGGTGCGGTGCAATTTTCCAGTTTTTCCTGGGTCAATCGCCTGCCGGCATCCATCCTGGTTGGTATTGCGAATACCGACAGGCGTCGTGATATGACTTTCAAGGCGGCAGATAATTTTAGTCTGCCTGCTTCCATGAAAGCATATAGTGCAGCCTTCAAGAATGCTGGTGGGTCAGCAAAGTTCATGGAATTCCTGGAAAAGGAATTGCAGCCTTACATAGAAAAAAATTACAGGAGCAATGGCGACAAAACCCTGATCGGTCAATCACTGGCCGGCCTGCTGGCAACCGAAATTTTGCTGAAAAAACCGGCGCTATTCAATAACTACATCATCATGAGTCCCAGCCTGTGGTGGGACAATGAATCATTACTGAAACAGGCGCCAGCACTCTTGAAAAATCTCCCGTCCCAGCCCATGAAAGTGTATCTGGCCGTTGGCAAAGAGGGGCCGCAAATGGAGGGTGATGCGCGTGCTCTGTCACGAGCCATCACTCAGAGCAAAGCTAAAAACCTGAGCTACCATTTTGAATTTCTTCCCAGAGAAGACCATGGCAGCATCTTGCATGGTGCTGCCATGCATGCCTTCCAGCTCTTTTATGCAGAAAAGAAATGATCAAGTCATACAAGTCATAATCAGCGTGCCATGGCATCCTTGACGTCACTGATGGAGGTACCATGCACCCTGGTATATCCATACCAGGTAGCTGGATAGCCAGGTATCTCCATGACCCTGGTCATTTGATTGAATTCACCGCTTTTTTCTACATCGATATCAACGAAAGCGATCTGGTTATCTTTAAAGTCAGCACGCAACTGCGCGCAGGATGGACACCAGTCCGTGCCATACAGCGCCACTTTAGGCTTGCCACTTGCATCAAAATGCTTGCTGAAGTAAGTACGCTCAGCCGGGTTAAGATATTGCTGACCAAAATTCTGGCCCAACGCGGCAATCATTTCCCACTTGGAGTTGCTCAGAACTTTGTTATTGCCGATGAGGGTGACAGGCAATTGCCCATTGCTATATTTTTTCCATAGTCGGGTGTTGCTATCATTTTCATCATCCAGTACCACCTGGTTTTCCTGGAAAGGCACAGCACGTTCACGCAAAAATCTTGCGGCTGACTGACAAGGTTCTCCACACTGCGGTGCAGTAAATAACACAACTACCGGTTTGCCTGACTTATCAAAAGATATCTCATTTTGTGCATGGGTTTTCTTCCAATACCAGCCTGCACCAACGATCAACATTAAAATGAGTAAATTTCGCATGCGATACTTTCAAAAAAAATCATAGAGCCAGTCATTATTGATGACACCATACCTTAGTCATCCATGTTTGTCGTCTATACCTAAGTATGGTTTACCGTCTGAGGTGAACGCTATCATCTTGCGTCCCAACCACGAGTTGGTCTTGAAATTGCACAAACCGGCATCAGATATGAGCTAAATTAGCTATGTCACCGGAGAAAAGATGGCGTTTGACCCACTCAATCTGAAACAGGCTTCGGCTGAATTTGAAGGGGGCTTGAACCGTGTCATTGATGAGCGGGTAGGCCCTTTGATAGATAGGTCCATCCACCATATCAGCAGCGAATTGACCGAGGTCATACGTCAGGCTGGTGCACAAATGGACAGGAATATCGCCCTCTTGTCGGATGAAATCCATAGTCAGCGCAGCATGACCAAGGATGATATCAAAGAGCTCATTGATTATTCTACGACTCAGATAGGCGCGGCCATAGACCAGCGCATACTCGCCATCAAGCATGAGACTTCTACCCTGATCAATGAAAAAGTGGACTTGCTGAAGTGCGAACTGGAAGATGCTGCCATCACCAGTCGCAAGAGCATGTATGCCAATGTCGCCATTTCCATCGTTGCCGCACTGATGATGGCGACCATAGGGCTGGTCTACAAAAAAATATCGCTGGGCGAAGTGGACATGTTGAATGTGTTCAGGGTTTCCCTCCTATCCTGTGCCACCTTTACTTTTGTGCTGTCCATACTCAAGTTTGCGCAACGTTGGCGCAGCATGAAACGGGTAAAAAAAGGCGTGGCAACAGTCGCCATCAGCTATATGGGTATTTTGCGGCCCAATGGTGCTACTGGCCTGTTCTTGCTCAGCATATGCCTGCTGGCTGCCTGGGCATGGCTGTACCTGGGGAAAGTCTGGCCATTTTAAGCCCCTGCCATCCATCATATTTCGGCCCGGCAACAGACTTGATCAATTAGGCGTACAATTTAAAGCATATGCGCTGCGCGCATATGAATCAGCTTTTTATGGTGAACTTTTTTTGTGAGCGAACATCACAACATAAGAGCTTCACCTGGCTTGATGGCAGCTTTCTGCAGCGAAGCTTTGTTTCCCAGCGCCCTGGCTGCACTTACACCACGACCTATGCAAACCAAGAAATTCAATCCTGTCTACAATTCTTATCTGATTTATATTGGTGTCGCCATCGCATCTGGTGGCGTTGCCTTATATACACCGATTATAGTCTCTGAAACTGGCAAAGCCTTCTCAGGTTTTTGGGCAGCATCGATCTTGTTCGGTTTGAATCTGGGACGGGTGCTGGGCTCTTATATGGGAACCAGGCTACCCCGCCTGGCAAACCATCCTTTGGCAGTGACCGGCAATATCCTGCTGGAAGGCATAGCCTTGTATTTCATGGCATATCTACAACAAGCCTGGGCCCTGGCCTTGTTTGCCCTGTTGGCAGGTTTGGGGAGTGGCCTGTCCTTCCCTGGCTTGAAAAACTATTTGTTGAAATTGAAGGAATTGGACCAGACCTCTTTATTCAGCAAGCTGGCATTTGCCATTCGTATGGGCCTGGTAGGTGGTTACCTGACAGCCAGTTTTGTGCCGCATGACCAGTTAAAGCTGGTGTTTTTGATCGTCTTTATTACCTTCATTGTGTATGGTTTATTCATGCTGATCGCCATGCGTGCCATTACTGAGCATGAGCAACAAGGATGGGAGCAAGAGCAAGCAGCCCTGGCAGATCAAGCATCGCCAGCGCCCCCGGCAGCAAGTACAGAAACCGACAAGGCTATACAACTGCCGCTGATGTTTTATCTGTCCAACTCGGTGTTCTGGTGTTTTGCCGTGCAACCCATGATAGGCTTTAGCTTGCATATCCCCACGTTTACGCCTGAAATTCCAGTGTCCACCCCATTCTGGCTGGCGGCCCTCGTCATCATTTTCTTCCAGATCCCCATTTCCAAGCGCGCCGTGCGTACCCTGGATCATTTCCGCTTCCTGAAGATAGGCTATGCCTGCCTGTTCCTGAGTTTTGCCATCATGGTGGTGTTTACCCATAGTGCTGTGGCAGTCATCATATCTGCCATCTTGCTCTCATTCGGCCAAGTGTTTTATGGCCCTTCACTCGATGTGCTGGTAGCCCGGTTTGCCAATAAGTCAGCGGCGGATACAGGCAGGCTGATGTCACAGCAAATGTTTTATCAAAGCATGGGTACCATGGTGGGCAGCCTGGCGGGCGGCGTGTTGTTTGACTTGGCGCAAAGCATGAAAATGCCAGGACTTAACTGGTTCATGCTGACGCTGGCCAGCCTTGGAATGATGTTTTTAAGCAATAAAAAAATCCCGGCCCTTTATTACAACGCAGGCCAGAGAATATCTGGCAATAGCTAAACAGGACCTGCGCCGGAAGCTACCCAGGCTTCCGAATTCTTCATTCTGCCAACAAGCTATACAACCCTCGCCCAGAGGGAATGCTTGCATTCATTTCCCACCTGAAATTTCATCTGCACAACTGCAGCAGACTTGGCACAATTTTTAACAAAAATACAATTTAAATAACAAGGAATTGTCTTTGTGATTGCATTTTTTAATATACTATTAATTAATAGTCTTATCCTTTAATCATTAACAATCATCCGGACAAGACTGCTTTCATGAACTGGTTTAGCTGTCTCTGAATTGGCTGCATAAATTCAGATTTATCCCATGTTGCACAAACTTTGAAGGAACTTGAAAATGACACTCTACTCACCCAGGCGTGCTGCGGCCCCAGGCAATTTAGCCTCATCCCCATTGGGTCCTCTCGCCGAGCTGGAAGGCAATTGGTCTGGACGCGGTTTTAATTTGATTGCGGTCCCCAACAAACAGCACAATGCTGCGTTTCGCCTAATGCTGAATGCAACTGCTGAACGCATTCAGTTCACAGCCATAGGCGGTGAAGTTCCGAACCGTGGGTCTGTGCAAGATGATATCAAAATCTTTGGCCTGACTTACCTGCAACAGGTCAACGATGCCCCCACCATGGAAGGTTTGCATATAGAGCCTGGCATATGGCTGAACGTACCAGCCACCACAGATCCCAAGGCTGGCCCCAGCATCGTCAGGCAATCAACGATTCCGCATGGTGATTCTTTGCTGGCACAGGGAACAGGCTTTGAAGTTCCTGGTGGACCACAGATCGCCCTCGTTAGCTCCAAGCCGACTGGCTCTGGTATGGCACATGCACCGCTGGGTTATCTCGCCCCCTATCTGCACTCCAACCTGCCACCAGGCATGAAACAGAGCTATGTCGCCAATATGAATGAGGCTTTGACAGATGCCATACAAGGACAAAAAATCGTCAATACCACGGTGTTGTCAGTTGCCTCAATACCAGTAGGCGGCATAGTCAACATTCCTTTTGTCACTGCGAACGCGAATGCCACCAAGCTGGAAGCAATTTTCTGGATAGAAACGGTGGAACGTCCAGATGGCACCCAGTTCATGCAATTGCAGTACACCCAGACTGTGATCCTGAATTTCCTGGACATAGACTGGCCACATATTTCGGTTGCCACCCTGATCCGCACCTGAGTCTCCTCGCTTGCATTCATCATGCCCGGCCCTCAGGCTGGGCAAGTTCTTTCTCTCCACCAAAGCAGCAACAGCAAGTGGCAATCAAATGGACAATGAAAATCATTTTGATGTCGTCGTCATCGGTGGTGGTCCCATGGGCCTGTCCACTGCCTATCACTTAAGCAAAAGAAAAGCTAAAACCCTGGTGCTTGAGCAATTTACTTTCATCAACCAACTCGGTAGTTCAGCTGGTATCTCGCGCCAGTTCCGCATTCCCTACCCTGATGAATACATGGTGAAACTGGTCAAACAATCGATACCCTACTGGGATGAATTGCAAAGCCTGACACCTGTGCCCTTGATGGATAAAGTCGGTACCCTGTGGTTTGGTGACCCCGATGTACATTCAACCGAAGGCAATATCAGGCAAGCTGAACTTGCCTTACAGGCGCAAGATGTAGCCTATAGCAAGGTGAGTGCGGCTGAACTTGAGAGCAAGTATCAATTTAAAGATTTGCCCTCCACTTATACCGGCTTGTTCCAAGCCCAGGGTGCCAGTATAGACTTGAAGGCGACCCAGCAAACCCTGTATAACTGGAACCGCAAGTCCAGTTTTGTGACCATGAAAGAAGAGGCACCGGTTACAAAAATTGAGTATCGCCAGCAACAATTTGAAATCACTACTCCCGTCGGTCAATTCACCGCCAGAAAACTGGTGCTGGTACCTGGCCCTTATGCAGACGCCGTGTTTAAATTACTCAATTTCCAGGTAGCAGCAACTTACTGGAATATGGCATCCGCATTTTATAAAAAAACAGATCCGCGCATACAGTATCCAACCTGGTTTGTATTCCAGAATCCTGTTGGCAATAATGGTAATCAGTTCTATGGTTTCCCTGAAGTCAGCTGGAACTATCCTGGCTATATACGTGTAGCATCCGACTTTGTCATCTCACCGCTGAACTCGCCAGAACAACGTACTCTGATCCCCAATCCAGAAGAACTGGGCTATACCGCTGCCTGGGTCAAACACCATATGCGTGGACTGGACCCGGTGCCACACTACACCTCAACCTGCCTGGTCGCCCTGAGCAAGATCGCCAATAAAGAATTGATCGTTGACTTTGCGCCAGCCCATGTGCCAGGACACAAGGACATCGTTATCTATGCCACAGGCTGGGCAGGCAAGTTCGTCCCTTTGCTGGGAAAAATCCTGGCAGATCTGAGCCTGGACGGGCATACCCCCTACGATATTTCGCACTTCGCAACCGGTATTAAATATTTCACTCAACTGAAGTAGTTCAGTCGTAGTTCACGCCCAAATGCAATCGCAATACCTTCATGCAATTCAAACCCAACCTTGAGTGAGAAAGATCATGACAAGCAAAACTTATTCTATCTTCGGTGCCGGAGCAGCTGGTCTGTATACAGCCTGGCGTTTGCTCAGTGGTAAGAGCACGGACAAAAACAAATTACTTGAAAAAGGCGACACCCTGGAACTGTATGACTGGGGACAGTATGATTTCAGTAAAGACGATAATGGCTCGCGTGCGCCTGGTGCCCGAGTCTGCACCTGGCATTACCAGAACGATACGAACAAGTCCTATGTAGAACTGGGTGGCATGCGTTATTCAGAATGGGATACCAAGGCAAAACATCATAATGATGGCAAGGCGTCTGGCCATAGATTGGTGACTACGGTCATACATCAATTGGGGCTGGACAAATACGTTGTCCCTTTCAATGAATCAGATAATCCACTGTACTATTTACGCGGCAAGAATTTTTACCTGAATGATGTCACCTCATTTAATCCTGCTCCCTATAATGTCAATAATTTTGGTGCCAGCACTTCACCGAATCAGGGCTTTACTACGGTAGAAAACCTGGCAGTGACTGCCACCACAGGGCCGCAAACCCGCAAGGAATGGGATCATTTTTACCAGCATGGAAAAATCACGGCAGAATTACCCTCATCTTCCATCTTCCAGAAAGGCGACAAACTCAAAGACATAGGTTACTGGAACCTGATGTTTGATCAACTGGGATCTGAAGGCTATAACTATGCAGCTGATGGCAATGGTTATACCTCGAACGTCATTAACTGGAATGCTGCAGTGGCTTTCCAGGCCAATAATGAATTCACTCCCGGCAATGAATACATGACCCTGACCACAGGTTATTCAGGCATGTTCAAAGCGCTGTTTGCTGCCATCACCGATCTGGCCCGTGACAAAGGAGTGCACTTCAATTACCAGCCTAACCGTCGCCTGCACTCCATACTGGAAATCGACAATACCATTCACTACGGCATTGCCAATCGAGATAATCCCAACAAAAAATCCAGTAGCGGCAAGACAGATGCGGCCTGGCTGGCAATGCCGCGCTATGCGCTGGAACTGGTCGCCCAGGCGACACGCTATGAAAGCCATCCCGGCCTGGATGTGCTAAATCACCAGAAAGTACAGTTATATATGGAAGCCAGCATCATGCAGCCTTCCTACAAGATAGGTATGTTCTTCAAAGACCCCTGGTGGCTGACGAAAGCGACCTATGCACCGCAACTTAGCAGCTATGAAGTCACCCAAAAGGTGATTGCACAGCTGGCAGAACAGGGGTTCCCTGCTGCTTATCTGGACAAACTCAGCCAGCCCACTGTCGCTGACCAGCAAGAGATCATGAATACACCGTATTCCAGTGCCGCCAGCCTGCTCCAGGCAGTTGAGCAACGCCTGCAGGAGAGACTGACGATACCGCAAGAAGGCCAGCTCCTGACTACATCCACCCGTGCCACCATAGGACCCAGCGTGACCGACAATCCGGTGCGCATGGTCGTCTATTTTGGCAATAACGCACTTGATCAAAGCACAGAACCTGTGTACGGCTTACTGGCAGCCTATGACGATGAAGCCTTTACCACTTTTTGGCAAGAACTGGAGCTCGGCCCTGAACAGCAAAGACATGTTCCTTTGTCTGAAAATACCGAGCCCCTGAAAGGCCCGCGCAAAGTGCCGGACCGTATGTTGAAGATGTTGCGCAAGCAGCTGGCAAATATCCATTTTGGCCCGAATGCCGATTTCAGTACTGTGCCTGAACCGCTGGAAGCCGCCTATATAGACTGGTCACTACCTCCCTTCAATGCCGGTTACCACGCTTGGGCAGCGCATTACGACATCGGCGATGTGCAGCAAAAAATCCGTAAGCCTTCACAATTGATACCGGGGGCGGATGCAAATATCTTCATCGTCGGTGAAGCCTACTCCAATGACCAGGCCTGGGTAGAAGGTGCTTACTGTACGGCAGAGTCGGTATTGAATGATTTTTTTGGTGTCGAACCCCTGATAGATAACCGCGAATATCCTTTCATCTGCTCGGCAAAGTAAATTCCCTCCTTAAACAAGTACAGGCATTTTTACCATGTCTGTACTTGCTTCCATCAGTTGCTCAAGTCTTGCCATCAACTTCCCCATCACTGCTGACAGAAACTGACACTGCAGCATCCTAAGATGACTTTGCCTTGAACAACATCATCAACGCAAACAACACCATCTCTTTTAGGAGCAAACACCATGATGACCCCAAGCTATGTACTTTTGTATGTTGACAGCCCGGAAGCCAGCGCAGCGTTTTACAGCAAAATCCTGGACCTGACACCAGTAGAAGCATCGCCCACTTTTTATTTGTTCATACTGGACTCCGGCCATAAACTGGGTCTATGGTCAAAACACACAGTAGAACCGGCGGCTACCTCCTCTGGCGGCAGTGAGCTGGCTTTTGCCGTAGGCGACAATGCAACGGTAGACAGTACCTATGACAGTTGGGCTACACGTGGTATGACGATAGCACAAACACCTTGCAGCATGGATTTTGGATATACCTTTGTGGCCCAGGACCCAGATGGCCATCGCCTGCGCGTTTTTGCACCAGCCTGATCATGAATACGCAACAGTCCCGTAACTGGATCGCTGTTGCCTCTGCTGACCACGTCGAACGTGGTCAGGCAGATGGCTACATGCAAGTCTGCCACGGCAAGGCAGCACCCTTGCGCCGCATGCGAGCAGGCGACCGGGTGGTGTATTACTCGCCCAGCCAGATATTTGGCAGCAAGATCAAATTGCAGGCCTTCACTGCCATAGGCAGGATCAAGCCACGCGATACCTACCAGGCCGATATGGGTGGGGGCTTTCTACCTTATCGGCGTGACGTAGCATGGAGCCCAGCCAGGCCAGCCTGCATACTGCCGCTATTGCAAACACTGGAGTTTTCGGCCAATGTAAAAAATTGGGGCTACCAATTCCGCTACGGCCTGTTTGCCATCAGCGAGCATGACATGCGCAGCATCGCCGCGGCAATGGGGGTAGAGGCCAGTTTATTCGACACTGGCGAATCATTCGCCTTGCGGCATCCTGAAACAAATTTACAACTCAGTCTGGATATAAACTGATACTGTCGCTAAGCTGGGACCGATCAGGCGCTACAATGTCGTCTGACATCATCTTGACATTGAGAGCAAGCTTGCAAGGACAACTTCAGCACCACATCTCCCATCATCTCGTGCGCCGCTCAGTGATCGGCGCTGCAGCAGCAATGGTATTTTTGCTGCTGGCAGCTTGCTCTTTCAAAGGTGAAGAAAAGTTTCTGGGCCTGACTGATTGGCTCAGAGTGCGTCATGTCACAGCCACCGGCGATCAATCTGCGCCTGCCATTGCAGGAGATCAGGCACTGCTCCAGTACGCCCTGCGCAAACCGCAAAAATGGGGCTTCATTGCCTATGATGACTGGGTGGACCTGGACTACGATAAGCTTAATGTGCTGGACGACAAGAATATTCTGGTGGCCAGAAGCCTGAAGTATGCAAAAGCCCGATATGGCAAAAATCTCAAACCGGCGGACCTGCAAGTCAGACTGATGACAGCAGACGGAGAGCAGGAAATCAATATCTGCGCCTCCTCCGACTCCATCAATGGCCCAGCCAATACCAATTTTATAGATTGCGTAGACAGCAAAGACGCCAGGAAATTGACCATCAAACGCATGGACTTTCAAGGCAAACTGCTGCAAACCCTCAGCATGGCAGCCAATGAATGGGAAGACTTGAGTACGCAAAAGAACATCGCCTACTATGATGAACACCAGCAAGCCTATATCCTGGAGGTTGGCAAAGGCAATACCTATTGCCGCCTTGTCATGCCAGCCAAGGAAAAGAGCCTGAGCTTCGTTTTGGACCTCAAGGATGCTAGCAAGAAGTGCGACGATATGGCAGCCTGGGCTGTCCTTACCCAGAAAAAATTAAGCAATGCACATGCATTTGAAGACCTGGGGAAAAATGCTCAAATCTGGAAAAAACTCACGAAAGACTATCCAAGATGGGCAGAAATCAGAGCCAGTGCCACCAACAATACGAAAGAAGCCTTGCCCGCCAAATAAGTCCGCATGAGAAGCAGCATTTCGCCACAAGCATTTATCGGCATCCACACTTGTTATAATTAAACCGCACTGCAACAGAAACAGAGGGGCTGGATTTCACTGACCAGCCAGAGAACCAGCGGCCTATATAGAATATGCAAGCAAAAAATCAAGATTACAGCACATGATAGTCAGAAGCTTAATGGTCATTTTTGCCATCATCTCGATTTATTTTGGCATAGACAATCTGCAAAAACTCAATGCCATGCGGGTACCCGTCAGCGAATTCGAGCAAGTTGACGGCAATCTTGTCGTCATGGTTCATGATGTCGACAATAATCCCGGCTATGTCGTCAATGGCAGTTTCAACAAACAGTTGTTGCAGCTGACCTTTAGCTACAACCTCAATGGCGTTGAAAGAACTACGGACACCATCTCCCCCATATGCACTCGCTGCGAAGCCAAGCATGTACTGAGAATGACGGGATTAAGACCGGACGAACTGATCCCTGGCGCACCACTCAAGGTCTACGTTTCCTCCTCTGACCCCAATCAGGCTTACCTCGCCCTGCCAACTTCAGGTGAACAACAGGCACAAATGTGGACAGTGTTCTTATGGCTGATCTTCGCACCAGGCATGTGCATGCTGTTCTACAGGCTCGAAGGTAAAGGCAAAAGACCGGACGAGGATGTGGTCAAAGCGCCTTAATCACTTCTTACATCCCTTTCCAATCACGAAAATCCTGGCTCGCACAAAGCTTTAGTTGCGTTTGACAACAATGGATCTTTGCGCTTATGATAGTTGCGAAAAGCAACCAATTTTTAAATAAAATGAACGATGGTACCAGCACTGGCACTCTGATCAGGGAATTTGTCCGCCTCTACGTACGCAATCAACGCACACATGCGGGCTGTGGTGATGCCGCATCGACAGTGCAATGTCATTTGATGACAGAATTATTGCGAGAAGATGGCTTGACGCAACAAGCACTGGTGCAGCGTCTGAGCTTGGATAAAAGCTGGATCAGCCGTGCCACGGATGCCCTCGTGGCAGAGGGTGCGATCAAGAAAACCATCAATCCAGTCAATCGCCGGAGCGTCAATCTGAGTCTGACTCCGGCAGGTCGTCAGCGCGCCAGCATATTGGATGGGCAACTGAATCAGCATGGCGATCACTTATTGGCTACCGCAAGTGCAGAGCAGCAGGAACTAGTACGCACAGCCATGCAGGTATTACTGGCTACCGTGCAACAGCGCACTGACAGTGCTTGCACAGTAGTCAAGAAAAAGACTGCCAGGAAGCAAACAAGATTGCATTTGGACCGCAATAAACTAAGCATCCAAGCGGCCAATGAAAGCGATTGGTCAAAGATAGCAAGGCTATTGCAAGACCTGGATTTGCCCATCGATGGTGCCCAGGAGCATATCCATCATTTCCATCTCATCTATGCAGATGATGAGATGCTTGGCTGCGCCGGACTTGAGGTTTATGGTAAATATGCCCTGTTACGTTCACTCGCCATTAAAACTGAGGCACAAGCTCAGCAATGTGGAAAACTGCTTTTGCAGCATATGATCGATATTGCCCTCGCAGCTGGTGTAGGTCACTTGTTTTTGCTGACGACAGACGCCGATGCTTATTTTCATAAACAGGGATTTAGAAAAATCGAAACCACCAAATTACCTGCCTCGTTGCAAGCATCCCGACAATTACAAGGTGCCTGCCCGGCGTCGGCAATTGCCATGCAGCTGAAAATCAAAAAAACAAATTAGTCAAATAACGACCCGCAAATGAAACACACGCCGCACGCCCTGCAGACTATTGCCATACTCGCGCTCACACAAATCCTGTCCTGGGGTTCCCTGTATTACGCCATCGCCATCCTGGCACCAGAAATCCAGCGAGAAATGGCCTGGCGGGCTGAGTTGGTGTTCGCAGCCTTTTCCTGGAGCCTGCTGGTGGCGGGCATGGTGGCCACCTATATTGGCATATTGCTTGACCGCCACGGCGGCAAGCTCATCATGGGTATGGGCTCGCTAATCTGCGGTAGCGGCCTGCTGATCCTGAGCATGGCACATAATCTGGCCACCTACTATTTCGCCTGGACCATACTTGGCCTGGCCATGGCAACGACTTTATATGAGGCGGCATTTGCCACTTTGACCCAGCAATTCAAAGAGCATAGCCGTCAGGCGATCTCTACCTTGACGCTGTTTGGCGGATTTGCCAGCACAGTATTCTGGCCACTGACCCAGCACTTGAATACACTATGGGGCTGGCGTGACACTTACCTGGTCTATGGAGTAGCGCAATTACTGCTCTGCCTGCCACTACATTTGCTACTACAGAAAAAAATCGCCACGCAGGAAATCACGCAAACGGTATTCAAACAAAAGAAAAGCTTCAGTTTGCAAGAAGCCATACATCACCCCACGTTCTGGAGACTGGCCTTTGCCTTTTCTGCCAACAGCTTTGTTTTCTCTGCCCTCTCCGTCCATCTGATCCCCTTGCTCAGGCAAATGGATCATCCGGCCAAACTGGCGGTATTCATGGCTGCCCTGATTGGCCCCATGCAGGTAGTGGGGCGCATAGGCGAGATGACGCTTGCCCGCAATGCCTTGCCACAAACGGTAGGTAAATTCACCTTCGCAGCCCTGCCCGCTGCCCTGCTGGTGTTGATTTTTCTGGGAATGCAAGCCTGGGCAGTTGCGCTATTTTGCATCTTCTATGGTTTGAGCAATGGCATACTGACTATTGTGCGCGGCACCATACCGCAGACCCTGTTTGGATCAGAAAATTATGCTGCTATTTCTGGTGCCATGTCAGGCCCCGCCTTGTTTTCCAAAGCAGCGGGACCATTGGTGATTGCCAGCCTGATACATCACACCAGCACACCTTACCCCATTCTGGCTTGTTTATTGCTGTTCTCACTGGCTTCGCTGACATTTTATTTTGTCGCCGTGAAAAGCAGCCGCCCTTAAATTTTGTCCGTCTTGCTTTCCACTTCATAGGCACTATATTTCCTGGCATCGCCCTTTACTTGCAAGGCCGGATATTTAAGCCCGTTCAAGACGATCTTTTCCATGCTGGCGGCAAACAAGTCTACATCCAGGGCATCTGCCAGCATGACCAGGTAATTCAACACATCAGCCATTTCATGGCGGATAGCTGTTCTGGCCTGCTCATCCAGCTCTTCTGCCCTGCCAGTAGGCAGCCACTGGAATATCTCCAGCAACTCTGCAGCCTCGACTGTGAGTGCGCTCGCCAGATTTTTAGGGGTATGGAATTGCGCCCAATCGCGTTCGGCAACAAATTCACGTAAGCGACGACGGATTTCGGTATATTGATCGACGGCTGGAGTAGTTTGCTGCATGTTGGCTCTGCAAAGAAATAAAGAAAGCGCAGATTGTAAGCGAGCACACAACGCTGATAGAAAAACTTTGTAAGCTAAATTTACAAGCGCATTTTCAATCATATATTGCAATGCAAAAATAATGCTTACAAATTAAGCAGCTAAGCGATAGAATGCAGAATAGTAAAATAATGCTGCATTGCGCCAAATTTAAGACTTACCACTTCATTTCACCCACTCTGGAGAGTTTCATGTCTTTGCTTACTGAACAATTATCATCTGCTGCCCAGAATCAATTGGCGACGCAAATTTCGGTCTTCCAGGCCTGGTCACAAACCGCCTTTGGTGGACTGGAAAAACTGATCGCCCTGAACTTCAATACTGCCAAACAATCCCTGGAAAATGCCAATAGCGTGACCCGTGAATTATTTGCCGTCAAACAAGCACAAGAGTTGCTCGATGTGAGCCGCGCCCACGGCCAGCCACAGCTGGAGAAACTCTTGTCCTATGGACGTGAATTAGTCAGTATCAGCAGAGATACCAGAGCAGAATTGTGGCAAATCGTCAGCACACCAGGAGCGGCAGCAAGTACAACAGCAGTCTCCACGATAACGGCCAAGACCAGCGCCCCTGAAGCCCTTGCGCCTTCCGTGTCTGTGAGCAAACCAGCCACAAAAAAACCGGCAAAAGCCAAACCTATTGCAGCAACCAAGCAATTGACCTTGCTGGCAGAGTCAGAAGCCAAACCAGCAAAAACACCAGGCAAACCCAAACCAGCAGCGAAGCTTGCAGACCAGGCTCCAGCCAAAGCGGCAACCCAAGCAGCAGACAAGGCTCAGGTCACCAAGCAAGCTGAAGTGAAGCCCACATCAGCCAAGCCAGTAATTCAAAAGAACCAGCCTGGCAGCAATATTGTGGCAGATGAAGTAAAACCAGTTCCTCCCCTTGCAACGGCTACAGTAGCAGCCGTAACAACACCAGCACCAACTGCTGCGACTACAGAAAAAAATCCAGAAAAGAAAACCGTGTCTACCAAAAAAACCGCCGCAAAACCCGTCAGTAAAGCCAGTCTGGCCAACAGTGAACCAGCAGCAACTGAAGAGAAAAAATCAGCAGTAAAATTTCCTTTCCCGGCTGTATCCAGCCTCAAGAAAGCCCCGGCTTTCCCCGCCAATGGCGGCAAACCAGCCTACAAGGCAAAATCCAGCGCCGCCACCGGTGCCAAAAAGCCAGTACGCCAATAATTGAAGCAGGCCCCAAAAAGCCGCAGCATGGGTTACATGCTGCGGCTTTTTTATGTCCGAACCCGGTTCTGTGGCTTAAGCCCGTCCAACTCCGATCAAACCAGAAAATGTATCTCTGAAGTAAATATTTTCTCGATTTTCTGGGGAATTTGGCATCTATCTCATTGCATCGCTTAGAATGAAATAAACATCTGGCGATAACACAATGAATATTTACCAATTGGCATGCGCCACAGGCTTGTGGATACTCAGCCAGGCTGCCCTTGCAGAAGATAGCATCACAGTGGCATGGCGTATCAAGCCTCCCCATCAATACCTGGAAAATGGTGTGGAGAAAGGCATTTTGCTGGAGCGAGCCAAACAAGTTTTCAGCAGTGCCCAAATCCCCCATCGTTTTGTAGAAGAACCCGCAAAACGCATCTGGAGTAATTTTTCCAGCGGCACCAGAAATTATTGTTCATTCGGCTGGTACAGAATCGTCGAGCGGGAAGCGCTGGTGCAGTTTTCTGAGATCTTTCATACCGACCCACCCCATACTTTGCTGGTCAGCCCTGTGGCTGCCCAGCAAGTTGCAGCTCACCGTACACTCAAGTCCTTGATGGCAGATACCAGTCTAACCGTGGGCGTAGTTGGTGCAGTCTCATATGGGCCGGAACTTGATGCCATGATTAGCACCACAAAAAACAAGGTGGAACGCAGCACTACCCTGCCCATGATTATGGCGCGTATGGTAGCTGCCAATCGTGCCTCCTATATGCTGATAGACAGAGAGGATTGGGAATATCTGAAGGACAAAGAGGAAAGCATAGGCCTGACTACGCAAATGGATTTGCAAGGCATGCCCGCTGGCTTGAATCGTTATATCGTTTGCAGCAAGGATGTCCCTGTGGAGCAAATGCGCAAGATCAATAGTGCTTTGCTCAAAATCTATCCAACAAAAAAATAGCAGCTTACTTTTGCATAGCACACTCAAGATCCTATGTTTTTAAACAACAAAATTTTCAATAATTTGCCAGGATAAAATATTCAAGATTTAAATTCGAGATAAGCATGCATTCTCCAATTAATATTTCCCCTTATATTTATTTCTTATTTACTTGTAAGTTTTTCCTTTTAGGGCCGACTCAAGTGCTGTAGCATCAAAATCCCACCGTAGCTAATGCATAACAGGCAATAGCTATAATTTAACGGCCTCGCTACAGGCTTAATTCATCCTGACGGAGTAATAAATGAAATCGACATCCTTGAGCAAAGCATTGAAACAAGTTGTTAGTGCGTCCGTAGTTGCCGCAGCAGCAATAGCTGCAGCGCCTGTAGCAGCTGTCGCCGCATGTGCGCCCAAAACTGCATGCGCGGCTAAAAAAGGCTGTTGCGCCGCCAAAAAAGGATGTTGTGCAGCGAAAAAAACTTGCTGCGCTGCTAAAAAAGGCTGCTGCGGAGCGAAAAAAGCAGGCTGTGGCGCCAAGAAACATGCGAAGAAAGCCTGTTGTGCTGCCAAGAAATCTTGTTGCGCCGCCAAAAAAGGCTGCTGCGCAGCGAAGAAATAAGCACTTAGTCAATCAGGCGGCGACAGTGCATGCTGACTGCCGCCGTCTTTGCATACCTTCCTCATCTCTTCCACATGCAGTCAAGCAAACTCCCACAGCGATTAACATCCTTCCCGGGTTGGAAGCAATCGGGTAAAACAGAATTGCAGTCAGCATGGCGTGCCGCTATTGATCTGGTTGGCAGTATGCAAGCACTGAACCAGCGCGGCCAGCAAGTGGTAGGTCATATGATAGGTGATGCTGTTTTCACCGAATGGCAGCACTATCCAGAAAACGATGCCCGCGATGATAAAAATGCTTCGCAATATTTTTATCACGCCCATCCTGGCCAGCAAAGGCCATTTGCAGAACACGGCCATTTCCACTTGTTTGTACATGCAGAAAAATTGGGGATGCGGCCAACAACCACTCGCTATTCCCCAGCCCCCGCCCATATCATTGCCGTATCTATGGATGCGCAAGGTTTGCCATGCGGTTTCTTTGTGGTCAATCGCTGGGTGACCAAGGGTCCCTGGCTCAGTCTGGCGCATTGCAAGCAGGCTTTGCAGCATTTCAAGCTAAGCTCCCGCAAGGCTGATAAAGATATCAATACCTTCTTGCGCGCCTTGGTGCAGTTATATTATCCACGCATCGTTGCGCTGCTGGAACAGCGTGACAAGATCATGGCCAATCTCTGTGAAGAGAGAGATCGCCGCAGCGTATTTGCGGACACTGAGATAGAAGTACTGTGCTATTTGCCCATAGATTTAATGGCAGATATTGCAACGCTGGAGAACCGGCAATCCGCTTGAGCCTGAATTACCAGCGATAAAAACTTTTAAAAATGAGAAATAAGCTGTAAGGAAATCATCAGTAGCGCGACCTATGAACATGCTTGTCTTCTCAAGTATTCATACTACCTTTGGAGTATCGCCATGACATTTTCAATTTTCCGCCGTAGCAGCCTGAGTTATTTACTTGTTGCAGCCAGTCTGATGCTGAGTGCGGGTTTTGCCACAGCCGCCCCGATAGCCCCCATATTTTCCACCGCAGCAGGTGCCATACGCGGGTATGACCCAGTTGCTTATTTCAAGCAAAACAAACCAGTCAAAGGCAAGAAAGAACTTAGCTATCAATGGCAAGGCGCCGACTGGCATTTTGCCAGCAAGGATAATCTGGAAGCCTTTAAGGCTGACCCGGAAAAATACGCACCACAATATGGTGGTTACTGCGCCTATGGCGTAGCGCAGGGCTATACCCCGGAAATTGATCCGGCTGCCTACAAGGTAGTGGATGGCAAGCTTTACCTCAATCTCAGCAAAGATGTGTTGAAGCGCTGGGTCAAGGATATCCCGGGCTATGTGAAAGATGCCAATGAAAACTGGCCACAGTTAAAAGCTGGCACTTACGTGGAAAAATAAATTTCCATTCATCCCAGCCTTTTTACAGGCTGGGATGTATTGCCTGTCGTCAGAGAGTTTCCCACTCATTCCTTAACAAGGCATACATGGCAATATCCCTGTGCTTGCCGCGTGTGAAAATGGCGCCGCGTGCAATACCTTCTTTTTGAAAACCACAATTGATTGCCACTTTTTCTGAGGCGATATTGTCAGTGTTCATATGAATTTCCAGCCGGTTGATCAGCATGGTACTGAACAGATAGTCCCTGAGCAATTTGACGGCTTCGGTCATGATGCCTTTACCGTGCAAACTTTTAACGAACATGCCATAGCCAATTTCGCGGGAATTGAAATAAGGCACGGTCTTGAAATGAAAAACACGGCCTATGATTTTCTCATTTTCATCGATGATCAAAAAAGTCTCGAACTGCTCTTTGGAGCGTGATTCATCTTCAAACTTCTTCTCTGCCACACCTGGCAACATCAATTCCTGGGATAAAAAATCACCCTTGCCATCAGGGTGATTCATCAAATCCATCAGGGTCATGACATCTTCTTTCCTGACGTGGCGCAGGTGAAAGCAACTTCCTTTGATCATGTATATACTCCTGTATTAAACAATTGTATTGGTCTGCAAATATTCAGGATGGACAAAGACTGATCGTAAGAGTTCCCGAAGTCACAGGGAATGTGCAGAGACGCCTAGGTTTCCAGCAAACGTCTTTGCCTTTCTTTTTCTTCAAAGATGGCGGACTCAATTTCTTCCATGACAGCACCCAGATCAACCGGACGGGTATCTTGTGCAACAACGCCTGTCAATACGGTTTCAGGTGTCAGCAAGCCTGCGGTAAACAATTTCCAGATTTCCTTGCCAAACTTTGTACCATTGAGTTCTGGTGCAAACTGGCCGAAGTAGGTCGCCAGATTGTTCACATCGCGTTCCAGCATGACACCTGCTTCGGTATTGCTGGCCGCATCTATCGCCTGTGGCAAATCGATGATGACCGGACCTTCTTCATCAACAAGGATATTGAACTCAGACAAATCACCATGGATGACACCGGCACATAACATCAGCACAACCTGATGCAATAACTGGGCGTGGTATTTTCTTGCAAGCTCTGGTGTCAATTCCACATCGTTGAGACGGGGCGCAGCATTACCATCAGCATCTGTCACCAGGTCCATCAGCAATACGCCTTCATGACAGATATACGGCCTGGGAACTTTGACACCGGCAGCAGCGAGACGATACAGGGCATCGACTTCGGCGTTTTGCCAGACTTCTTCCTGCATCTTGCGGCCATAGCGCGTGCCTTTTTCCATCGCGCGGGCCTGGCGGCTATTCTTGACCTTGCGGCCTTCCTGGTAAGAAGCTGCGTTTTTAAAACTGCGCTGGCTGGCTTCTTTATAGACCTTGGCACAACGAATTTCTTCGCCACAGCGCACGACATACACAGTGGCTTCCTTGCCGCTCATGAGCTGGCGCATGACTTCGTCGATCAAACCTTCTTCTTGCAGGGGCTGCAGTCGTTTTGGTGTTTTCATCCGGTCTGCGTGCTCAGGCTTTACGTGGCTTGCCGCCAGTTTTTACCAGCTTGACTGGTGCATGCCCGCGTGACTTGTTGCGCATATCATAGATAGTCTTGGCATCCTGCTCTGCCCGCTCTTGCGTACGCATTTCGGGAACGTCATCGTGCAGGGTAAAGAAATCAGCAGCCTGAGCGCGCATCACATGCTTGATGGCTTCATCATCGCTAAGGTCAAATCTCTCTGTCATTAAAGTCGTGACTTCATCCAGATATTCTTCATAGGTCATCATGCTGGTTTTTCCTGTCTGTCATGAAGTGCGTTTGGAAACTGCGGCTGTGAATGCATTGCATACATGGCAATTTTTGTAACGAATATGGTCAATAAAATAAGCGTACTTAGTGGACGTACTCTATAGGGCAGCTTGCTGCCTGAAAGATTACGCCGAAAGACCAGTATTGTACACGTGCTACCCGCTGACAACGGTGTTGCGCCGGTTCTCGGCTACAATGCCGCCTTCCCCAAAAAATTCCAGCAGGATATTATTGTATGAGTATCATCATCCATGAGGCCTTGCGCGCCTATATAGACCCCCTGACCGAGCATGAATTTGCTGCTCTGGAACGCAGCATCCTGACTGAAGGTTGCCGTGACGCCCTGGTGTGCTGGGGCGAAATCCTTATCGATGGGCATAATCGCTATGCGATTTGCCAGCGCCATGACCTGCCCTACAATATTGTTCAAAACGACAACTTCAGCAATATCGAAGACGTGCAATTGTGGATGATAGACAACCATCTGGGTCGCCGCAGTGTCACCGACTTCCAGCGCGGCATGCTGGCCTTGCGTAAAAAGGAAATCGTCCTGGCCCGCATGAAGGCGCAGGAGGAGCAGGCTCCCTCAGACAATGCGGAGAGCGAAGTCGCCGTCCCCGTCGTCAAACCCACGCAAAGCCGCCAGGAGATCGCCCGTCTGGCAGGCATCAGCAGCAATGCCGTAGTGCAGATAGAAAAAATCCAGAAAGCGGCAGCACCTGAACTGGTGCAGGCAGTGCGCGATGGCACCATCTCCATCAGTGCAGCAGCAGCGATTGCCTCCCTGCCCAATGAAGATCAGGTCGCTGCAGTTGCAGGGGGCCGCAAGGAATTGCAACAAGCCGCCCGCCAGGTCAGGGAAAAGGTGCGCGAGCAAAAAGCCCCGGCCAAGGCTGTTGCAGCCGAAACCGCAGCGCCAGCAGCGATGGAAGGCAGACAAGATAGTGCCAGCAGCAACGTTGGTAGTGTTGACGAACTCAGCAGCCTGCGCCAGCAAGTCTTGCACCTGCAAACCGAGAACAGTGAATTGCTGAGCCAGATTGCGGCACTGAAAGCCCAACTGGCAGGCTAAACCCAAACCAAAGGTGGCGGATATGACAAAACCCCGGCAAAGCCTGTCCAGCCTGTTTCTGAAGCAGGTGCCGGCGACTGAACGCGAACATATCCGCCGCCTCGAAGAAATACAAAAAACGCATGAAGGCCGCCCCTTCCATTTCGATGACGGCAATCTGCGCATCATGTACCTGAACCCAAAATGCATGCAAAGCGCGATGAAGCTGGATGCGCCGGATGAACTGGTGTGCGCCTACTCACGTACAGTCATGGGCTTGCTCATGTTCCACCCGCAGCCACGGCATATCCTGTTGATAGGCCTGGGCGGTGGTTCGCTGGTCAAATACTGCTATCGCCATTTGCCAGACTGCCGCATCACCGTGCTGGAAATCAATGCAGACGTCATCGCCATGCGTGAGCTGTTTATGCTGCCGCCAGATGATGACCGTTTGCAAGTCATCCATTGCGACGCAGTGACCCACTTGCAGGAAAATACTTATGATGCCGATGTCTTGCTGCTGGATGCCTATGATGAAAATGGCCTGGTTGCAGATTTGAATACGGCCGAGTTTTATGCGGTTTGTCATGCCAATCTGGTGGCAAATGGCATCATGGTTGCCAATGTCTGGGGCAAGCCCAGTGCCCTGGCTGGCATGTTGAGCCGCTTGCGCCAGCAGTTTGCGCGCCAGGTCAGCTGGACTCGTTCACCTGACAGCTACAACCTGATTGTGTATGCCATCAAGGGCATATCGATTTCGATTGAAGAAAATGCGGTAAAGGCGCTGTCAGACCAGCATCCGACATTGCAATTCCATGAACTACAAAGCCGTATGTTAAGCCTGTCCTCGTCTGCCGATTACGCTGATCAAGAAAAAGAACTGGCTGCACTCAAACTAAGTCTCGGAACTATCATGGTGCCTGATGTCAATGTCCCGCAAAACTATGCGGACTGGAAAAAGCAGTTAGATCAATAAAGAGTAGCGCGATGTAAGGTAAACGCGCAAGAGACGACCAATGAACATCCACCCACTGAGGATAGTTCATGAAAGCCCTGCTCTTATTTGGCGTTTTTGCCTGTGCAGTTAGCAATATGCAAGCTGCAGAAATCTGCAGTAAATCCAGCCCAGCACACACCGTCGCCCTGCTGGAGCTTTACACGTCTGAAGGTTGCGACAGTTGCCCACCCGCCGATAAAACCATCAGCCACCTGTATCAAAGCACTGGCCTCAACAGTGAGCAAGTCATTCCTGTTTCCCTGCATGTTGATTATTGGGATTACCTGGGCTGGAAAGATGTGTTTGCCAAAAAAATATATACCGACAGGCAAAGAAATCTGGCTGAGTTGGCAAACACCCGTACTGTCTATACTCCAGAAATCTTCATCGCTGGCAAAGAACTGCGTAGCTGGCGCAATGGCATGGCAGATGACATACGCCGTATCAATCAAAAAACTGCCTTAGCATCATTGCGTCTGGGCATAGAAAAACTCGCTGACAACAAGCTGTATTTCAATCTGCAAGGCAATAGCAAGCAAGATGCGAAGCTGCATTTTGCCCTGCTTGAGCAAGGCCTGGTCAGCAAGATACAGGCAGGTGAAAATCGCGGAGCCACTTTACAGCATGATTTTGTTGCCAGGGAATGGGGCGAGCCTTACCAGCTCACTGCCGGTAAGCCAGCAGATTTTGCTACGCAGTTAAGCTTGCCAGCCTATGCCAAACGCAAGCAACTGTCGGTGCTGGCATTTGCCCAGGATAAGCAAGGTAATATCCTGCAAGCATTGAGCCTGCCACTATGTGAGGCGCTGCAGCAGTAATACTGCTTGCGCCAGATTTCGCCTCGCTGGCGACAAAATCCACGGCCCTTATCTTATTTTTTCAGCAAGCAAGGCGTAAATGGCTTAGACTTTCTGTACTCCCCGCCAGCCACGAAAGAGCCATCATAGTGAATATACTCGTCGCCTTGCTACATCACATTGCTGCCTTTACCCTGGTCAGCACCCTGCTGGCAGAACTCGTACTGATACGCCAGCCGCTGACGCTGTCATCGGCCAGAAGCCTGCGCTTCATAGACAGTATCTATGGCATGAGCGCCATGCTCATCATCGCGCTGGGTGTGTTGCGCGTCATCTACTTTGAAAAGGGCCAGGATTACTATCTGCATAATCATGCCTTCATGCTCAAGATGACGGCCTTCATCGTGGTGGGTTTGCTGTCTATTTACCCGACTGTAGTATTCCTGCGCTGGGGCAAGACCATCAAGCTAAACCAGTTGCCAATTCTTCCTGAGACTCAAGCCAGGAGCATACAAACGATTTTGAAACTGGAATTAATCGGTATTGTCTTCATTTTGGCAGGTGCAGTTCTCATGGCCAAGGGTTACAGTATGTAAAACAGCATTGTTTTCTTCAAGGTTTCACACAAGAAAAGTTGTATAAATGGCTGACTTCTGGCAATCTTTCTACATTATCCAGTGCCGCCAACCTACTTGGCCGCACGTTTTTTCGGGACATTGCCATGTACGATGAAAACGACTTCACTGCCGTATCCAAATTCTTGAAACTGGGCATCAAGATCACGTTCAGAAATCCCATGGGGCAAAACCCCTCCTTCCAGTCGACTTTTCCTACGCCCAAGGGTGCCATCGTCACGCTAGATGAAAAAAGTCTGTATGACGTAGAACGCAAATTGCGCAGCTTGATAGGCAGTGATGCGCCCGTCAAGACCAAGCTGGCACCATTTACCTATCTGGGCACGAATTTCCGCGGTTTGCTGTATTGCACCAAAGGGTCCAATGAATATATCGTCCAGGAGACGCATGACCTCTTTGGCACAGAATCCAAGCGCATAGTGCGCACAGCAGAGCATTTCATACAATTGCTCACTTAAATCCCGTCCTAACGGGAATACATCGCCGGATACCCTGCACCTTCGTCAATTACCGACGATATGCTGGCATTCGCCGAATTTGAGGCGACAAGCGTCTGCACTTTCAGTATCTTGACTTCACGGAACACCAATACTGAAGTTTTTGATGAATGAAAGGATAGCTATGTCTTCCCATTTAGAAAATCAGCGTCACAGCAAGGGAAATTTGTTTTTTGGCCTGGCCCTGATCGTTGCCGGTAGTGTCTTTCTCTTGGACCATATGGGTCTGATCCATGCACTGGATTACTGGTTTTTGCTGCCAGCCATGATCGCCATCGGTGGCCTGGTGGACATTATCAGCCCCGACAAACCCGAGCATGTCGCCAAAGGCTGTTTCAGCCTGGTGTTCGCTCTGTGGCTGTATATATCGATAGAACAACTGTGGGGCTGGACCTTCCACAACAGTTGGCCCTTGTTGCTGATTGCCTTTGGTATCCGGCATTTGATAGGCGGCTTGCTGGCCAGCAGAAACACCCAGGAATAATTTTCCACTCTCTATAATTTTCGGATAAACATCATGAAAAACGATAACCCACAGAGCCGCATCCTGGTCGGTGCCCTGCTCCTGATTTTTGGTGCATTGGCTTTATTAGATAATCTCAATTTGTTCAATGCCCGCGAAATCTTCCATTTCTGGCCCATGGTCTTTATTTTTATCGGTGCCCTGAAGATCTCGAAAAGTGACACTACTGCCGGCTACGTCATAGGCTGCGGCTTTATTGGCCTCGGTGGTCTTTTGTTACTGCATCATATGGGCATCATTTACTTCCGTGTGCGTGACTGGTGGCCAGTTTTCCTTATTTTTGCTGGCTTGATGGTGATATTCAAGGGCAAAATCGGCGACCATGAAAAAATGATCAACAATGGCACGAATCAGGATGCTGTCTGCAATATCGTTGCCGTCATGAGCGGCAACAAGCTGCAAAACAGTTCTCAGGAATTTCGTGGAGGTGAAATCAATTGCATCATGGGTGGTGTTGAGCTGGACTTGCGCAATGCCTCCATGCAGTCAGAAGCGACTTTGAATGTATTTGCCATGTGGGGTGGCATAGTCTTGAAAGTGCCCAATGACTGGACCGTGGTATCGCATGGGTCCCCCATACTCGGTGGCTTTGACGACAAAACCGTCCCCCCTATGTTGAATGCAAAGAAACTGTATATCAAAGGCTATGCTGTGATGGGTGGCGTTGAGATTCTTAATTAACGCTGGATAAAACCGACCTGTATGCATCCAATTTTGTCAGATCGTCGCCGCTTCCTGGTCTATATCAGCACCTGGATGTTGATTGCAGTATTAATCGCCAGATTGCTGGTGGCGAATGATTTGGCAAACTGGACATATGCCTTATGGTTTTCAATGCCTATTGCCTTGTTTACCGGGTTCTTGACTTCTTCGGCTTATTTTGTTTGCCGTTCACTCCCCTTCAACCAGCGCAGTTTTAGTATAGCCACCCTGGTATTTTGCAGCGCGGCCATGATTTCCGGCATGAGCTGGCTGGGGCTTTGCCATGGCTGGAACAAGGTGCTGGTGGCTGTTACCGACGAGACTAGCGCAGTACACATCACCACCCATTTATCAGTACTGTTTTTCATCACCGGCTTTGCAATTTACCTGCTGGCCTTACTGGCATTTGACGTGTACATCGCCTTTGACAATATACGTGAGGCCGAAAGACGTGAAGCAGCATCGCGCCTGCTGGCCAGGGATGCTGAACTACAAGTCTTGCGTTCGCAAATCGATCCTCATTTCTTGTTCAACAGTCTCAATTCCATCAGCGCCCTGACTGCCATCGATGCCACCGCAGCACGCAGCATGACCATCGCTCTCGCCGATTTTTTCAGGCAAACCCTGGCAATCGCAGAGAAAGAAAAGATCAGCCTCAAAGAAGAATTGCGCCTCTGCGAGAATTTTCTGGCCGTGGAAAAAATTCGCTTTGGTGAAAAACTGGGCATAGAATTTGCGGTTACAACAGAGGCTGAAAATGCCTTGATCCCGCCTATGGTCTTGCAACCTCTTCTGGAGAATGCCATCAAGCATGGCATACGTAATCTACCCAAGGGTGGCGTGATCGTGGTAACGATATTCCAGCGAGACCGCTGGTTACATATAGCAGTAGAAAACCCGCTCAGCCCTGCCCCCGCAAGCAGCACAGGCAATGGCCTGGGCCTGAGTAATTTGCGCCAGCGTTTTTTCGCCTTGTATGGCGAACAGGCACGCGTCACCTGGCAGCAGACAGACGAAAAATTTATACTGGAAATGGCAATGCCTTTTGAACAGGACAACAATGAATCAGTCTATAAATAAGCGCTTGCAAGTCTTGATCGTCGATGATGAAGAACTGGCCCGCAGGCTCTCCATGGAATATCTGCGTTCACATGTTGACCTGGAAGTCATAGGCGAATGCGAAACTGGCCTCGAAGCCGTAGATGCCATCAGCAAACTCCATCCCGACCTGGTTTTGCTGGATATACAGATGCCACAATTGACTGGCCTGGAAGTGCTGGAAATGACAGGCAGGCGCAGCGGTGTCATCTTCACTACAGCCTATGATCAATATGCCCTGAAAGCCTTTGACTTGCACGCGGTGGATTATTTATTAAAACCTTTTTCCCAGCAACGCTTTGATGAAGCCATCAGCAAAGCTCGCAAATTATTGGCGCAGGAAACCTCATCGTCCACGCAAGCCCTGGAAACACTATTGACACAGCAAAGTGAAAAACTGCAACGCCTGTTGATACGTGACCGTGGTCAGGTCCATGTGGTGCCGCTGGAAAGCATAGACTATGTCGAAGCACAGGATGACTACATCCTCATTCATGCTGCCGGTAAATCGTATATGAAGACCCAGAGCCTGTCTGAGCTGGAAGCGCAACTGGATGCCAGCAAGTTCGTGCGTGTGCACCGCTCTTTCATGGTTCAGATTACTGCTGTGCAAGCCATGGAAAAAATCAGCAAAGATAGCCAGGTTGCCATCCTGAAGAATGGCATGCAAGTGCCGGTCAGCCGTGCTGGTAATGAGCGGATGCGGGCTTTGCTGAATTAGAATTTCGTAGGAGCGGCTTTAGCCGCGAAAATCTTGCCGTTTCGGTCAATTTGCAGCTAAAGCAGCTCCCACCGCAGCTCCCGCAAATGATGGGCTTGCGTTCCAATCTCAGGAATACATTCCTAATTGATCGCCTTCAGCACCAAAGCCAGTTCCGTCCTGGTTTCTTGCATCAGTGCATCGATATTATCCTGATCGATGTTCAATAGTTTGAAACTGGCTGGCACCGTGCTCCAGTCCAGTTCTGCGATGGTTTCATTGACGAAATGCGCATCCAGAAAATCTGCTACAGTCACAACATCAATCAGGCCAACCTTATGGGTAGGACCAGGCTGGTGGTTACGGTGGTCGAGTACGGCGACACGGATATCTTCGGAAATCTCCCAATCTTCCAGGATCGCGCTACCTATGCTGGCATGCCAGTGATCGATCAAGTCCCACAATACCTGCTGGGAGCTGAACAACTCTTGATAATGATTGGCCCGGTTCAAAATATAAAACTTGCCTATATCGTGCAACAAGCCCGCCAGCATGGCCTTGTCAGCACTCAGGCGCGTGTATTTCCTGGCAATCACCATAGCCAGCGCTGCTACCCGCAGGCTGCGTCGCCATAAGCCATCCATCTGCGCCGACAGGCTACCATTGTATTTGTTCTCTGCCAGTTGCTTCATGCCTACGGAAATGGCAATATTGCGTATCGCTGCAAATCCCAGCAAGCTGGTGGCTGCGCGCAGATCTCCTATTTTTCGTCCCTGGGGATTAAAGCTGACAGAATTACTCAAGTGCAGCACTTTGGCTGACAAAACAGGCTCAGTACCTATGATGCGCGCCACCATGTCGGTAGAAATGTCCGGATGGCTTAGCGCCTTCCTGATCTTCATGGTCGCCCCCAAAGAAGTAGGGAAAACCAGCTTCTTGGCAGACAATTCCGCAGTAAAAGCTTCCAGGAAAGCAAATTCGGTCGTTTTTTGGTCTGTCATGATAGCAATAAGAATGCCGACGATTTTTTATTGTACCTTGGCAAATCCTTTTTTGCAGACTTGGCAATGACTACTTACATGATTTATCAATTGTAGCAATGTAACAAGCTTGATATTCAACAATAGCTTGGGCCGGCCTAAGCTCCCTTTTAATCCCGCATTCATGCAGTTCGTCGCAATCCTGCTGTCATAAAAATGGCCAGAAGCTATCCTGTCTACATTGCAGCACACCACACAACAAAGAAAACCAGGGAAACCAAGATGAAATCTGCTCAAACCGACCAAATCCTGATCTTGCTGCGCCAAAGCGCACATGAATTTTATTATTTCTGCCGCAAAGCTTTTATCGCCATGATGGAATTGCCGCTGCCACACTTGCTGGCGATATGCCTGGCAATTGCGATTGCCTTGATGATATTGCCACTGGCACTGAGTATTTTCATTACTTTCATGATTTTCAAGCTCATCGTCATCTTGCTGGCTGTTAATTTGAAAAAGAACCAGAAGCAGGCAAGACAATTGCACGAAGAATCATAATTAAGTGAGGTACAAAGCCTCACTTATGCGGCAAAACAATAGCTGGCCAGAAACTACAGTGACGTAGCCGCCCTGGCCGCCTGCTCATACAAGCCAGACAAGACACGTAAAAAGCGCGCCAACTCGCTTAATTCAAAGCTTTCTGTACCATCACCTGTCAGTGCAGATACCAGTACCTGCTCACGGATTTCCGAATAACGCTGGCAAACATCCCTACCTGCTTCATTGGTCGAATACAAGATTTCCTTGCCACGTTTTTCTGTTTGCACGAGTTTCAAGGCCTGCAATTTTTTCAATGAATAATTGACGATATGGGTATCTTCTATATTCAAGATGAAGGCTATGTCGGCCAGTTTCTTTTCCCTGGCGCGATGATTGATATGGTGCAGCACCAGCACATCAGTGATGGTCATGTCTTTCATGCCCACCGCCGCCATGCATCTGACTGCCCAGCGGTTAAAGGCATTGCTGGCGATAATCATTCCAAACTCAAATTCACTCAATTCTGAACTCCTGCCCTCAGCCAGATGGGAAGAGGAGACGATGGGTACTCTAGGGGTAGCGCTGGATGCAGCAGGGCTCAGCCCAGTCTTTTTTTGAGGTTTTTTTGTGGACATATTGATTATTTATAATTTAAATTGAATGAAAGATGCACAAAGTGCTTTGTTTAATTTTATCTTCTTTGTTAAAAAAAACAGTCTTTTTGCACTGATTTATCAATAAAAAATCGATATTTTGATCAATGAAGCACGTTTATCCATCAACATCACCATCTACATCAACAACGCATATCATCAGTAGACAAGTCTGTCACAAACATCTTGCCTGGTGCATGCGAGATACAGAAAGGCAGTTTGCTGAGCTCAGCCACATATTGCGGCGTAACGCCGCAAGCCCAAAAGACCGGTAATTCGTCCTCTGCAATATCCACAGCATCGCCATAGTCCGGCAAAGCCAGATCCTGTATGCCTAGCGCCGCTGGATTGCCTATATGTACAGGTGCACCATGTACCTGCGGATAACGTGCCGACACCTCTACTGCCCTGGCAATATCCCGGCTTTTGACTGGACGCATGCTGACCACCATATTGCCGCAGAAACGTCCGGCAGGGACACAAGGCAGGGAAGTGCGATACATCGCCACATTTTTATTTTGCTGAATATGGCGCAAGGGTATACCAGCATCCTGCAAGGCCGCTTCAAAAGAAAAACTGCAACCCAATAAAAAACTGACCAGGCCATCCGGCCCGCTGGTATCCCAGATATCTCTGATATCGCCTACTTCTTTTTGCAATTGCCCATGTTCATAGATGCGGTAAGCGCCAAGGTCGGTGCGGATATCCGAGCCTGGTGCACATTGCGCTTCAAACAGGCCTGCTTCCAGCACTTCCACCAAAGGGCAAGGCTTGGGGTTGCGCTGGCAAAACAGTAAAAAATCAAAAGCGTATTCCCTGGGCACTATCATCAGATTGGCTTGCACATGACCATGGGCCAGTCCAGATGTCGGGCCTGTGAATTCTCCAGTACGGCACAGCTTGCGTAATTCTCTTGTGCTGATTGCCGAATAGTTTTTTAGCCTGTTGTCATCTGCTTGCATATCAGACTCCCAGGTAGGCTTTTTTGACATCTTCATTATTGAGCAACTCTTGCCCTGTGCCCTGCATGACGATGCGACCTGTCTGTATCACATAACCATGATGAGCAATCGCCAAAGCCTTGTGCAGGTTTTGCTCGACCAGCAATATCGACATACCCTGTTGATTGATCAGTTGTATGGTATCGAGCACCTTGGTGACGAATTTGGGTGCAATCCCCCAGGATGGCTCATCGAGCAAAAGCATCTTGGGCTTGGCCATCAGGCCACGTCCTATCGCCAGCATCTGCTGCTCACCGCCACTCATGGTACCTGCGAGTTGATAGCGCCTTTCCTTGAGGATGGGGAATAGGTTGTACATAGTATCTATGGACTCAGCTACTTCGTCATCATCGCGGCGTGTGTATGCCCCTAGCTGCAGATTTCTTTCTACTGTCAGACGGGCGAAGATGCGTCGCCCTTCCGGCACCAGCGACAAACCCAGGCCTACTCGTTTACAGGCCGGTATTTTTTCCAGTGGCTTGCCATCGAATACAATCTGACCCGCATCCGCCGCATTCAAACCTGCGATTGCCCGCAAGGTAGTGGACTTACCATTGCCATTACCACCGACCAGGGCAACAATCTTGCCTTTCTCTACATCGATATCGACCTTGGACAAGGCCAGCACACCGTCATAACTGACTCTCAGATTTCTTACTTGCAGCATCATTCATCTCCCAGATAAGCAGCGATCACTTTAGGGTCCTTGGATACTTGTTCAGGACTGCCTTCGGCAATCTTCTTGCCGTAATCAAGCACGACGATGGCGTCAGCAATCGGCATGATGCCTTCCAGCACGTGTTCAACGATGAGGCAGGAAATACCTTCTTCACGGATTTTCAAGACTACATCGACGGTCTCTCTTACCTCAGTCGGGTTCAGCCCAGCCATGACTTCATCCATCAACAACAGGCGTGGTTTGACTGCCAGTGCACGTGCCACCGCCAGGCGGCGCTGCTCACTGATAGTCATACTGCCTGCTGGCTTATCCTTGAATTGCCCCAGGTTGACAAAGCTCAGCAATTTCCCTGCACTCTGCCTGGCATCGGCGACATTCTTGTTGATCAAAAAAGCTCCTACCATGACATTTTCCAGCGCGGTCATGCTGGTGAAAGTACGTGCCACCTGGAAGGTACGGCCTATGCCAGCACGCGCACACTGCTCAGGGCTCATGCCGGATACCTTGATGTCATTCATCCAGATTTCACCGGTAGTCGGTGGCGCATAACCGGCGATGCAATTGAACATGGTGGTCTTGCCTGCACCGTTCGGGCCTATCAGGCCAACGATCTTGCCAGCGCCTACTTCAAATGAGACATCCTGGTTGGCGGTGATGCCGCCGAAGCGTTTGCTGACGCTTTCTACTCGCAACAAGCTCATGCTGCCTCCCTTTTTGCCTCTTGAACGTCCTGTTCTTTTTGTGCCTTGACTGCTTTTCTGCGCGCAAAAAATTGCTTGATCCACCCCAATACCCCTGTCGGGTAATACACGGCAATCACCACGATCAAGGCCGCATAAATAACCAGGTCAGTACCGCGACCAGAGCCACCAAACAGGGCACGCGTACCCTCCTCAATGAAGGTCAAGACACCTGCGCCTATGACTGGCCCTAGCAAAGTGCCTACCCCACCGAGGATAGATACCAATGCCATCTTGATCGACAAGCCAGTGTGCAGGACTGAGCCTGGGTCTATATACAATTCCTTTTGTGCATACAGGCTGCCGCCGATGGCGGTAAAGAAACTGCTGACGGCAAAAGCGATTTGCTTATAGCGGCTGAGGTTGATACCCAGGCTGCGTGCGGCATCTGGTTCATCCTTGATGGCACGGAAGTAGTAACCCAGATAGCTGTGTTCTATCCAGTAATTGACCGCCAGCGTCAGCAACAAAAGACCGAGGGCAATGTAGTAATACGGTGCCTTGTCAGTAAATATCATGCTGCCCCAGCCTTGCTGATCCATAGGCAGGGTCAGGCCAACAGCTGCACCGGCATATTCCCAGTTAGTGAAGATGATCTGGATGATTTCAGCCACCGCAATAGTCGCCATGCCAAAGTAATGCCCGTTGAGACGAAAGCATGACCAGCCTATGACCAGACTGACAGCTGCTGCCAGTATGCCGCCACAGATCATTGCCACCCAGGCGTTCAGGCCAAATTGCGTCAGCAACAATGTCGAGGTGTAAGCACCCAGGCCGTAAAAAGCGACATGCCCCAGTGAAACCTGGCCTGCATAACCACCTACGATATTCCAGGCCACGCCCAGTTGTGCTGCCATCAATATCAAGATCGCCAAGTTCTGATGCGAAGGGTCTTTAACCACCACAGGCACCAGCAATGCAGCAAGCAGACATAAAGCCAGCAGGATGTATTTGACCGAGGAATTACCATGTGAATCTGGTGCCAGCAATTCATGCGCCGAGATCACGGTTTTGTCTTGTATGTTCATTTTTGTACCTTCTCTTCTACGCTATTGCTTACCCATCAGTCCTTGCGGACGGAACATCAACACCGCCAGGAACACGCCAAGCACCAAGGCTAATTTGTATTGCGGCCCTATCAGAAAACCACCCATGACTTCGATAACACCGACGATGATCCCGGCAAACAAGGCGCCAATCACGCTACCAAATCCACCCAAATTCACCACGACAAAAGCAATCAGGATAAAGTTCGCCCCCACTTCCGGGAAGATAGGAAAAAAGGTTGACAGCAAGGCGCCTGCCACACCAGCACAGGCCGCGCCTATCCCCCAGGCCATGGCAAACATTTTTTGTGAATCTATGCCCATCAGTTGCGCCGCTTCCTTGTCTGCCGCAGTCGCTTCCAGTGCTGCCCCGGCACGCGTCTTGGTGAGGAAAAGGTAAATTCCCATAGTCACCAGGATGGCACCAACACCCGCTGTCACTTGCGGCATGCCCACCTGTATGCCGAATATCTGAACAGCTCCGGATACGATGGAATGATCCACCGTCCTGAAATCTGGTTTCCAGAAAAACTGGGCCAGACCGCGGAACAACATCATCAAACCGAAGGTGGTAAAAATCTGCGACAGCATGGGTGCATTGGTGATCTTCTTGATGATGAGCTTGTACAACATCGTGCCCAGCGCAAACAAGAACAGTGCCGTTAAAGGCAGGGTAAATATGGGGTCCAATGCAAACAGCGAATACATCCAGAAACTGGAATACATGCCGAACATCAGAAACTCACCATGGGAAAAGTTGACGACATCCATGACGCCAAAGATCAGCGTCAAACCTATCGCCACCAGCGCATAGATCAAACCGATCAAGATCCCTGACGCCAGGGTTTGAATAATAATTTCAAGGGACATTTTCTCCTCGCACTTCCTATATGTATATCCGACCTCAGGTATCGCCAGATATTTTTTTCTGAGTTTCTAACTTGCCCGACCAAAGACCGGGCAAGCGTGCTTCATGTTTTTTCGAATTTATTACTTGCGTTGATCCCACTTGGGCATAGGCCAAACCACATCTTTAGTCGCCAGGTCAAAAGGCCATACCGTGTTGTATTTACCATCAATGATCTGCACCAGGATGCCGGAACCAAGCACGTTTTGACCATGCTCATCAAATTTCACACCCTTCCATGGCATGATGAGTTTATTGGCGGGGATATTGGTTTCAGTCAGTGCTTTGCGGATGGCTTCTGGCTCGGTAGAACCGGCGCGGTTGATCGCATCAACCAGGGTCATCAAGCCAGTAAAGGTGCGCGAAGAATTGCCAGTAAAGTCAGCCTTGTATTTGCTGTTATACAAATCATTGACTTGCTTGATCAGCGGGTTATTTTTTGCCAGGTCTGGCGACCAGACTTCGCGGGTGATGACGTAGTCAGCGTCCTTGCCCAGGGTGCGGCGGAATTCTGTGTCGGTAAATCCTGCATTGTTCGCCAGAATCATCTCAGGTGAAAAGCCCAGTTCCTTATAGGTTTTCATGGACATGATGGCGTCACCCAGGTAGGAAGACTGCATGACGACTTGCGGGCTGGCTGATTTCAATTGCTGCACTTCAGAAGTCAGTTGCGTGCTCTTGGCTGGATAGACGATGGTCTTTACCAGGTTATAGCCCTTCTCTGCCGCCAGCTTGGTTTCAAGCTTGGTGGTTTCATTACCCCACAAGGTATTTTCATTGAAGGTAGCCAGTTGTTTGACCTTGATACCTTTCTTGGCTTCCAGCTCTTTGAAAAAATCAAAGAAATTATGAACAAATAAATCATCATGCGCCGTAGTGCGGAAGAACCATTTGAAGCCGCGCTGTGTCAGGGTAGAAGACGATGATTCAGGATTCACATAGGGGATTTTGTATTTTTCTGCCACCTGGCTGGAAGTCGCCGTCACATTACTGAAATAGGCGCCAACGATGGCAACTACTTTTTCCTGGGTAATCAGTCTTTCAGTTTCTGTCGCGCCGATTTGTGGATTACCCTGATGGTCGGCAAACACCAGTTTGATTTTTGCGCCTTTCAGATTAGGCAAGCCGCCGCCCGCAGAAAATGGCAGATTAGGTACACTCTTGGCACCGTTGTTGACGATGTCGGCGGCTAGTTCCAGCGCGTTTTTCATTTCACCGCCAGATGATGCAGCAGCGCCGGACAAGGGATAAATCACTCCTATCTTGATTTCTTGCTGCGCATAGGCAGAGTAGCAAAAACTCAGGCCCAGGCTGGCGAGCAAGCCAGCGCGGGCAATTTTTTTGATGGTATTTGTAAACATTATTAAACGCTCCAATTTAATTAAATGTCAGCCCTCTCTTATAACTTTGATGAGAGCCAGTTCCTGATTTCCTGGTTTGCTACTTCTGCCCTTGCCTGATTTTTTTTGCAATTGCCAGCCAAGGATTTACTTCATCGACCTTTCAGTCGTGTATTTCAATAAAATTGCTACCTCTTCATTGCTTGCCGTTTTCAGCCACTCCCTGACAAACTGTTCACCCAGTCTGTCGAGGTTATTTCTTAATAATGCATCTACCCGGTCTATCTTGATCTTGTTATTACGTAGCTGGTTTTCAAAACCTGCATCACTATCACGACTCATAGCCCAACCGCGTTTTTCTGCTGACTCTGCCGCATCCATCATCTTCTTTTGCGTCCCGGCATCCAGCCTGGAAAACACTTTCTGGCTAATGAAGACGATATTTTTTGGTATCCATGCATGGGCCTGGTAGTAGTACACCATCCTGCTCCACGCCTTGGTTTCCACCCCGGTCCAGCTTGAGGTAATCATTACGTCCAGCTTGTCGCTGGCAATTGCCTTTTCCAGGTCTATCACTTGTACTGGTACTGCGGTCGCCATCGCCAATTCAGCGATACGTTCACTGGCCGGGTTATAACTGCGCATGCGCATGCCCTTGAAATCTGCCAATGAACTCAAGGGCTTTTTCGAATACAAATTCTGCGGTGGCCAAGGCACGGAATACAGCAATTTCAAACCACGCTTGGCCAACGCCTTCTCTACTTCTGTTCTCGATGCCTGCCAGAGATGATGCGCATCTTCATAACCCCTGACTGTGAATGGCAATGAATCCAGGCCAAACACCGGTATTTCTTTCGCCAGGCTGGACATGATGACTTCACCCGCCTCTGCTTTTTCATTTACCACGCCAGAAAATATCTCTGCCGGTTTTAACAAGCTGCCAGCAGCAAACACTGTCATCTTCACCTGGCCATTTGTGGCACTTGCGACTTCCTTGGCGAACTGCTGCAAATTCATGGTCTGAAAATTATCTGCTGCATAGGCCGTGGCAATACGTATATCCATAGTCTCTGCATATACATTCACTGTAAATGCCATCGCCAACATGCAAAAAACAACAAATCGTCTACAAATATAATCAAATAAGTAAGCAGATAAGTGAGTAGATAAGCAGGAGAAACTTGGCTTGCCTTGAATTGAATCCAACATTATTTACCCTTTCAACACATCACATCGTAAACGTTTTATCGATAAAACGTCAATAAAATATCTTACATTTAATCTGATTAACTACTACAATAACATCAAAGGAAAAATCTACAAGATGTTTATAAAAATTTTTTCCTTATAGTAGATATAGATAAAAAAACCGCACCACGCTGTAGCGGCGATGCACAAGAACAGTGAACTTTTTTGCTTTTTAAATATTGGATATCCATTGCACCTGAACATTCCGGGCGTAAGCTGTAAACAAATTACTGTCTGATTTTTGACACAAAATTTGCAGCCCGAAATAAAAATGGCTCCAGACCGGGACAAGACTTTGCCGCTAAACGGCAACATCTCTTTATGAAAGGTGGTTGCAAAATGAATAAACAGAAACAGGCACACAATGACTTCGTTGAAGATCAACGCTGGCAATTCTGGATAGATAGAGGTGGTACGTTTACTGATATCGTGGCGCGCCGCCCGGATGGCAAATTACTGACCCATAAACTGCTGTCAGAAAATCCTGAGCAATATAAAGATGCTGCCGTAGCAGGCATACAAGGCTTGCTGGGTTTGAGCGCCGACCAGAATATCTCGCCTGAGCTGGTGTCAGCCGTCAAGATGGGCACCACCGTCGCCACCAATGCCCTGCTGGAACGCAAGGGCGACCCGACTGCGCTGATTATCACCAAAGGTTTTCGTGATGCCTTGCGCATCGCTTATCAAAACCGCCCTCGCCTGTTTGACCGCCATATCATCCTGCCAGAACTCTTGTATGAAAAAGTCGTGGAAGTTGATGAACGCATAGATGCACATGGCAAAGTCTTGCAAGCCCTGGATGAAGCTGCGGTCAAAAATGAATTGGCTACCCTCTATAAAGATGGCTACCGCGCATTAGCGATAGTGCTCATGCATGGCTATCGACATACCCAGCATGAAGGCATCATAGGCAAACTGGCTGCTGAAGCAGGCTTCACGCAAATCTCGATTTCCCACCAGGTCAGCCCGATGATGAAGCTGATCTCGCGCGGCGACACCACGGTAGTAGATGCTTATCTGTCTCCTATCCTGCGCCGTTATGTTGACCAGGTTGCCAGCAAGATGGATGGCGTGCGCCTGTTCTTCATGCAAAGCAATGGCGGCCTGACAGATGCACATCGCTTCCAGGGCAAGGACTCCATCTTGTCAGGCCCGGCAGGTGGCATAGTCGGCATGGTGCGCACTGCCCAGACTGCGGGATTTGACAAGATCATCGGCTTTGACATGGGTGGTACATCGACTGACGTGTCCCATTACGCCGGTGAGTTTGAGCGCGAATTTGAAACCCAGGTCGCCGGTGTCAGGATGCGGGCGCCGATGATGAGCATACATACTGTTGCTGCTGGCGGCGGTTCCATCCTGCATTTTGACGGTACCCGCTATCGCGTAGGCCCTGACAGTGCAGGTGCCAATCCTGGCCCCACCAGTTACAGGCGCGGTGGGCAGTTGGCGGTGACTGATTGCAATGTCATGCTGGGTAAAATCCAGCCCAGCTATTTCCCTAAAGTGTTTGGTCCCAAAGCTGATATGTCGCTGGACCGTGATGCTGTCGTTGAGAAATTCACAGCCATGGCTGCAGAGATAGAAAAAGCCACAGGCATACGCAAGTCCCCTGAAGAAGTGGCAGAAGGCTTTATTGAAATTGCCGTCGGCAATATGGCCAATGCGATCAAATTTATCTCGGTACAGCGTGGCCATGATGTGACTGACTATACCCTGACTACCTTTGGCGGCGCAGGCGGCCAGCATGCCTGCCTGGTGGCCGATGCTTTGGGCATGACCAAAGTATTTGCCCACCCATTCTCAGGTGTATTGTCTGCTTACGGCATGGGCCTGGCAGACCAGACTGCCATGCGCGAACTGGCAATGGAGCTGCCACTCGCGCCCACCTCCATACCTACATTGGAAAAAGAACTGGCACGCTTGTCCGACGCCGCCAGCAATGATTTGCTGAGCCAGGGTGTCACACCAGAAAACCTCAGCGTCAAGCAACGTGTGCACTTGCGCTATGAAGGGACGGATTCTGTCATCGTCGTGGCCATGCAGGATATTGCCAGCATGATTCATCAATTTGAATCTGCCTACAAAAAACGCTACTCCTTCCTCATGACTGCCAAGCAGCTCGTCATAGAAGCGATTTCTGTCGAAGCCATAGGTAATTCCGGCGAAGGCAATGAAAGTGTAGAGCATTTGCCTCCACGGGAGAATGCGCAGCCCTTGAAGCCCGTGGAAATCGTCCAGTTATTCTCTGGCGGGCAATGGCATGACACAAGCTTGTATGACCGCGATGATATGCGCCCCGGCGACAAGATCAAGGGGCCAGCCATCATCGCAGAAAAAAATGCCACCAACATCATAGAACCAGGCTGGGGCGCGGAAGTGACAGCACTAGACCACCTGGTATTCACTCGTCTGGAAGCTCGCCCCAAGCGCCAGGCCATAGGTACCAAGGCTGACCCGGTCATGCTGGAAGTGTTCAACAACCTGTTCATGAGCATCGCCGAGCAAATGGGCTTGCGTCTGCAAAATACTGCCTTCTCGGTCAATATCAAGGAGCGCCTGGATTTCTCATGCGCCCTGTTTGATGCAGAAGGTAATCTGATCGCGAATGCACCGCATATCCCTGTGCATCTGGGCTCCATGGGTGACAGTATCAAGACCATCATCCGCGCCAATGCAGGCAGCATGCAGCCGGGTGATGTGTATATGCTCAATGACCCCTACAATGGTGGCACCCACCTGCCTGACGTCACAGTCATCACACCTGCCTTCAATGCGGAAGGTACCGAGGTCTTGTTCTACGTAGGTTCACGCGGTCACCATGCTGACATAGGCGGCATCACACCTGGTTCCATGCCAGCAGACAGCACAGTGGTCGAAGAAGAAGGTGTGTTGATCAATAATTTCAAGCTGGTCAGTGCTGGCAAGTTCCTGGAAAAAGAAACCATAGCCCTGCTCTCTTCCGGCAAATACCCTTGCCGCAATATCCATCAAAACCTGGCTGACTTCCAGGCACAAATTGCTGCCAATCAGAAAGGTGTCGATGAATTACTCAAGATGGTGCAGCACTACGGCCTGGATGTCGTGCAAGCCTATATGGGCCATGTGCAAGACAATGCCGAAGAAGCCGTCAGACGTGTCATCACGGCATTGCAGGACAGCCATTATGAATACAAGCTCGACAATGGTGCCATCATCAAAGTGGCCATTCGTGTTGATCATGCATCACGTTCTGCAGAAGTGGATTTCACTGGGACCTCACCGCAACTGAACAATAACTTCAATGCGCCGAGTGCGATATGCATGGCTGCCGTATTGTATGTATTCAGGACCTTGATCGATGATGACATCCCGCTCAATGCCGGTTGTTTGAAACCGCTGAAAGTGATTATCCCTGAAGGCTCGATGCTTAATCCGCGCTATCCGGCTGCTGTAGTGTCCGGCAATGTGGAAACCTCAAGTTGCATCACCAATGCTTTGTATGGTGCACTGGGCGTGGTGGCATCTTCACCTGGCACCATGAATAACTTTACCTTTGGTAATGATGATTATCAATACTATGAAACCATCTCTGGCGGCTCTGGTGCGGGTGAAGGTTTCCATGGTACGGATGTAGTGCAAACCCACATGACCAATTCACGCCTGACTGATCCCGAGATACTGGAATGGCGTTACCCCGTCAGGCTGGAGAGCTATGAGATCAAGCCAGATTCAGGCGGTGCAGGTCGCTGGCATGGCGGCAATGGTGGCGTGCGCAAGATACGTTTCCTGGAAAACATGACGGCTTCAATACTCTCGAATAATCGTGTGTTTGCCCCCTTTGGTGCAGCAGGTGGCGCCTCTGGTGCCTGCGGTAAAAACTACGTCATCAGAAATGATGGCAAGACCGAGGAACTGGGTTTTGTCGCCAGCACCGACATGCAGCCTGGCGATATCTTCGTTATTGAAACGCCGGGTGGTGGTGGCTACGGAAAAGCATAAACACTCGTTGCATATTTGAAGCTTGTAGCACAGGCTGGGTGAAGAGCTATCACCCAGCCTTTTATTTTGTGACAAACAGTCGCGAAAATTCCGCAAACCCAAGAGAACTAATATTTCCCCAACTCAATTTCAACTTTTTAACAACGTTAACATGATTTTTTATCGATGAATTATTAATAAATTATATGTAAACCAATGATTTTTCATCGATAATAAATTGCCGACTGCAATCGCAGGAAATCCGGTTGGTAATCGCGGCCAAGGATCACATTGCTGATCCAGCACACACCATGCAAAGGCGATTTTTTAGTGCGCATCATTTCCTTATCTATTTTTGAGAGTATCAAATGAAAAAGACTTTCCTTGCCTTAAGCATGATGGGTGCTATTGGCTTTATGAGCACTTTCGCCGGTTCTGCTGCGGCACAATCCACCGTCACTATTTACGGCATTGCTGACACTGGCATCGCCATAGAAAAAGGTGGCAGCGCTGGCTCTGTCAACAAACTGACCAGCGGCATAGGCTCAGGCTCACGCCTGGGCTTCAAGGGCACAGAAGATCTGGGCGGCGGCCTGTCTGCCTTCTTCCTGCTGGAGAGCGGCATCAATATCGATGCCGGCTCATCAGGCCAGGGTGGCTTGATGTTTGGACGCCAGGCTTATGTTGGCGTCAAGGGTGATTTTGGTACCTTGACTGCTGGTCGCCAATACACGCCAGAATACCTGACCCTGGCCTTTGCGGATCCTTTTGGCACAGGCTTTGCGGGTGATGCTGCCAATATCATGCCCAACTCTGGCACAGGTGCCAGCCGCATGGACAATACTTTGAAATATGCAACGCCTTCTTTTGATGGTTTTACGGGTGAGCTGGCATATGGCTTTGGTGAGACTGCCGGCGACAACTCTGCGGGTCGTCAAATTGGTGCTGCGATTGGCTACACCTCCGGCCCATTTGCAGTACGTCTTGGTTACCACAACCGTAACAATGACACGGCAACACTGAAAAATACTGACGATGGCAAAACCACCTTGCTGGCGGCGACATATGATTTTGGTGTAGCCAAAGCCCATCTGGCTTATGGCATCAACAAGGGGCTGAACAGTTCACCATTGCGCAATACCGCTAACCCTTATGGCAGCCTGATCGCGCCAACTGCATCGACAGATTCCACAGACTTTTTGCTGGGTGTGACTGTGCCTTTTGGCAGCAACAAGATACTGGCATCCTATATCCGCAAAGACGACAAGACCGCAAAGAACCAGGATACCAGCCAACTGGCAGTGGCTTATGTGTATTCCTTATCCAAACGCACTGACCTGTATGCAGCCTATGCCAGGATAGATAACAAAAATGGCGCTGGCTACACAGTAGGCAGCGCCATTGAGGCGGGTTCTGGTGACAGTGCACTGCACCTGGGTATACGCCACAGCTTTTAAGTAAAACCTGCAGTGTAGTTTTACGCCGGAATAATTAAGGATTATTCCGGCACTGCGTTTAAATTAACGATGCAGATTAATCGCCTCACGCGTTTCCAGCGCCACACGGCGGATCGCTTCTGCCATGCTTTCGCCCGCCACTGGTGTGGCATATAAAATAGCACGCGAAGAGTTAATCATCATGCCCGTACCTGCGGCTGTTTTACCAGCCTGCACAGTCGCCGCGATATCACCACCCTGAGCACCTATGCCTGGCACCAGCAAAGGCATGTCACCGATGACTGCACGCACCTGTGCCAGCTCTTTAGGAAAGGTCGCGCCTACCACCAGCGCGCATTGGCCATTGGTATTCCATTTATCGGCCACCAGCTGCGCCACGTGCTGGTACAACGGCTTGCCGCCAACATCAAGAAATTGCAAGTCAGAGCCGCCTGCATTGGAAGTACGGCACAGCACGATGGCACCGCGGTCTTTCCATTCCAGATAAGGTGCGACTGAATCAAAACCCATGTAAGGATTGACGGTCACAGCATCAGCGTCATAACGCTCGAAAGCTTCGCGGGCATATTGCTCTGCTGTCGCACCAATATCACCGCGCTTGGCATCGAGTATCACAGGGATATGCGGATAAGCAGACTTGATATAGCGACAGATTTCTTCCAACTGGTCTTCAGCACGCAGGGCTGCAAAGTAGGCAATTTGCGGTTTGAAGGAGCAAGCCAGGTCAGCAGTTGCATCCACCACGGTTTTGCAAAATGCATAAATGGCATCTGGCTTGCCTGCCAGTTCTGCCGGGAGGCGGCTAACATCCGGGTCCAGCCCTACGCACAGCAGGGAATTATTGGCCGTCCAGACAGCGGAAAGTTTTTCTATGAAAGTCACGATTTACCTCTTACAGTGGGGCGTGGCAGTGCACGCATAATGGGCGACATTATACCTTGCAGCACTCTTGGAGTTGGCCTGCACGTCAGCAAGTTCAGCACAGCAGATACAAAAACTGTTTATCATGCCTGCATATCCCCCCTACACACATTGCCAGAATGCCAAAATGAAAACACCCACAGAAACACCTATCAATATGCTGGCACTGGAAAATCAATTCTGCTTTGCGCTTTATTCATCATCCCTGGCGCTGACCAAGGCTTACAAGCCCATGCTCGATGCCCTGGGCCTGACTTATCCGCAATATCTAGTCATGCTGGTCTTGTGGGAACAGGATAATGTGCTGGTCAAAGATATAGGCCATGCCCTGTTCCTGGATTCTGGCACCCTGACGCCTCTGTTGAAACGCCTGGAAGCGAATGGGCTGTTGGAGCGCCATCGCGATGAAAGCGATGAACGCCAGGTGAGGATCACGCTGACCCCGGCAGGCAAGGATTTACGCAATGCCGCCCTCGACATCCCACAAAAAATTCTCTGCGCCAGTGGGCAAAGCAAGGAAACCCTGATGCAATTGCGCAGCCAGCTCAGTGATTTGCGGAATGAACTATTAAATCCTTGAACTATTGAGTCCTTGAGTTAATAAACCTTTAACATTTTTCTCATTTGAACTAATCTGGCTTGCGGATGCTATCGCAATGATAGAAAAAGACAATCGCAATTTAGATTGCGCACAATTAAATTGTTCGATATAGTTTATCCATCGACTCAGCAGTCGAACCTAAACAACCAGTCAATTTAAATCAGGAGTTCACCATGCAAGTACTTTACACAGCAAATGCAACAGCAACTGGCGGTCGTGATGGCCGCGCCGTTTCCAGCGACAATCAATTAGCCGTCAAACTGACGACACCAAAAGAACTCGGTGGCGCCGGTGGCGAAGGTACCAATCCTGAGCAATTGTTTGCTGCCGGTTATTCCGCCTGCTTTATCGGCGCGATGAAATTTGTTGCCGCTGCTGGCAAAATTGCCCTGCCAGTTGATGTCTCTGTCAATGGTCTGGTTGGTATAGGCCCGAATGGTAAAGGCGGCTTTGGTCTGGCCGTGACGCTGAACATCAGCCTGCCTGGCATGGATAGCGCAGCAGCAGAAGCACTGGTACACAAGGCACATGAAGTCTGCCCGTATTCCAATGCAACACGCGGCAATATCGAAGTGACTTTGAATGTCTTGTAATTAATGTCGGGGCTGTTGAGCCCCAAAAAGACCAGGAGCCAGGCTTGCAGAATGATTTTCTGCAAGCCTTTTTATTTCGCCCTCACAAAATCACAATCATATAAAAATCCCAGCATTGATGTAAAGCATGCTTGACATATTTATTTGTTGATCTATGATGACAAGCATGCTTTACATCTCTCCGGATAAAACTGCCTAGGCAAGACTTGCTCTCTGTCCTGAAAAAATCAGGATTAGTCTTCGAGGCATTTTTTATGCGCTCATATGTAAAGCAAACTTTACTTATTCTAACGACTACTCTCTGGAGAAAATGATGCGTGAGAAACAAGCCCAAGCTATTTATTTACGTGAACTTTTTGCGGCACTGGCGATGTATTGCCTGTTTGTATTCGGCAGCAACTACATCGCCGACCCCATGGCTACCAGCCCGGCGCGCAGCGCCATCATCGCCAGCCCCATTCTGCCAGCCTTGTTGATGGTCTGGAGCATAGTCCGGCAATTCCAGCGCATGGATGAATATATGCGCCTCTGGTCACTGGAAAACCTGGGCATGGCAGCAGCGCTGACTGCGGCTTTCGCCCTCAGCTACGGTTTCATGGAAACCACAGGTTTCCCCAAACTCAGCATGTTTGTCACCTGGTCTCTGGTCATGGGCTCCTGGGGTGTGATCACTTGCCTGCGTAGCTGGAAAGAGAAATCGCAATGAAAAATATCGTCAGAGAATTGCGCAGCCAACACGAATGGAGCCAGGCCCACTTGGCCGACTTGCTGGAAGTATCTCGCCAGACTGTGAATGCGATAGAAACTGGCCGTTACGACCCCAGCCTGCCATTGGCTTTCAGTATTGCCAAACTGTTCCAGCTACCGATAGAGAAAATATTCGAGGCTGAATAAAAATGAGGCATGACCTATACCTGGCAGGGTGCGCCGTGCACGCCATCTCTTAACATAGACAAACAAAGCTATGCACGAAACCATAGGCTCTTGAAAATTTTTGCCATGAGGGTGGTGCGCGCATCGCGTACCCACAAATTGATGCAAACTATATCAGTTTAATAAAAACCAATCTCAACAATAAAAAAAATCCCTGCCCAATCAATGAGCAGGGACTTTTTTTATGAAGAAGCGACATCAATGCTGATGTGCTACTTCTGCTTTCTCCAATACGTCCAGCACAGGCGCAGGTGCTTTCAAGTTTTTGCCTGCCTGGCCTTCTGCCGGGATTTCCACCCAGTCCAGCCTGCCTTTTTCACACAACTGCGTGACCTTGAAATACACCTTGCCAGCCTTCTCAGGCAATTTCACCTGTATGGCAAACTCATCATAATGCGCATCTGGCAAAGGGCCGCCAGTCCAGCTCACTTCCCGCACATCCTGGCTGATGGTTTTGCCATGCGAGTTATACGGCACACTCAAGGGCAAGATGCTGGCATCGATTTTCCACCCTGCCTTGGGCATGGGCTTGGCACCGCTGACGCTTTCAGGAATGCTGACCTTGACAGCCGTAGTGGCACTGCCCTCACAACCATGGCCTATCTTGAATGTCAGTTTGTGATAGGCCCCTGCATTGGCAGTGGCCTGCTCCAGCGTGACATGGGCATAAGCTGTTTGCACCAGCAAATTCCCGGCGGCAAAAAGACTATATATCAGTAATTTTTTCATGTCATTATCCTCGGTGTGTTTTGTTGATGCGCAGGCAGCGGCTGCCATTCCATGACATGCGGCCTGGCTTCATGTGTGATGGCCTGATGCAAATAAAAGGCATAGGCATGCCACACTGACAGGGCGCATATGGCCGCCAGATTAAAGCATTGCAGCATCTTAAGGCCAGCAGCAATTCCGGTTTTCTTCATAGCGCCACCCATCAGTGTTGCGCAGCCTGGTTCAAAGGCTTGGCGGTCGCCTTGATTTCTATGGTTTCACGCTTCTTGTCCTTGCCTTCCACAACCAGGGTGATCGGCACGGCATCACCGTCCTTGACCTGGCCCTTCAAGTCCATCAGCATCACATGATAGGCACCAGGCTTGAGTTCCATCACCTTGCCTGCGGGCAGGTCCATGCCATCGACAGCACGCATTTTCATGACATTGTCGACCATTTCCATTTTATGGATTTCAGCAACACCAGCAACGGGTGAACGCACTTCCAGCAAACGTACATCCTTGGCAGACTTGATTTGCATGAAAGCACCAGTGGCTTTTTGCTGTGCCACGGTAGCACGCACCCAGGCATCGCTGACTGTGACCTGGGCCTGTGCAGACATGCTTAGTACAGTTGCCGCCAGCGCCATCATGAGTTTATTGAATGTAGTCATTTTTTATCCTTTAAATAATTTACTGATTTTATGCAGTCATCAACGCGCGCAAATCTGCCGCGCACTGCTCTGCCGTTTGTTCATGCTTAAAAGCCAGGCGTATCTTGCCCTTGGCATCAAACACATAGCTGATGGAGGTATGGTCCATGGTGTAAGAACTGCCGCTGGGTACTTTCTGGTAAAACACCCTAAAGGCGGCAGCCACTTCCTGCGTTTGTTTCATGTCACCATACAAGCCCAAAAAGCCGGGGTCAAATGCTTGCATATATTGTGTCAGCAACTCCGGGGTATCTCTTTCCGGGTCTATGGTAATAAAGATTACCTGCAATTGCTCAGCCCTGTCAGCCAGTAATTTACGTATGTGCACAGCACGACTCAGGGCGGTAGGACAAATATCCGGGCATTGGGTAAAACCAAAAAACACCAACACATACTTGTCCTTGAAACTGGCCAGGCTGTATTCCTTGCCATCTTGCCCGCGCAAATGAAAATCATTGGCATAAGGAGCTCCAGTGATATCTATGCCCGTGAAAGCGACAGGCGTGCGGCTGCAAGCCAGCAATGACAAGCTGCCTAGCAGCGTCAAAACAGAACGACGTTTCATTTTGATTTCTTTTTTTCATTCACCATCGTCGATGGTGATGGATTAATAGCGCTTTAGCATGTACAAGTGCATACAACTAAAACAGGAAGAGATTCAAACCAGATAGACAGGCGGGCCGCGCGGCTGGGCTGCAATCCAGGCAAATAAAGTATGTGGAGATTGATAAAACAGTAAGGGAGCAGCCTCAGGCATATTGAGCTGCGGCAGGCTGGCGACAGACCCATGCAAGACAAAATCATACCCCGCATGTGGCAGACAATAAGCACAATGCGCAGCCATATGCTGCTTGTCTTGCGCAGGCTTGCCAGCCACCAGCTTGATGAGTTTGCCAGTCACAGCATCGATCAGTTTGACACCCTCGACACTACACACCTCAAGCACGCCTGGCTTGTTGCCAACGCTGCTAATATCACCAATAGTCTTGCCCACACCCATCCCGCCAGCCATGGCTGGCAGCAAACCATTAAGCACATTGAACAACAAGGCAAGACATGCAAGCCATATCGTCAAGTGCCGGAGTCGGTGAGAAATACGCATGTGCAGATTATAACTAAAGCAGACCAGATTAACCATCAGCCAAGAATTGCGTACTTCAATACTTTTGAGTAAGTTGCTCAAAATAATTTCTATATGTTTGTAAATTTATGCCTTCCCACGCGAATAAAAGAATAAGAGTTTACCGATGCACTGCAATTGCATACCAAACATGAATGCACTATTTCTGGGGAATATCATGGCTGTTCTACTACGCGTCTCGCATTTAGTCTGCTTCACCTGCTACTCTGATGTGACATTTCCCTGGCCTGACAGGGCCAGTACAATTACTGTGCCAAGCACGCCGCTGGGGCAATCATGCTGCATCACTTGGCGCATCCTGTGATTATCACTAGCACTGACAGACAAGATTTAAATATCCAGCAGCAGCTTAGCCACTAACGATTTGCACAGACTCTAGGTATATGGACGAAGAACTTTTCTTGCAACAACTCGCTACCCACAAGCGCCTGCTCTACAAGGTAGCTTATGGTTATTGCCGCCACGCTGAAGACAGGCGTGATCTGGTGCAGGACATGGTCATGCAGTTGTGGCGCTCCTTCCGTAGTTTTGATCAGCGTGTGCAGTTTTCTACCTGGATGTATCGCATCGCCATGAATGTCGCGATCTCGCATTATCGGAGCGAGACGCGGCAAGTGCGCGACACGGTACCGCTGGAAGAATTTGGTCTGGATATCGCCGAGGCAGAACAGCTTTACAGTGCCCAGAGTGACAATATGCGCATGCTGGACAAACTCATCAGTGAACTCGATGAGTTAAATCGCGCCCTGATCCTGCTATTTATGGATGGTCATGGCAATGATGAAATAGCCAACATCATGGGCCTGAGTGCCAGCAATGTTGCCACGCGCATGACGCGCATCAAACAGAAACTGCAAACCCGCTTTGCAGAAGGAGGCTAAGATGAATCTCGATCTATTAAAAGCTGAATGGGTAGCCAGGGACCAGCGCCTGGAACAGGCAGTCAGAATGAATACGCAAATGTTGCGCCTGACTTTACTGGAGCAGCACAGGCGCGACATTACCAAATGGGGCTGGACAGATAAATATGAAATCATCGCTGGCACGCCCGTGCTTATCTTTCTGATCTGGTTCCTGGGGCATCACATCAGTGAATGGCAATTTGCCTTGCCCGCCTATGCCATGCTGGCCTGGACGGCTGCCATGCCCGTCCTCAATCACAGGCTACGCCATGCTTTGCAAGAGATGGATTTTGGCCAGCCCATCACGATGGTGCAAAAACAATTGGCTGAACACAAGGCGCGTCGGTTGAGCCTGTTCAAATGGGCATTTTTACTGGGGCAGATAGTCTGGTTCATCCCTTTCATTGTGGTGTTTTTTAAAGGCGTGTTTGGCGTCGACCTGTATCTGAAAACCGAAAACTTCATAGGACCCAGTCTGATCGCTGGCATCCTGTTTATCCCACTGGCGATAGCTGTTTCCAAACTGCTGTCGGGGCGGTTAAAACACTCGGCACGCTTCCAGGCTTTCACGGACATGCTGGCTGGCAATGATATTATTCAAAGCCGCCAATTCCTGAGCAAGATTGCGCAGTTTGAAGAAATGCCGCGTGAAGCAGAGTGAAGTGGCTTGTTTGTGTAGCAGAGCATGAACCGTGCTATGGTTGATGGCAATCACTTTGACGATACATCTGTAACGCTATCTTCCAAAAAACATGATCCCCTATTTCAATAAAGAGCAAGTCAGCACTGCCCTGTCCTATGCCGCACTGATACCAGCCTTGCGGCAGGCTTTTACTGAAGACATGGTCGTCCCCAAGCGACATGCACATACTTTGTCCGAGACAGATAGTTCCAGCCTGTTATTGATGCCGGTATGGCAGCCGCAAGGGCATCTGGGTGTAAAGCTGGTGACGGTGGCACCGCACAATACGGACTTGCCAACTGTGCACGCAATCTTTATTTTGTTTGATACCAGAACCGGCGCTCCACTGGCTTTGATGGATGGTGAAGAATTGACTTTGCGGCGTACGGCGGCAGCCTCTGCGCTGGCATCGTCATATGCTTCACGTAGCGACGCGCAGCATTTGCTATTGGTGGGAAATGGCAGCCTGGCACCGCATATCGCTGTTGCGCATTGCCAGACCAGGGTAATTACTGATATCAGCATCTGGGGCCGATCAATCGGGAAGTCGGAAACTACCGCACAAGTGATACGCGAACATGCAGAGTTTCCCGCACATATCAGGATACATATTGTTGAAGACCTGGCAGCAGCCTGCCATGCGGCCGACATCATTTGCTGCGCGACGACCAGCAAGACGCCTATCGTATTAAGTGAGTATGTCAGAGCAGGTACACACCTGGATCTGGTTGGCGGCTTCAAGCCCGACATGCGTGAAGTGGATGATACGCTAATGAGCCGGGCGACCGTGTTTGTCGATACCTATGCAGGTGCCTTGTCGGAGGCTGGGGATATTACGCAGACACTGGCGAATGGTAGCTTATCAAGGTCAGCGATCGTTGCCGAATTGACGGAGCTATGCTCTGGTAAACATGCCGGGCGCAAGGATGATGCAGAGGTGACGGTGTTTAAGTCGGTGGGGACGGCGCTGGAGGATTTGTGTGCGGCGAATTTGGTGTGGGCGGGGTGATGATTAGATTTAAGCAAGCTACGATAAATGCGTAGGTTGGGCCGGGCGTCTCATCAGCCCAACACTGGGCATCAATAAACGTATACGTTATTTAAACGCCCATCCTCGTAGGTTGGGCTACGGAGTATCAGCCCAACACTGGGTCTAAAAAAACGTATACGTCATTTAAATGCCGAGTGTTGGGCTGGTGAAGCGTAGCCTAGCGAGGCCCGGCCCAACCTACGCATAGCATATACATTCAGCAAAGTCATAGACCTTGCCATTTCCAAATCAGTTCTTAGGAAACCCACCCAACAAAGCCGCACGTTTTTGTGGCTTGACTGGTGTGCTGGCGTTTGATGGCGATGCCATGGAAGTCGTCGTATTGCTACTGCTTGAACTGGCACCCGAACTTGGTTCGTAAGGCTTGAGGAACCATGGATCAATTTTTTCTTTTGGGGGCTGGAAGCTACGCGTCGGGCGTTCGCTTCTTTCACCGCGCTCAGAACGGTCACGACCACCTGAACGATCACCGGATTCGCTACGCTCACGCGGTGCGCGGTGTTCGGGCTGATGTACCGATGTCGCCACAAAACCAGCCAGATGCAGACGCACGATTTTTTGCTTGATCATTTTTTCTATGTCGATCAGCAGACGTTCATCCTGATCTGTATGCAGGGAGATAGCATCACCCTTGGCACCGGCGCGGCCAGTGCGGCCTATGCGATGGACATAGTCTTCGGCATTATATGGCAAATCAAAATTAATGACACAAGGCAGCTCGGCGATGTCCAGGCCGCGTGCAGCAACGTCGGTCGCTACCAGCACTTCAACTTCACCTTGCTTAAAGGCTTCGAGTGCGGCCATGCGCTCTTGCTGTGACTTGTCGCCATGAATCGCCGATGCTTTTACACCTTGCTTGACCAGATGCACAGCCAGGCGTGAAGCACCTATCTTGGTATTGGAAAACACGATGACTTGCTTCAAGCCGCGCTCACGGATGATGAAGGACACAGCATCACGTTTTTCTTCCGCTGATACCTTGTACAAAATCTGCGTGACATTGTCAGCAGTAGCATTGCTGCGCGCCACTTCTATGGTTTGCGGATTGGTCAGGAAACTGGCTGCGAGCTTTTTGATCTCTTGTGAGAAAGTCGCAGAGAACATCAGGTTCTGGCGCTTCTTCGGCAGCAGGTTGATGATGCGCTGCAAATCAGGCAAGAAGCCCATGTCCAGCATGCGATCAGCCTCGTCCATGACCAGGATTTGGACTTGCGACAGGTTGACAGTTTTTTGCTGCACATGGTCAAGCAACCGGCCAGGTGTGGCGATCACGATCTCAACGCCATTGCGCAAGATTGCCGTCTGCGGTGCCATGTCCATGCCGCCAAATACCACCGTAGAACGCAAGGGCGTGTGACGGGAATAGGCTTTGACGTTTTCTGCGACCTGGTCAGCCAATTCACGCGTCGGTGTCAAAATCAGCGCACGTACAGGGTGGCGGGCCGGTGAAGCACTAGTGCTTGCATGGGCCAGCAGCAACTGGATAATAGGTAAAGAAAAGCCTGCAGTCTTGCCTGTGCCGGTCTGGGCAGCGCCCATGACATCACGGCCTTGCAAGACTACCGGGATAGCCTGTTCTTGAATGGGGGTTGGGTGCACATAACCCTGATCTGTCAGGGCGCGCAAGATTTCCGGCGCCAAGCCGAAATCAGCAAACTTCACTTCTGGTGTAGTTTGTTCAGTAGTAGGTAGATCTGGGGACTTGATATCAGTCATGGTAATTGGTGGGCCTCCCGTGAGTCGAACACGGTACCAACGGATTATGAGTCCGCTGCTCTAACCAACATGAGCTAGAGGCCCAATTCTTTCTGCAAGCTCTGCCTGCTTTAATCTGAGGATAATCCAGGATTGGACAAATACTTCAGGTTTGCAGGAAAAGCCCGATGCTGCCACCTGCAAAATACTGTGCCAACAAAAAAGCTCAGCACAATATCAATTGAATGGGCACCGAAAAAACCGACGCCCATTATATAACATTAATTACCTTCTAGGAAGCTTTTCAGCTTATCAGAACGTGAAGGATGACGTAATTTCCTCAAAGCCTTGGCTTCTATTTGACGAATACGCTCCCTGGTCACATCGAATTGCTTGCCCACTTCTTCCAAAGTATGGTCGGTCGACATCTCTACACCAAAACGCATGCGCAATACTTTTGCTTCACGTGGGGTCAGGGAATCGAGTACATCCTTGACGACATTGCGCATGGAGGCATGCAGAGCCGCATCAGCCGGTGCCAGTGTGTGATTGTCTTCGATGAAGTCGCCCAGATGGGAATCATCATCGTCGCCTATCGGTGTTTCCATGGAAATCGGCTCTTTCGCAATCTTCATGATCTTGCGAATTTTATCTTCCGGCATTTCCATCTTGATCGCCAGCGTTGCAGGATCAGGCTCTACACCTGTCTCTTGCAAAATCTGACGGGAGATACGATTCATTTTATTAATCGTTTCTATCATATGCACAGGAATACGAATCGTGCGCGCCTGGTCAGCGATAGAACGGGTAATAGCCTGGCGTATCCACCATGTTGCATAGGTAGAGAATTTATAACCGCGGCGATATTCAAACTTGTCGACAGCTTTCATCAAACCGATATTACCTTCCTGAATCAGATCCAGGAATTGCAGACCACGGTTGGTGTATTTCTTGGCGATGGAAATAACCAGACGCAAGTTGGCCTCGGTCATTTCACGCTTGGCTTTGCGCGCCTTCATTTCACCAGCAGACATCTTTTTATTGATGTTACGCAGATCAGGCAAAGGCAATACTACACGTGCTTGCAGGTCTATCAGTTTTTGCTGCAGTTGTTGTACTGAAGGGATATTGCGACCCAGCACAGCACTGTAGGAATGACCGGAATTCACTTCACCTTCAACCCAGCTCAGATTGGTTTCATTGCCAGGGAAAACCTTGATGAAGTGGGAACGTGGCATGCCGCAACGATTGACGACAACTTCCAGTATCTGCTTTTCCACATGACGCACTTCATCAACCTGGCCACGCAGGGTGTCGCACAATTTTTCAACGACTTTTGCAGTAAAACGTATGCCCAGCAATTCGCCAGAAATGGCTTCCTGTGCCTTGACGTAGGTCTTGGAGTTGTAGCCCTCTTTTTCGTAGGACTTGCGCATTTTGTCAAAATTCGTAGAAATGATTTCGAATTTTGCCAGTGCATCGCGCTTTAATTGTTCGAGTTGTTCAGCAGAGATTGCAGCTGCGCCTGCGGCACCGCCATCATCGTCTTCTTCTTCCTCTTCTTCTTCCTCTTCTTCTTCATCTTCTTCAGACGACTCTTCGGCAACCACGACAACTACCGGCGCAGCTTGCTCGTCGGCATTCGGGTCAACCAGGCCATCGACGATTTCATCAATCTTGATTTCATCGGCGGCGATGCGTTCAGCCGCAGCCAGGATTTCTGCAATCGTGGTTGGACAGGCTGAGATCGCCTGTATCATGTCTTTCAGGCCTTCTTCGATTTTCTTCGCGATGACGATCTCACCTTCGCGCGTCAGCAACTCAACCGAACCCATTTCACGCATGTACATGCGCACAGGGTCAGTGGTGCGACCAAAATCGGAGTCAACAGTAGACAGTGCAGCTTCAGCAGCAGCTTCAACTTCATCATCGTCGGTCGTGACAGTGACGACGTTATCCGACAATAACAGGGTTTCAGCATCAGGGGCTTGCTCGTAGACGGCCACACCCATGTCGTTGAAGGTACCGATGATGCCTTCGATAGCTTCAGGGTCAACGACGTTTTCTGGCAAGTGATCGTTGATCTCTGCGAACGTCAGGTAGCCGCGGTCTTTACCCAGTTTGATCAGGGTTTTCAGTTTCTGGCGACGGCGCTCGAGTTCTTCTTCAGTAGCCTCAGGGTCAGAAGAGAAAGCATCTTTGAGCAAAGCCTTTTCTTTGGCCTTGCGGTCTTTGGCCTTGGCCTTGTCGATGGCTTTCATCTCAGCGCGCTCTACTGCATTGAGTGCTGCGATTTCTTCATTCTCTGGCTGGTATTCTTTTGGCTTGCGGCCACGGCGACCAGGCACCTTCACCCCGGGCAATACATAGCCGGAAGTGTCGATTGCGGCAAGCACCGCAGCATCGGTCGTCTGGCTTACGGTAGGCGCAGAACCGGATTTGATTTCCTGCACCTCTGGTGCAGCTTTCGTTGAATTCTTGGTTGGCTTAGTCACTGTCTTTGAATCGGTTTTGTTAATTGTCACAGAAGCTTTCGATGATACGGATACTGGTTCTGGCCGGGCTGCAGATGCACTCCTGGTTTTTCCACTGAGCTGGGATTCGGCCGCCTCTGCTGGCTGAGTCCCTTTTCTTGCCGGTGGTGTCGCATTCTTGCCGCTCACTTCCTTACCAGCCGTTTTTGTCGCAGACGCGGATTGTGCATCCGTGTCTTTGGCTTTTGTTGCCGTTTTCAATACTGCTTTACTTGTTGCCTGTTTTGTTGCCTGCGTCACCTTGACGGTCTCGGCTGCCAGTGAGGTCTTTATCACTTTAGGCGCTTTAACGTCTTTCGCAACCCCTTTTTGCTCCGCTGCCTTGTCTGCTTTACTGACATTCACAGCCTTACTACTCGTACTCCGTGCAACAGACGCTGCAACTGTCTTTGCCTTGGTGCCAGCACTTGCTGCGGCTTTCACTGCCTTGCTCGTCGCTGTGGCAGGCGCTTTTTTAGGCGCGGCTGCCACGGCTTTTGTTACCGTAGTGGACTTCAGGGTTTTCGCGGGTTTCTTCATTGCGCTAGCCATTGAATCAAACCATCCGGAACTGAGGAAGTCGCCTGTGGGCACATCACAAAAAAGAAAATGCGCTGCCAGCAGATCTAGTGATCGGCATCGCAGAGCAAAATCTGGTTTGTTGCAGACTTCCCGAGTCTCAGCGCCAGTGTTTTGGGTTACTCGGAGGAGCATTACGCTCACCTAAACAACACATTCTGTGCAAATGTAAAAGCTTCGCCCAGAATGAAACAACCTAAGACCTTGAATCGAAAGCCTTTAATTATACCACGCCAACCTACTTTACTCCAGCCTAAGACTGTGCTTATATCAACTTAGTGGCAATTTGGTGAATAAATTTTAGGCAAATACTGGAGAAAAAAGAGGCAAAATAGCTACTTCGCACCACGCTAGCCTGTTAAATTACTTGATAAACAATTAAATAATTTGATACCTATCCTGATTTCAATAGTAGAAATGAAGTCAAAACTGGAAATAACAAGACCCAGATGCAAACTGCCGAGGCAGCCCGGTCATGTATGAGAAAAACTTCCAACGTTGGAAATTGCTTTTGTTTAACGCAAGGCGGCTTCAGCGGCTGCCTGCTTCCTGAGCTGGTCTTGCAATTGTGTAATCTCACGATAACGGGCCACATCTTCAGGGGCACGCAAACCACGCGCCGCCAAACCCTCCATTTCCATCTTCAGCACTTGATGACGCATCTGGCGCAAGGCACCAGCCAGTTCCAATCTGACAATATCGATATCCGTTTCAGCCTGCTCCGCCATCTCGGCAATCAAGGCATCAAAATCAGAACCAAGGGAGCGCAATTGCTCGGCCAGCGCAGCAAACTGGGCATTTTCACCCATGCTTTGTGCTGTAAATACCAGGCTACGTAGCATATTGGCCCCATCAGGTGCCAGCGCAGCAGCGTCTGCCAGTACGCTTTCATCCAGCATCATGGCCAATGAAGGATGTGCCACCAGGATGCGCATGATCTGCAGCTCCAACCCTACCGGCGCATTGCGCTTACTCTTGGGTGGTGCCAGCTTGATACGGGCCACTGGCTGACTGAGTTCAAACATGGTTTCAATTTCAGCCGGACTGGTTTGCGTAACCTGCGCCAGATTGCGGACGAGTTGCAAACGCATGCCGGATGACTGCATGGCCTGCAACAGAGGCTTGGCATCAAACTGGGTGCGGGCGCGCCCTTCTGCGGTCGTCAAATCATTGTCACCTATCATTTCGCGCATGAAGAATTGCGATAGCGGCATGGCATCCCTCACTTCCTGTTCAAAGGCATCCGTACCAAATTCACGGATATAGCTATCGGGATCATGCTCTTTAGGCAAGAACAAAAACTTGATGACCTTGTCGTCATTGGCATGCGGCAGGCAGGCATCGAGTGCACGCCTTGCCGCACGGCGACCCGCACTGTCACCATCGAAACTGAAAATCACATGATCAGTCTGGCGCAAGAGTTTTTGCACATGGGTAGGCGTACAAGCAGTACCCAGGGTTGCCACCGCCTGCGGGAAACCCATTTGCGCCAGCGCCACCACATCCATATAGCCTTCAGTGACGAGCACATAACCAGCTTCACGTATGGATTGGCGCGCCTCAAACAAGCCATATAATTCCAGGCCTTTTTGAAACAGTGGGGTTTCTGGCGAATTCAGGTATTTGGGCTCACCCTGCTCCATGATACGCCCACCAAAACCGATGATCTGGCCTTTGGTATTACGGATCGGGAACATGACGCGGTCGCGGAAGCGATCATAACGCTTGCGACCACCACCCTCCTCTTCACTCTTATCGATGACCAGACCAGCTTCGACCAGGGCCGGGATATTGTAGTCAGTGAAGACACTACGCAAACCATCCCAGGCATCTGGCGAAAAGCCAAGACCAAAGCGCGCTGCTATCTCACCAGTCAAACCACGCTTCTTCAGATAAGCGATGGCTTGCGGTGCGGTACGCAACTGCTGCTTGTAATATTCACCTGCCTTGGTCATGACTTCTGACAAGGCCAGGCTTTTTGCCGTGACTTCTGCCCGCTGCGCAGGCAAGAGCCTGTCCTCTTCCGGCACGATCATGCCATTGTTTTGCGCCAGATCACGGATGGCATCGACATAGCTGAGACCAGAATATTCCATCAAAAAACCGATGGAACTGCCGTGCGCGCCGCAGCCAAAGCAGTGATAAAACTGTTTGGTCGGGCTAACGGTAAAACTGGGGGACTTTTCGTTATGGAAGGGACACAAACCCATGTAGTTTGCGCCACCTTTTTTGAGCTGCACGTATTTACCCACCACGTCGACAATATCAACGCGGGCCAGTAAATCCTGTATAAAACTTTGTGGTATCAAAGCAGGACGCCAGCTAAAGGATAAAACAAAAGTCTAAGCAGATGACCAGATTACTTGGACAATGCCGCTTTGACCAAACCAGAGACCTTGCCCATATCAGCACGACCCGCCAGCTTTACTTTCAATACATCAATTACTTTACGCATATCTTGCGGACCTGCTGCACCAGTTTCTGCCACGGCAGCAGCCACAGCGGCCTGCACTTCTTCATCCGACATCGCCGCTGGCATATAGACAGACAAAACTGCTAGCTCAGCTTTTTCTATATCAGCCAGATCCTGACGACCACCCGCTTCAAACTGGGTGATGGAATCTTTACGCTGCTTGAGCATTTTTTCTATGATAGCCAATACCATGCCATCATCCAGCTCTACGCGCTCATCGACTTCTTTTTGCTTCATGGCAGCCGTCAGCAAGCGGATAGTGCCCAACTTGACTGTTTCTTTGGCGCGCATCGCAGCCTTCATGTCATCGGTGATCTGTTCTTTCAAACTCATAAGCTGCTCCTGAAATTATTTAAATGGATACTGCGCAAATTTGCACAAGGATCCGGCATCAATCTCATACCTTACTTCGGACATATGCAAGCTAACGTACAATGCCGGCGACAAAGACAACAAAGCCCGCTGCGGCTGACCGGAGCGGGCATGCAAACCTAAGCTTTAATGAACTACCCGCGATGCACCCGGCAAATTGCCGGACACAACAGCTGGATTAATACATCTTCTTAGGCAATTGCTGACTACGAATACGTTTGTAGTGACGCTTAACAGCGGCAGCCAACTTACGTTTGCGTTCTGCTGTTGGCTTCTCGTAGAACTCGCGAGCGCGCAATTCGGTCAACAGACCGGTCTTTTCGATAGTGCGCTTGAAGCGGCGCATGGCAACTTCGAACGGCTCGTTTTCTTTAAGGCGAATTGTGGTCATGTAAGTTCAAACCATGGAAAGATTTATAGGAAGACCGAGATATTAACAGGAAAATTAAATTAATGGAAGAAAGTTGATTAAATCTTGCGCAAAAACTTGTGGCAGACAACAAACATTCATCAAACTCACTTCTGGTTTCACCTGAAAATCCCGGCATTTACTGGGGTATCCCTGAAAAGGGTCAATATCACGCAGGAAAATACGTCATAAGCTGCGTATACTACCACCCAGTACATATTCATGCAAAAATACAACGCAAATTTTAAATTGCCAGGCCCGCTGCTGTGCCCGATGCCCAGGCCCATTGGAAATTATACCCCCCCAGCCAACCCGTCACATCCACCGCTTCGCCTATGAAATACAAGCCAGGCACTTTGTTGGCCATCATGCTTTGCTGGGACAATTCACGGGTATCTACGCCACCGCGGGTAACCTCAGCCTTGCGGTAACCTTCAGAACCATTGGGTATCAATTCCCAGCGGTTTAATTTCTCTCCCAACAGGCGCAAACGCTTGTCTTGCATGTCCGCCACTCTGGCATCACCAGCAAAGCCGTGGGCAGTCAGCAAGCCATCAACCAGGCGCGCTGGCAGGTATTGCGATAAATGATTTGCCAGATTCTTTTTGATGGTGGATTTATTGCCTACCAGGTCTTCTGCCACATCCACCTCTGGCAAGAGATTAATGCGTATGGCCTTGCCTGGCTCCCAAAAGCTGGAAATCTGCAAGACTGCCGGGCCAGACAAGCCGCGATGCGTGAACAGCAAGTCTTCACGAAATACCGTGCGGGATTTTTTCTCGCCTGTCTCTATATCCACTTCCAGCGAAATGCCAGACAAGGGCACGAAAGGCTCCCAGGCCTTGGCATCAAAGGTCAAAGGCACGAGAGCAGGACGAGGCTCGATGATCTTCAAACCAAATTGACGTGCTACCTTATGCGCAAAGTCAGTCGCGCCTATCTTTGGGATAGACAAGCCACCACAGGCAATCACCACTTGCGCAGTGCGAATTACACCTGTGCTGGTTTGCAGCAAGAAACCACCCTGCTCCTGTTTTTGCACATCATCGACTTTGCATCCCATGCGCCAGTCGACTTTACCAGCGTCACATTCAGCCTTGAGCATACGGATGATATCTTCAGCACTGTCATCGCAAAACAATTGCCCTTTATGCTTCTCGTGCCAGGCAATCTGATAACGCTTCATCAGAGACAGAAAATCTTGCGGGGTATACCGCGACAAGGCGCTTTTACAAAAATGCGGGTTTTCAGAAAGAAAATTACTCGGGCCAGCATGCAGGTTAGTGAAATTACATCGACCTCCACCCGAGATACGGATTTTTTCTGCCAGACGGGTGGCATGATCAATCAATACCACGCGCTTGCCACGCCGGCTTGCAACAGCAGCACACATCATCCCGGCTGCGCCTGCGCCTATCACGGCAAGATCAAATTGATTACTCATGGTATTTACTTTCGGTGCTTTCAAAAATTCAGGCGAGATTGTAGCGTACGGCAGGCAGAATTTACCTACCTGGTCCAATCTTACTGAATACCCTTGAGATAAGCGCAAAACATATCTGCCATAGCGTCAGCATAGGTTTTGATCTCTGCCTGGGTATGGCGCGTCCCAGAAAAACTGCTGCCGACCGAACTCAGGGTAGTGGTAATCAAGTCACCGGCAAGCGTGCGCGTAGCCGCCGATGCCCTGGGCAATACTTCTTCCATGAACAGGTCAATAGTCTGGTCTGCCGAGGCCCGTACTTCCTGCGCCTCTGGCGCATCGCGATAGAGCGGAGCCGCATCACTGAGGGCCAGACGCGTTTCAGCTTCATCGCATTCCGAAATGATGAAAGCGTGGACCAGTGTGCGCAAGCGATCCAGCGGCGGCTTGCTGATATCTTCCAGAATGTGCCGCAGCATATCCGTGGTCTGCTGCCACTCGTCAGTTTGCAAACGAAAAAGGATGGCAGCCTTATTTGGGAAGTATTGATAAACCGAGCCTATGCTGACTCCAGCCCTCTCTGCCACTCTGGCAGTCGTAAAACGCGCTACTCCTTCTTGCGCCAATACCTGCGCCGCGGCCTGCAGGATTGCCGTGACCAGCCCGGTTGAACGGGCCTGCTGTGGTTGCTTGCGCGTGGAAACCTGGGGACGACGACGGGTGGCCATAGTAAGATAAACAGTAGAAGCGAACAAGAAACAGCAAACTCATGCTTTTGCAATGCGATGAATCCATCACATCTTAACCCAAGCCGCCCTATCCCTCAAACAATCCATCATCGCCACAATCATTACAACGAAAACAATTTTTTGGCTAAGCAAAACCTGAGCTTTTAGCTGATGAGGCGTCTTTCATTGCCTCGATTGCACCGGCTTACTAAGGGAATTTCTATGGACAATCAAAGGCTTAACAAGCAGCGCCAGGCTATGCGAAAACGCGAGGTCCAATGCGATTAGTCAACGCGAATAATTGTCCGTATCATTTTTCACCAATGCGACGAATTAATCACGTTTCATCTGTAGCCATCTGTATAGCAGATGGCACTCCATTATTTGCATTCGATTTAGAACTGGATACACCCATGACCAATACATTGACCTCGACCCGACTGGCATCCCTGCTTGAACGCCTGTTCAAGCAGGCAGCAGCCGCAAGCAGCCCCGCTATCGCCAGTATCTCGCGCGAAGAACGCGAGCGCCTGATGCATAGCAAGACCGAATACCTGGGTTTTTATAGCTTGCTGAAAGATCTCTGGCTGCCAGTTTCACGCGAGACTGGCGTACTGCTCTACATGCTGGCGCGCAGTAGCAATGCAAGCAACATCGTCGAATTCGGCACCTCTTTCGGCATTTCTACTCTGCACCTGGCTGCGGCACTGCGCGATAACGGCGGCGGCAACCTGATTAGCAGCGAATTTGAGCCATCCAAGGTGGTGCAAGCACGCAAACATCTGGACGAAGGCGGCCTGGCTGACCTGGTCGAGATACGCGAAGGTGATGCGCTGATGACGCTGGCAGTTGATCTTCCTGCGTCTGTCGATCTGCTATTACTCGATGGTGCCAAGGCGCTCTATATCGACGTACTGAAGCTGGTCGAAGGCCGTTTGCGCTCCGGCGCGCTGATCGTAGCTGACAACGCCGACTACAGTCCGGATTACCTGGCACATATACGCGCCCCCGGTAGCGGTTACCTGTCTCTGCCATTTGGTGGAGATGTAGAGGTCTCGATGTGGCTGGGCTGAATTCATGAAACTTCACATAAACCATAACAAATTTAAGGAAATATAATATGCACGTATTTGTCACAGGAGCCACCGGCTGGGTAGGCTCTGCAGTAGTTCAAGAACTGATAGACGCAGGTCACCTAGTGACCGGGCTTGCCCGCTCTGCCGAAAAAGCGGCAGCGCTCGCCGCCACGGGGGCGAAAGTCTTGCTCGCCACACTGGAAGATCTTGATGTCTTGCGCACAGCTACCGATCAGGCTGATGCCGTCATCCACACCGCCTTCAATCATGATTTTTCAAAATTCATAGCGAATTGTGAACAGGACCGCCAAGTCATCGAGGTGCTGGGAAGTGCTCTGGAAGGATCAAGCCGCCCACTCATCGTGACCTCCGGCCTGCTGGGAATGGCGCGTGGAGCAAGCGAGCTGGACCTGCCCCATCCAGGCTCACCGCGCAAGTCCGAACCAAGTGCCAGGGCATTGGCTGAACGCGGCATACGTGCGGCAACTGTGCGACTGGCACCGTCAGTCCACGGCCTTGGTGATTATGGTTTTGTGCCACTCTTGATACGCCTGGCGAAGCAAACCGGTGTATCAGCCTATTTGGGTGAAGGTCAGAATTGCTGGTCTGGCGTGTACCGGCAAGATGCTGCGCGCGTCTACCGTCTCGCACTTGAGCAAGGTGTCACTGAATCGGCCTACCATGCCATTGCCGATGAGAGCATATCCTTTAAAACGATAGCCGAAATGATAGGCCGCCAGCTTGGCTTGCCAGTTGAATCGCGCGAAGCTGAACACTTTGGCTGGTTTGCCAAAATGGCCGGTGCGAACATGGCGGCTTCCAGCTTGCGAACCAGGGAGTTGCTGGGCTGGAAACCAGAAGGCCCTTCTTTGCTCACTGACCTGGATCAAACAGCCTACTACGCAGCTTGAATGCGTAGATAAGTCGACAACTGCTTCACAAGAACCTGGCAATGCTGACACCAGCAGTTGCCAAGTTTTTTTGATTTATACCGCCTGCATCAATCTGAGGGCACGGTCAATTTAATACTCTTGGTATTTGCTTTCAATACTCAAAAAAAACAGACGAAATTGTAGTCCAGCCGACATTTTGGATAGAAAGAACATTACAATGAATTTCAATTTATAGTCAAAATTGAAAGCATTTATTTTCCATGCTCAATCTTAAAAAGAAACTCTCCATGCGTCCTGCATACATCGTCAAATGTCTCATTTCAAGCTTGCTTGCAGCAAGCACTTTTAGCAGTTTTGCGGGAGTGATTACTTTAACACCCAACGCCCAGATTAACTCAGCATATGATTTCCAGAGTTTGACTTGCAGCGATCAATTATTACCAAATCGCCTGGTCATCAGCGGTGGCGTCAGTGCAGAAAGCATACGCCCTAAAGATGGTAGCGATCAACTGGACAAACAGATGGCAGCCATACGCAACTATGTCGAAAGCAAGGGTGGCAACTTGCTGGAAAAAGAAAAATTGAGGGCCGCGCGCAATCTGGAAAAGAGCAACGATACCCAATCAAAATTCCCTTACATACAGGTACAGCGCATAGAGGCAGAATTTCCGCTCACCGCAAATGCCGATGAAGCCATAGAAAAATTACTCAAACTGGGTATGGATAGGTATGGCAGGGATGCAGGTATTGATGCTTACAGTGGCAGGGAGTATAAAAATCTGAGTTTCTACCGTATCAACAAACAGGATGAAATACTGGCCGACATGGTGTCCCGCTGCGTACGCAAGGAAGTGCAAAAAATCTGCCCGCAAGACGGTAAAAACCTTTGCAAAGACAAGATCAATATCCAGACTGCAGTAATACAGACCGAGGCTTTCAGCAACCGTGATGGCTATAAAAATGCGCAGCATATTTCCATCATAGAAAATGGCACGCAACTACGCCCGGAATCTATAGAGTCTTTAGGCTCGCTAGCCATACGCCTGCGCTTGATTGTCGGTATAGCGGTAGCACATAGCGCTGCAAGCAATGGCGATGCCAATGTCACCAACAAGAAGGTGAGCGAATGAAAAAATTTGCTCTCGTCGCTACAACATACTTGATGGCAACAAGCGTAAACTATCCCACAATTGCGCATGCAAGAGATGTGGCCATGCAAAGCAGCCCGGCAAAACCAGATGATTTGACTTACCCCAACGACAGACAAAATAATCAAGCTTTATCGATAGAAGCACGCCTGTTTTACTCGACCCTGATCGGCCGTCCCTATGGCCTGGCGAGTGAAGACCTGTACTTTGCCAGGTTGCCCAAAAATCTGTCTTATGCAGGCTTTAGCATTGCTGCGGCGGCCAGACAAGCCTTGCGTATTCCTGACGGTGGTTTGATTAATAGCCGTACCCGGCTGGAAGAATTTTTGAGTAGCGCCACCGTGCCCTTTGCAATACAAGACTTGCCCAAGGATATGCCCGCCGGTATGCGTGCCGATGATCTGGCGATGCTGCACATCTATGCATTGGTCATGTCCGACCAGACCGAGCCAACTGTGCAATTACTGGAAAAATACCTGAGCAGCAAAAATGATTTTACCCGCCATTTCGTTATCATGGCTTTGCGCAGCATAGGTACGGCCCAGGCCCGCGAACTGATCAAAACCCGCAGCAAAGATAGCGCAGACAGCGTGATGGCACGTGATGCACTGGGCATGGTGGTACCCAACTTCAGTGAACCAAGATTGTATGCTGCAGAAGTCCCAGTCGCCCAGCGGTTTCGCGAGAACTTGCTGAGCCAGGCAAAAACTGCCGGAACTGCTTCTATCCTGCCCACTTTTTTGTTGACTTTTGTAGGCGAAGATAGCAACCCTGCTCAACTGGCTGCAGAAAAAGACTTCTTGATGAATCTGTACAAGACTGCCGACAATGCCTTGTGGCGCAAGTATATGTATGGCTATGCAGCCCTGGCATATCGTTTCAAGCTGCCCTATGAGCATTGGCTGGAAATGGCCAGGAGTGATAGTGATCCTCACCGCCGTTCTTTTATTTTGCGCTCCATGGCCATGCAGTATCCAGATCGCTTCCATAAGGACTCTCTGCCACTTTTTGAAAAAGAAAAAAATGGCGCAGTACAAGTGGAATTTTTTTCCCTGTATTCCAGTCTGATCACGGGCGAACAATCCTTTGGCCCCTATGACGCAATCTGGATGCCCAATCTGCGCTACCGTTTAAGCTATCCCTACCTCAAAGACACACGCAAAGCACGCTCAAACAAAGCCTTGTTTGCCTTTTGGGCACAGGGCCGCGTGCCGGAAGATACGCACTGGCCAGTATGGATGGCGGATCTGATGCATGCCGAAAATGAAAAGGATTTCATGCTGGGCTATCTGCAAATGAAAACCCATAGCACTTATTCTGCCTATGCCCTGAGGCAGGTAAAAAACCGTAATATGCTACCTGTCATCAAATACCTCATCAAACATGAAACCCAGGCGGACGTCAAAAAAGCCACTCAGGATGTCTACGATGAACTGCTGGGCAATGACAAGCAGGCGGACTGTTGCACTGATGAATCCTGCCTGCTTGGACTTGTGCGAATGAAAACACTGAACGAGATCAATATCAGCAGCCAAGGTGCCGCTAGAAAATACCTGACACAACTGAGCAACAGGAAAATTTCTGTGGAATTCCTCGATGATCTGCACAGGTCAGCAAGAATCAGAGGTGGAGGCAAACAAGGACAGATATGGGAGCATTGGCTAGGTTGTTGGAGACCCGCTGGTGGCCAGATGGCAAATCCGAAGCCAGAGCAAAACCAGACCTAAAATGCCGACTTCGCAAGGGAAAACATAGCGTGTTTTGGCGTTAATGAACATTAAAAAAAGTAGCATGGGTGTCACAGGCGTTTTCAACAAAGCTGGTCATTTAATTAAGGTCTTTCATACCAGTATTTTTTTCAAAATTCTGCCTTGCCATGAAAATTTTCATGGCAAGCTTGGCCCGCATCAAGACCACTTGAGAGCACCGGACTTTTTATTGCCCCATTTTTAAGCATTAAATGAAACATGTCCAGGGCAAAAAAATAATACCCAACAGCAAGAATGTTGTTTGAAATTCGCAACATTTTTGCAGCAAAAACTGCATTTCCTTATTTGGATTTAAGTAATTCTTGACTTGTCTGCTGGCAAGAGAGATAACAGATTCGCCGCCACGCAAACGATTACGCAAACGATTGCGGTGGCAACCGTAGCGAAATCCCAGATTTCAACACGCCCCAATTCAGGGATGGTGCAGATGCACCATTTCAGAACACCATTGTTTAACTCAACTTGGGAACTTACCATGCGCAAAACCATTTCTCAGCAATTGCATAAGGGAGTCAGTCTGAGCGTGATCGCTCTGGCAGTCACTGCCGCCTTCCCCCTGCAATCCGCCTGGGCTCAGGATGCCAAACCTGCAGCCAAAAATGACGGTACACAATTGGAAACTGTCATCGTTACCGCTAACCGCCGTGCAGAAAACATCAAGGAAGTACCGATGTCCATTTCTGCCATCAAAGGCGAAGCACTCGATACTTATAATGCCAGCGGCCAGGATATTCGCTTCCTGGCAGCGCGCGTTCCTAGTTTGAACGTGGAATCCGACTTTGGTCGCTCCTTCCCACGTTTCTATATCCGCGGCCTGGGCAATACCGATTTCGATTTGAATGCATCCCAACCAGTTGGTCTGGTCTACGATGATGTCGTGCAAGAAAGCCCTATGCTGAAAGGCTTCCCGGTATTTGACGTAGACCAGGTAGAAATCCTGCGCGGCCCGCAAGGCACGCTGTTCGGTCGCAACTCTCCGGCAGGTGTTTTGAAGTTTGACTCTACCAAGCCTACCCGTCGCCTGGAAGGTTATGCCAACCTCGGTTTCGGCAATGACAAGGCCATCAATCTTGAAGGCGCGATCAACGTGCCTTTGAACCAGGACTGGGCAATGCGTTTCTCTGGTCAATCCCAGTCACGTGATGATCGCGTAACCAATCCACGTCCTACTGGTGAGAAAAACCTCGAAGGTTACCGTGACAATGCAGCACGTCTGCAATTCTCATATAAAAACGGTGATTTCAGCGCCCTGGTGAATTTGCATGGTCGTGACATGTCGGGCAATGCCACCCTGTTCCGCGCCAATATCATACAAAAAGGCACGAATGAGATCGTCCCTGGCTTTAACTATTCCAACTATCCTACTGATGGTTTAAATACGCAAACCCTGCAATCCTCTGGTGGCAGCCTGCGCCTGCGCTGGGATTTACCAGGCATGAGCCTGCATTCCATCACAGCCTATGACAAGGCAAAATTCTATAGCCGCGCCGACGTTGATGGTGGCTATGGTGCATCCTTCGTGCCCACCATGGGCCCAGGCTTTATCCCTTTCCCGGCTGAAACAGCCGATGGCTTGCCGCGCCTGAGGCAGATCACACAAGAGTTGCGCGTTGAATCCAATACCAAAGACGCCTTGCAATGGATAGGTGGCTTGTACTACTTCAGCGAAGACTTGCAAGTTGACAGTTTTGACTACAATTCCCTGGCACCAGGTAATCCACAAGACGGTTATGCAGTACAACACCAAAATGCCAAATCCTGGGCAGCCTTTGGCACTTTGAACTATGCAGTAACTGACCAGTTCAAACTGCGCGGCGGCATCCGTTATACCAGCGACAAAAAAGACTTTGATGCACAACGTACCTGGACACCAGGCACGGCATTTGGCACACCAGGTACGCCAGTACTCAGAGCCAATCCATCTGCTACCAATATCAGTTGGGATTTAGGCGCGAACTACACGCTGGATAAAGCAACATCCGTATTCGCCCGTATCGCAACTGGTTATCGTGCACCTAGTATCCAGGGTCGCGTACTGTTCGGTGACAGCATCTCGGTTGCCAATTCAGAAAAAAATCTGTCTTTCGAAGCCGGTATCAAGAAAGACATCCTGGATAACACCGCACGCATCAGCGCTACTGTATTCCAGTACACAGCCAAAGACTTGCAATTGACCGCAGGTAGTGGTGGCGTGAATCAGAATAAACTGGTAAATGCAGACAAAGCCGTAGGTCAAGGCTTTGAAATGGATTTGCAAGCCAACCTGAGCCGCAACTGGAAAACCACACTGGGCCTCAGCTATAATGATACCGAAATCAGGGATGGCAAACTGTTCGTCGCTCCTTGCGGCAATGGCTGTACTGTCACCAATCCAGCAGGCCCGGTTGCTGGCACCGTCCTGATCGGTGGCAACCCACTGCCACGCGCACCTAAATGGGTAGGCAACTTCTCGCTGCGTTATTCCACACAAATCGGCGAAGGCACGCTGTATGCCAATACCGACTGGTCTTACAAAGACACTTACAACATGTTCTTGTATGAAGCCAAGGAATACAAAGCCAAGTCCCTGCTCGAAGGTGGCTTGCGTGTAGGCTATATGTGGGCTGACGGCAAATATGAACTGGCTGCTTATGGTCGCAACATCACCAACAAGCAACAAGTCATCGCCGCCATCGACTTCAACAACCTGACAGGCATCCTGAACGAACCACGCAGCTATGGCGTGCAATTCAAGGCTAACTTCTGATTTTTGTTAAGCTGATAAAAACGCCGGAGTGATCGGGCGTTTTTTTATGGGTAACGTGTTTGAGGAATGATCAAAAGTACTTCGGAATATGACTGGCCGTCGTACTGGTTTGGGTTTGGGTTTGGGTTTGGGTTTGGGTTTGGGTTTGGGTTTGGGTTTGGGTTTGGGTTTGGGTTTGGGTTTGGGTTTGGGTTTGGGTTTGGGTTTGACGTTGACGTTGTTTTTGACTTTAGCAGTTCCCATGTGTCGACGCCATTTGTGCGTTACAGAAAATGGAAAAAGAAAGGCCGACGTTTGAGCAAAGCGAGTTTTCGGACTTTCCCATTTTTTGTAACGCACAAACGGGAACCCCGCAGGGGCGGCGACGCCTGGGTCGCCTTCTTTTGCTTCCTTTTCTTGGCGAGCTGTATAGAACAGAGACATGGGTAACACCTGTATCAGGACATAGGTAACACCTTTAGGTGATCATAAAGATACCTAAAGGGAGTCGCCAACATGACTTGGAAAACAGTAAATATCATGGATCTACGCT